>CAYSCH010000124.1:3236-17468 GCA_964429355.1 uncultured Planctomycetaceae bacterium | reverse complement strand
TCGACAAATGGTCAACCACAGGCTCAGGATCGTAACATTGCTGGCGTTTTTTGTTCCGGCACCACTTTTTGCGACGGAGGGGCCATTGGCGATTTCCGTGGATGAACAGACGCAAAGCTACACAATCTCGGAGCAGGGCCAGCCGATCTTGACCTACCGGTTCGGCGAGGTTCCGCTCCCGGCCGGTGTCGAGGCGGGCCATTTCGGGAAGGGTGAAACGCCTTACGACGGCGCCTATTTCACTGACGGAAGCCGGTACGGGGGCGAGCGGAGCGACTACATCTATCCGCTGTATGGTTTCCACGGCGAGCCGCTCACCGCCGACTACCCGAAGGATCATCTGCACCACCGGAGTCTCTGGTGGAGCTGGTGTGAGATACGCCACCATGGCAAGATCGGCGACCTTTGGGCGGTCTGCAAGATCCGCACTTATCCGGTCAAGATTACGAAGATGGAGGCCCTTGGTGATGAGGCCGTCCTTCAGGCAGAGAATGTCTGGCGATATGACGATGACCCGGCCGACATCGTCAAGGAGACGGTCACGATTCGTGTCTCCAGGACGACAGGGATGGCGGGGGCCCGGAGCCGCACGGTCGATGTGGATGTCAGGCTGGAGGCGTTGGTCGACGACGTGGCCATTACCGGCCGTCAGAAAGTTGATTACGGCGGCTACGGCGGAATGACGGTCCGGCTGAATCCGGATGTGCAGGAGTTCTCGATGCGTGCCGTGCATCCGAGTCCGGACCAGTGGCGAGGCGACGACCTGGCGATCGTGGAGAGGGTGTCGGATCGGGCGGCGTTGGGCGACTCCGCGTGGATGGCCCTTTACGGCAAGTATCCGGCGGCCGGTGTCGAGAAAGCCGATTTCACGACGCTGATGATGTTCGAGTCGAAGGCGACTCCGCTCTTTCCGAACAATTTCCGCTACTACGGTTCCACCTGCATCTCGTTGGCCTTTCCGGGGAAGACGATTGTCCCGCTCCCCAAGGGCAAGCCCGTCGACTACAGGACCCGCTTTGTAATCTACGAGGGGAAGACGACCCTCGAGCAGGAAAAAGCAGCCTGCCAAGCGTATCAACGATAGCGACAGTGGTCTGCGATTGCCGAGAGCGGTTCGTCTGGGAGGATTTGAAGGGGCAGTGGCACACGACGTGCGTCGAAGCCGAAGGGCCGCCGGCCCGACGGCATCGCCCCTGCAAACCTGGGTCGGCACCGCCAGCATTGCGATCCTTGTGCGGTTTCTCAAACACTGCCAACAAGTAGGCAGTGGCACACCACGCGAGTCGTCGAAGGGCCTCGCGGGCAAGTCTAAAAAGCCCTCACAAAACGTATGAGTTTCCCACGGGCATGGATGTGCACAGCCGGTGGTTTTGTTAGCGGCTCTAATATTCTCGATCCGTAAGGATACCGGGTTGCGGGACGGGGTATCGGCCATCGGCATCGGCCTGGACGGGGGCGGGGGAATCGGCGGTGAACTTGTCGACGCCGGGGGCGTACTCCTGGTCGGACTGGAGCGTTTCGTCGAAGGTGACGACCCGGCCGGTATGCGCCGCCCGGCGGCCCATGTTCGACACGATGCAGGCCTCGACGCCGCTCCGGACCTCGTTGTAAGGCTTGTCGTTGCGGATGGCGTCGACCAGGTCGTTCCACTCGTTGTTGTAGGGGCTGCGTTCGGCGGGGGCGGTCTCGGATCGCCAGATCAGGTCGGCAGGCTCGAAAGAGTGGGTCCGGTAGGTGCTCGAAGGGGGCCCGCAGTCGCCCGACCTGGAGATCACGGCCGCGCCCCTGGTTCCCTGGGCGCAGCTCGAATGGTCGTTGTGGCAGCCGGGCATGCAGCGGCCGTCGAGCATCAGCCGGGCACCGTCGGCAAAGGTGTATTCCACCCCATACGTGTCGAAGTTCTGGTCGACGTAGGGCTGGCCGTCGGGACTGGTGCGATAGTGGCGGCCGCCGATTGCCTGGGCCTTGACCGGCCAGGCGTTCTTCATCCAGCAGGCGTTGTCGATCACGTGGATGTAGAAGTCGTTGAAGCAACCGCCGCTGGCCCAGATGAAGCTGTGGAAGCGCTGGATCTGCCAGAGGAGTTCACTGGGTGTTCCGGGCCAACGATGGGAGAAGGCGGTCACCAGCGGCCCGATGAGCCGGTAGGCGCGGAGGAGGAAGATATCGCCGATTTCGCCATCGCTGACGCGCTCGTGCAACTCCTGGATGGGGCGGCTGTGGCGCGACATCAGGCCGACGCCCACCTTGAGGTTCCTGGCGATCGACTCTTCTGCCTGCTTCAGCATGCGGCGCGACGTGGGTCCGTCGGACGTGAGCGGCTTCTCCATGAAGACGTTGAGCCCCTTTTCGATCGCGCAGGCGAAATGGACCCAACGGAAGGCCGGCGGCGTGGCCAGGATGGCGACGTCGCCCGGGCCCAGGCAGTCCATGGCCTGGCGGTAGGCGTCGAAGCCGACGAAGCGGCGCTCCGGCGGGACATCGATACCCGCTCCCAACCCATCGGCCGGAGTGCGATCCCAACTGGCCTGGATGCTGCCCTGCAGGTACTTGAGCCGTTGCTCGATCACATCGGGAAACACATCGGCCATGGCCACCAGTTTGACCGGTCCTTGCTTGACCAGCAGGGCGTTGGCCACGGCGCCGGTACCGCGTGCCCCACAGCCGATCAGGGCCAACCGGATCGTATTGTTCTCGGCGGGGTGGACTCTCGGAGCGCCTGCGGCCACCAGGGAAGAAGCCGCGGCGACGGAGCCGGCCTTCTTGAGAAAATCGCGACGTGATGGGACTATGCTGGAGTTGTTTGCCATCGTGAGGAGTTCCCGTGCGCAAGGTCAGTAAGCAGTGCCTGGAGCTTGCCGGTTTGTGCGTCTGGCAAGATGTGCCGTCATGCTACCCTTCCCGGCAACTGACGGCAACGGGCCAGTGGATGAGTCCCACGGGAACGCACCCCTATCGCAAGGAACCTGACGACTGCCAGGTCTGGTCGGTGGCATGTCGGACCCGCAGCCGAGGACTGGAGCTGGTCGGCTTGCCGGCGAGCTCAGCTCCCTGACCATCCTCCAGAACCAGACGCAGGAACTTCCAGCCCGCGCCAAGACCATCCGGATTTTCAGGAGCGGGCTATCCGAGGTCTTCGCCAAGTTCCTTGGCGGAGAGAGTCTCTTGGGCGGCATGACGGACATGAAGCACGCGAACGCTGGTACCGGTGATAGTAAATAGTGCGCGGTAGACGCCGCCGCGGCGCCCGTAGAGAAGTTGGCGAATTTCGGGCTCAACTGCATTGTTCTCGGGTGCAAATCCGCAACGCTCAGGAGATTCGGAAAGGGAGTTCAGGGCGTCCACAAACCCATTGAACCAGCCAATGGCGGCCTCGGGCGCACGCTGGTAGATCCACTGGTAGGCCGCGTCGAGATCCTCAAACGCGGGTGGCTGGATGATGAGGCGGTACTTCTTCATGTCTTGCGGGGGATTGTGTGCTTCTTGCGGAGACGCGCAAAAGCGACCTCGGCGGGAATCCCCTCACCTCGCTCGATGGAATCGAGACCCTTCTTGATGCCGGCAATCGCTTCGGCCCGGTCGACCAGTTCGAGCATGGCCTGATAGGACGCGGCGTCCTGGACGACGATCTCCGCCTTGCCGTTCACGGTGAGCACCATGGGCTGGCCGGTCGTTTTGAGCTGTTCGATGACCTCGCTGGTATTTCGCTTGAAGTGGGTCAACGAGTCGATATCGCGGGTGATATTCATGACAAGGCCCTCGCATTCAATTAACATCTAATTAGATGCTACCTGAAGAACCGCCTGGCGTCAAGTTGAAGATCCGGAAAACCGGCACGCCCACGGTTCGTCGCCACGGGCGGGTGGAGCGAAGCCTCTGGGGACGCACGTCGCCCCGGTTCAAGAACCGGGGCGACCCGGTGTTCCCGTCGCAATGACGGTTGAACCAACGGAAGTCGCGAACTCGTCGGTCCGTCTTCCGCAACGATTCAGCGTTGCTCTCCCGTTCCGCTGCTGCCTGCCGGGGCGGAGCCGATCCGCCGGGCGAGGATCGAGGCGCCGCCGTTGCGGGTGAAGACCTCGCTCACGCCCACATTCCCCAGAACCACCCAGTAGTTGATGTCGGCCACACCGCGATTGCCGGGATCGTTGATGTCGTTGACCGTCGTCTGCCAGGCATTGTTCTCATCCGTCTGCCCCGGTCCGGAATGCTCAAGGTTCAACTGCTCGATCGAAAAAGCGTGCTCCCCCGTCACCGTGAGCATGTTGGTGCAGCGGTACGCCCCTACCCGGCCAAAGCGGGAGGCATGATAGGCCGTAACGAAATCCAAGCCGTCGATGTTGCTCGCCACCACGATGTTGTCGCCGTCCGTATGCTCGTTGACCACGATGCCGGTGTGGAACCCGGTGACGATCACGTTCCGCAGCACCGTCAAAGCTCCGTTGTTGATTGCCGGAGTGACCAGCCCCTTGGTGCCATGGGTCGGTTTGGCGGCCTGCACATTGTACATGCCCGTGTTGACGACCACGTTCTCGATCCGGCACTGCTGCACCGACTCCAGATCGATGCCGCCGATGTGCGGGTCGTTATGGGTTCTCACCTCCAGGTCCTTGAGCACGACGTGGACGCCGGAGAAGCTGCCGGGTTTGGCGCCGGCGGGAATGGCGGAGATGACCGCTGGGCCGGAAGTGGCGAGGCTCTTGACGATGGTACCGTTGTTCAGCAGCTCGAACCGTCCGATCGTGCCGAAGATGGGCGCAGGCTGGCTCTCGCCCACGATCTCAAGGGCGATCCAGTTGGGTGACTCGATGGCGGGGATGATGATCCGGCCGCAGTAGACGCCAGCCGGCAGGTACATCCGCCCGCCTCCGGCCTCGATTACCGCCTTCAGACAAGCTGAAAACGCCGCGGTGTTGTCCGTCTTGTCGTCGCCTACGGCCCCGTAGTCAAGAACATTGAACACCCGCGATTCCACCGCACCTGCACCCGGGCTCAGTTGCTCGCCTCCATGCACTTCAGCGGCACCACCCGTCACAAGCCAGCCATAAATGACGATCCAAGCCATTGTCGCCCGCAGAGGCGCCGGTTGGGCATCGTCTGGGACGCTTGCCTGCCGGATGCAGGGCACATCAATACAGGACCATTGGTGTGGCGACATAGATAGACCCTTGATTCTCTTGTTTCGATGGGTTGTCGAGCAGGAATGCGCTGTCCCATACCAGGGGATAGTGGATGACATGGTCGGCGGCACCACCCCAGTGCCCGCTGGACGCGGTGAGCGGCAGTTCAACATAACGCCATCCCCGCCAATCGATGGTCTGGCCCGACGGTTGCCAGGTTTGGCCGGTGGCATCTCGGACCCGCAGCCGAGGACTGGTGCCCTGGCCATCGCCGAAGACCCAGAATGCAAAACCGGTCGGCTTGCCGGCCAGTTCACCTGGTTCACCATCCTTCGGAACCACACGCAGAAACCTCCAGCCCGCGCCGAACTGGTAATCGATCCGCAGGACGGCAGCGTTGCTGTCGGGCAGGGGCTCTGGAGCTTGGGCAACCGCGACGGACACCTTGCAGGCAACTTCGGCGTCGCCATCGGCGACGGCATGGCACGTGGTCAGCACCTCGTCGGACAAATAGACGAAACGCTTGCTGGGCAGCTCGTGCATCAAGTTGCCTTTTGGGTCTTCAATCCGCAGGCCGACCTGACACTCGCCCATGGGGCGTGCCGAGAGCGGAAACCGCAGCGACTGATTTGCCTGGCCGGCGGACAGCTGCAGGGGCTGCTCCAAACCGGCGGGGGCAATACCGCCAACGTCCGTCAGACGGGCCGTTCCCTGAAATGGAATGTCCTCGAGGTTATCGATCTGGACGGTCACGACGGGTCCCGGCCCGGCAACCAGGGCGGCGTGAAGGGCATGGGCAACCGGCACGTCGGCCGGGACCGCCTGTGGCGTGCCCGCAATCAAATACTGGGGCGAACTGGTCGCGGTCACCTCCAGGTATCCGTTCGTCGCGGAGACGAACGATCGATTCTCACCCGTGTGAGAAATCTGCTCCCAGCGGCCGTCGCGCGAGGGAATTCTGACCTTGGTCGGTTCGGCGGCGGTTGTCCACACGGCCAGTCGCTGCTGATCGGCTTTCTCGAACAGCAAGGCATAGGTGTCGTGGTTGCCGGCCGCAATCCGCTTGCTGAAACGGTGGCCGGCCAGGGTGGTCGTCAGGGTCTTTGCCGCCAGGTAGGCAGGCTTGGTGTCGTAGACGGGCTGGCGATCCGGGTATTCCTGGTGCTGGACAGTGCCGAAATGGTGTTCCGGCTCCTGGGGATCTCGGCCGTCGTCATGCCAGTCGTACCAGATGGAGACGGAAATCTCCTGGGAGAGGTTGGTCAGCCACTGGCGTGGCAGCATTTCTCCCTGCCGATCGGGGTCGAATCCTTTCCAAGCGGACGAGTATCCCCATTCGCCTGAGAGAATGGGGATCGATCTGCCGGCGGGAGCGTATTGGGCGATCAGCCGCCGGAGCCGGTGGTACTCGACGGCGGCGGATTCGGGCGCCGACTGACGATAGGGATGGACGGATACGGCGTCCCACCACTGGAGCAGGCCGGCCTTGAAACACCCTTCCAGAAACTCCAGATCGATCGTCGACGTGGCCGGCCCGATAATCGCCTCGCCCGGGGCGGCGGTGCGGATTGCGCGGGCCGCAGCCAGGGCCATTGCCGCATAGTCGTTTACATTCGGGGCCGGCTTCCAGAAACCGCTGATGTTCGGTTCATTCCAGATCTCCCACAAAATGCCCCGGCCGCGGAAATGCTCGGCGGCAGCGGCTGCCCAACGAGCGTAGGCCAGCCGGCCCTCTTCGGTCGTGACGGATCGTTCCTTTTCGTACAATGAATTGCTGTAGTCCAGGATGAACAGCGAGCGGATCTGGTGCGGTTCCAGTGCGGTGAGCAGCCGGTCGTAGGCCGAGAAGTCGTAGCGGCCTTTCTCGCGTTCGGTGCCCTCCCATGTGAAATCCATCCGAACCCAGCGGAAGCCGCCTTCGGCCAGCATCTGCATCTCGCCCGGCCGGGGATCGGTGAAGTGGATGTTGACACCAAGGCCATCCATGGTCCCCGACTGCGGCAGAGACGGATGCGGCTCGGCGGCTCGCGCAAACATGGCGACCCCAGCGCAGAGCAGCAGGGGGGCGATGATCCTTCCGGCGCTGCGGGAGAGAGGACGACCCATTGGCGAATGAGAGACAACGACGGGATGTGCAAGGGTTCGATGGGGTTTCATTGGGTTACTCGCTTGTGGAAATGGAACCGGTTAGTGATCGGTCTTTCCTTTATCAGGACCGAAGACGCCGAACTCCCAGATGGTTGGCGCGAAGCTTGCGTCGAGAATATGCAGCCGGACGTACCTGGCCTGGACGGAGGGAAAGCTCGCTTCGAAGTGCTCACCGGCCTTGTCACCCGACAGGGCGGTCTTCCAGGGCTCGTCAGGTGCCAGGCGGTACTCGATCTGGAATTTGGTGATGCGAGGCTCGAGTTCGGAAATCGTGATCCGGCCAACCGCCTGAGGCTCGCGCAGGTCGACATCGAGCCAGCACTGGCGCACCTCGTCGGCGGTTGCCCAACGTGTCTGCGGATCGTCGTCGAGCGCCTTGTCAGGGCCGTAGACGGTGCCGTCGCCGTGAACGTTGGAAGCCTCCGCCGGTTGGTGCGCCGCCAGGGACCCAGAACCGGCCTGAACGGCCCGCTGGCTGTAGTAGGCTCCGAAAGAGGCGATCGCCGGGCAGGCGGCCGCTTCGTCGATCACCAGCCGGAGAGCTTCGGCGGTGACGACCGGAATTGGAAGCAGATTCCGCTGGCCAATGATCGTGCCGGAAGCCACGGTCTGCCACCCGCCGGACGTTTTCGCATCGATATGATACCGCCGCACACGCTCCCCGAGCGGAATGTATTCCTGGACGTTGATCACGTTGAACGGTTGAACTGACGGGAACTGGATTTCTGCGGAACCGCCCATCACGCTGTCATCGGTTGCCCAATAGGTGTCGAGATTGCCGTCGGTGAGGTTGGCGGCGGCAAACCGTGCGTCATTTTGGCGAACGTTGTCGGCCTGCGCTGGGCGGCCGGCACACAAGTCGGTGGCAAAGATTTCGTCGAGTGCCGCACGAAATTCAGCCAACCGCTGGGCGTCGCAGTTCGACAATCGCCCGGCGCGATCCGGGGGAACGTTCAGCAGCAGCACGCTGTTGCGACCGACCGACTTGAAGTAGATATCCAGAAGGTGTTCCACGCTCTTCAGCTTGTTGTCCTCGGAGGCGTGATAGAACCAGCCGGGCCGGATCGACACGTCGCACTCGGCCGGATACCAGACTTTGCCGTCGACGCCATCTTGCCCGGGACCGGCGTCTTTCACGCTCGACTCGCCTGAACGAGCCACGCCCGATTCGTTGCCCACCCAGCGGACGTCCGGACCGCAGATCGCAATCAGTGCGGTAGGTTCCAGTTGGCGGATCTTCGCGTAATAGCTGGGCCAATCGTAGACCTGCTCCTTTCCATTCGGGCCTTCGCCACACGCGCCGTCAAACCAGACTTCCGCGAAGGGGCCGTAGGTTGTCAGCAGTTCGGTCAGTTGGTTGATGAAGTGCTGATTGTAGCGCGGGCTGTCTCCGTAGCTGGGCTCGTGGCGATCCCAGGGCGACAGGTAAAAAGCGGCCGGCATCTGTTCGGCACGGCAGGCGTCGACGAACTGCCGCAGCACGTCTCCCTTGCCCTCCTGCCACGTGCTCGACCGGACACAGTGATCGGTGTATGCGCTGGGCCACAAACAGAATCCGTCGTGGTGTTTCGCCGTAAGAATCAGCATACCGAACCCGGCTGCCCGAGCCTCTCGCACCCACTGGAGGCAATCGAGGTCCTTGGGGCTGAAGACATCAGGATCTTCCGTGCCGTCGCCCCACTCCCGATCGGTGAACGTATTGACACCGAAGTGCAGGAACATGGTCATCTCTGCACGTTGCCAGCGGAGCTGCTGCGGCGAGGGCACGGGCAGCAGCGGCGCCGGAGGTTCTGCGGCTGGAGTTGAGACACAGGCCAGCAGGACAAGGCCAGCAGAGATCAGCCGATTCACATTGCACCTCCCGGGCGGCGGGCCGACGGCCACTGCGAGCCACCGCTCGAAAAAACGGTCTGCTCCCATGGGTCGCGGGGCTGGGTGAAGAACTCAACGATCTTCAAGGTTGGTCGTACAGGTCGACAGATCGAACGTTCTCCCCAGAATACGTGATTTGACTTGGCAGGGAAAGTGCCGCTTGGCCGGGGATTTCGGCACCGGAAGGAGGCAAGGGCCCGCAAATGGCCGGTGGAACTGGCTGATGACTTCCGCGTGGCAGCAGCTTGTGCTACCGTACATCTTCAATAGCCGCGGACTTTTTGCGGTACTGTACGAAGATCGGTGAATCATCCGACCAATCTGGCTGTGTGAGGTGCAATATGAAGCGGTGCATGTGGCTGTGGCTTGCCCTGGCAATGGTTTCGTGTGCCTATGCCGACGTGGACGTGTACGTATCGGCAGACGCGGCGGCCGGCGGCGACGGCAGCGTTCAAAGCCCCTTTGGAACGCTCGCGCAAGCACGGGATGCGGTCCGCGGGATGCGGAAGGCTGGGACTTCGAAGAGCGGCGAAGCTGTCACGGTCCATGTTGCGCCGGGCATCTATCCCGTGCAGGGGTCGTTTGAGTTGAGACCCGAGGATAGCGGCACCGCGGATGGGCCTGTTGTTTACCGGACCACTGAAGCCGGCAGAGCGAGGTTTCAGGGGGGCATTTTGCTGGACTCTAGTTCTTTCGGGCCGGTTACCGATGCGGCAGTGCTATCGCGGCTGGACGCGGCAGCGCGTGACAAGGTGCGGGTGTGCGACCTGTCGGCCAAGGTGCCCGGGGCATTTCCGGAGTTTAAGACCGCCTTTCATGGAGCGCCCGTCGGGCCGTGGCTGTATGTGAACCGGCAGCCCATGACCCTTGCACGGTGGCCCAATGTTACCGCGACCGAGGACGGGTGGGCGGGTTTCTCCGAGGCCGTCGATACCGGGCTTCCCCAGCCGGAGGCCACCGATCCATCGTTGCGAGTGCTGCACCCGGGTTCCTTTCGCTTCGACGACCCGCGGCCGGCGGGCTGGAACTTGGCAGAGGGCGTGTGGCTGCTTGGATACTGGACCCACGACTGGAGCGATGAAGTGATTCGCGTGGCTTCCTACGACCGGGAGAAGAAGATCCTGGCTCTGGCCGCGCCGCACTCCTACGGCATCAACGCCGGCACGTGGGGGGCCAAGACTCGCCGGTTCTTCGCCATGAACGCCCTGGAGGAATTGGATAGTCCAGGCGAATGGTATCTGGATCGCCCGCGCAAACGGCTCTACTTCTACCCGAAGGAAGAACTGGGCGGCGCGGAGATCGTCCTGGCGACCTTGAGCGAGCCCCTGGTTGTGGTAAATGGCGCGCAGCATGTGAAGCTCGCGGGCCTTGATTTCGAGTACGGCCATGGCGACGGAATCTTGGCTCGCAACGTGTACCACTTCGAACTGGCCGGCTGCACCATCGCCAACCTGGCCGGAGGCGGGATTTCTTTGCATGGCTCGGCCAGCACGGTGCGCTCGTGCGATGTGTACAACATCGGCCGGGGCGGCATCTCGCTGAGCGGCGGGGATCGGAAGTCGCTGGCGCCGGCCGGGAACGTTGCCGAGAACAATCACATTCACCACTTCGGTATCTTTCAACGCACCTACGCGCCCGGGATCGGGGCCAACGACTGCGGGCAAGTGGCACGCAACAACTGCATCCACGATGCGCCGCACAATGCGGTCTTGTACGGCGGCAATGAACATTTGTTTGAACGGAACGAAGTCTATCGCGTCGTGATGGAAACCGGCGACGCCGGCGCATTCTACTCCGGCCGGGATTGGACGAGTCGCGGCAATATTCTGCGGAACAACTTCATTCACGACCTCGGCAGCGGCAACGCGGAGCACGTCAATACGATGGGAATCTATCTGGACGACTGCGATTGCGGCGACACGCTCGAGGGCAACGTGTTCTACCGTGCGGGGCGGGCGATCATGATCGGAGGCGGGCGCGACAATCCCGTGGTGAACAACCTGGTGATCGATTGCCCCATCGGTTTGCATATCGACTCGCGCGGCATGACCTGGAAGCAGTGGAACGATCCGGCCGATGAGAGCTGGAGCCTGGAAAAGAAGGCCCAGCGGTTGAACTACATGCAGCCGCCGTGGAGCACCAGGTATCCACGCCTGGCGGCGATCATGAGCGAAGACCCTCGCGAGCCCCTGGGCAACCCGATTTTGCGGAACGTGTTTGTGGACTGCAGCAACGAGGTTTGCAGTTTCGACGGGAACGTGAAGAAGCTGCTCGACAAGTTGGAGATGGCCGACAACCTGGCGGTGAGCACGAGCGGAAGCGTCAAGGGATCCGAGGTGAAGGGATTCACGAATCTTTCGGGAACCGGGGACAAGCCATTCGATCCGGGCGTCGGCAAGCGGACAATGCACGACGCTATTTCGCATTGGCAGACGTGGCTCAAGCAGGCGCTGCCGTCGTTCGAGACGATCCCGATGGAGAAGATCGGCCTATACAGGGACGAGTATCGAGGCACGCTACCGGACCGTCCAGTGCGCAAGGCCGCTTCGGCCCCATCGCAGCCACAGGAGGCCTGGTCCCGTCATTTGGTACGACCTTCTTTTTCCAACTCGAGCGTGCGGCGGTAGGGCAGATTCGGTCGTTTCCGGGAAATGGCTCGACGAGCAGCGGTGGTGTGTTGGGCGAGACAGCTTTGAGGTGGACAGATGGAATCGCAGCGGGATGGTGGGCAGAGCAGGCCCAGTTTGTGGTTCGTTATGCACGTATCGGCCTTCCTGCTGATGCTGGTATTGGTGCTGCTGCGATACGCGGCGCCCGAAGCCCGGGGGCCTGACGCGGCGGGAGATGAGTTCTCTGCCGGACGAGTCGGCAATCTGCTGAAGAAGATCATTCGGCCCGGCGTGCCCCACCCAACGGGCAGTCTCGACCACGCACGCGTGCGAGACGCGGTGATCGCCGAATTTCGCGCCCTCGGCCTGGAGCCGGAGGTGCAAACCGCGTTCACCCGTGACGACCGTGGTGTTACCGAGCAGGTCCAGAACATCGTCGTTCCTCTGCGCGGAACCGACGGCGCCAAGGCCGTTGCCCTGGTTGCCCATTACGACTCGGTGCCGGCGGGCCCGGGAGTGGCCGACGATGCCAGCGGGGTGTGCTCAATTCTGGAGATCGCCCGCATACTCACGCAGGCACCGCCACCCCGCAACGACGTGATCTTCCTGATCACCGACGCGGAAGAACTTGGCTTGTGCGGCGCCCGAGCGTTTGCTGCCGAGCATCCGTTGATGAGCAAGATCCGTGTCGTCTTGAATTGGGAAGCAAGAGGTACGCGCGGGCCCAGCTTCATGTTCGAGACCGGGCCGGACAACCTCGGCCTGATCCGGCTCATGGCGCGGCACTGCCGGCGAACGATTTCGACGTCGCTGTTTCCGGCGATTTACGAGATGCTCCCCAACGACACGGATCTGACCGTGTTTAAGGAGCGTGGCGTGGCCGGTATGAACTTTGCCTTCATCGGCGGGGTGGCGCACTATCACAGTTCGTGCGACAACCTGGAGAACCTCGACCTGGGCAGCGTGCAGCATCAGGGCGAGCACTTCTTGGCCATGGCCCAGGCCCTTTCGGGCGTTCGGCTGGAGGAGTTGCCGAAAGGGAACGCGGTGTTCTTCGATACGCTGGGTTGGTTCACCGTGTGGTGGCCCCAACGCTGGAATCTGGCGGTTGCGATCGGAGTCGCCGTGCTCGCCGTAGGGGTGCTGCTGGCGAGCCGGTGGGAATCGGAAGCGTGGGTTCGCAGTCTTCTGTTCGGGTTGTTTGCCTGGCCGTTGGCGCTGATTGCGGCGGGCCTTCTGGGGGCTGGCGCTTCCTGGTTGGTGATCGCGTGGACGAGAGAGCCGATACCGTGGTGGTCGTGGCCCCAGCCGATATGGGTGGCACTCTGGTGCATAGGGATGGGCACACCCGCCCTCGTCTGGACTCCGATCAGAAGACGTGCTTCGGGCGGCGTCGCGCCCGCGGTGATGATCGTGTATTGGGCGGCGTTTGGAATTCTGACGGCCTGGTACTTGCCCGGGGCGAGCTACCTGTTCACAGTGCCGGCGGGCGTCGCATGCGTCTTCCGACTCATTGCCTCATGGCGAGGCTTTCGCTGGGAGTCGGCTAACCTGGCTTTCCTGCTGGCGGCCTGTGCGCTCTGGCTGCCGCTTGCTCGGGGACTGGTCGATGTGCTCGGTTTTCTGCCTTCGTTCGCTCACACGGTTCCGCTGGCCCTGATCGGGCTCTTGATCGCTCCCACGATCACTGCAGATACGCGGATCTTCCGATTTCTCTTGGTGGTTTTGAGCCTGACGGTTGTGGGGCTGGTACCCGCGATGGTGGTTCCGGTCTACTCGGAGAAATGGCCGCAGCCGGTCTCGGTGGGATATACGCAATCTGACAATGAGGCGAGTCTCTACGCGAGTGCCAATCTGGGACGACTCCCTGAATCCATGCGCCACGCGATCGCGCGGCCCCCAGAGGACGATTTGCCGCACTACGTGGCGTGGAAGGCGGAAATGAGCGTTGCTCCCCCCACCGTCGAGCTCGTGGCGGAAGAGGCCGTCGACGACGGTCGCCGCCTGAAACTGCTCCTGAAGCCTGGAGAGAATCAGCATCGCGTCATCGTCGCGGTGGATCCGGACTTTGGCTCCGATGTGACGCTCAACGGCCGGCCGGTCGAAACTCCCCTGAAAGCGCTCGCTCTGGATTTCTCCGAGATGACCGAGGCGGAGATTGAGCTGACCAGGCCCGGCGAGATCAAGCTGCGCATCACGGCCCTGCACTACGGGCTTCCTCCTTCGGCCGAACCGCTGCGCAAGGCCCGCCCTGCCTGGGCCGCGTCTGCTGGGCGGGGAGACCACACGGATGTTGTCACACAGATTGAGTTCTAACAGGGCGGCAGGGGGAATGCCCCGCAGCACTCAGAGTCCGTGGCTGTGAATGTGACTGCGCTGTATGCCAGGGCCACAAGGGCCGGCATCTGCGGCTGGGCATTGACCCGGAATATTACTTCCTCGACGGGATGCTGGAAGCCTGCTCGGAGCAGACCAAGATCGTG
>CAYSCH010000124.1:342-3226 GCA_964429355.1 uncultured Planctomycetaceae bacterium | reverse complement strand
GGAGTATTCCTACCCTCGTTTCTGCTGCAGCAGCCACTCGTACAGTTCGGGGTTGTCGTAGGTCTCGGTCCACGAGTCGTGGCCGGCCTCCGGGTAGACGGTGAACTTGGCATTGCCGCCGTTCTTGTTCATGGCCTCGACCATCTCTTCGGAACGTTCCACAGGCACCACGCCGTCTTTCCCGCCGTGAAACACCCAGGTCGGCAGGTGCGTGAAGTCTCTCGTCCGGTAGGTCTCACCGCCGCCACAGATCGGCACGATTGCCGCGAAGCGGTGGGGCCTGTAGCCTGCCAGGGCCCAGGTGCCGAACCCGCCCATGCTCAGGCCGGTCACGTAGATGCGGTCTTCATCGACTTTGTACTTCTCCACGATCTCGTCGATCAACGCGGTCAGTTCGACCGGTTGCCACCATTGACCCTCGGGGCATTGCGGCGATACCACCACAAAGGGAAACTGCTTGCCCGCCGCGATCAGCTTCGGCGGGCCGTGCTTCTTGACCAGTTCGAGATCGCTGCCCCGTTCGCCGGCACCGTGCAGGAAGACGAGCAAAGGCCACGATTCCTTCTGCGCGTAGTCCTCCGGCAAGTACAGCAGGTATCCCATCTCGACGTGGATGGTTCGGTCCAGCGTCGCGGGGTGCTGGCCGGTCTGAACGTTCGGCTCGCCGGCCTGAATCGGCACGGCGATCATTGCGAAAAGGGCTGTCGTCACACAGAGCAGTGATGCGCGTTTCATAAGATCTCCTTCGTGCGCCCGTGGAGGCGGGCTGGTGGTCGCCGCGTTGCCGGAGGGAGCCGGACTGAATCAGAGGCAGAATGCCCTTCCGGCGGATACGGGAGTTTCAATTCTACCAGTCGCGATTGCCGGATGGTAGAATGCGGCTGTCACCTTTTCCCCGGTTCAACTTCGATGGGAGAAGCCAATGCCCCCCAGGGGGAACGAAGAGCCACCGTACTTCCGGCGGTACTGGTTGTTCTGGGAGGATTGGGCATCCTTTGGAGAGATACCAATGGGACGAATCCGCTTTGCGCTGGTGTTGATATTGATGTTATCGATGGGCACGGCGGCTGCGGGGGCCGAACTGGAGTACAAGGATCGTTTGCTGCTGACCCTCGTCGACAAGGTGCCGGAGATGCTCAACGCCTTCGATCCGCAAACGGGCCGGTTCGGCTCGGGGGTCTGGATCTGCGGCGATCAGCATCCCATGTACCCCTTGGCCGTGGCCTACACGCTTGCGTCCGAGAAGAATCCGTACTACCAGGATCCCAAGCTGCTCGAGGTGATCGTCAAGGCGGGCGAGCCGCTGCTTGCGAACATGGACGAGCGGGGGCAGTGGATGTTTACCAAGAAAGACGGCAGCACGTGGGGCAGGATCTGGATGCCCTGGACCTATTCGCGCTGGATCCGCACGTTTACGATGGTTCGCGATCGGATGCCGGCCGGCGCCCGCCAGGCTTGGTCCGACGCTCTTGCCTTGGGCTACACGGGGATCAGCAAGAGCGGCTTGGGCTCGGTGCACAACATCCCGACGCATCATGCGATGGGGCTCTACCTTGCCGGCAAGGCCCTGGATCGCCCCGAATGGTGCAAACAGGCGGCCGAATTCATGATGAAGGTCATCGCGTCCCAGTCGCAAGGGGGCTACTGGTCGGAGGGGGGCGGGCCGGTGGTGCTTTACGATTTCGTGTATGTCGACGCCTTGGGAACGTACTTTGCCGCCTCGGGTGACGAGCGCGTGCTGCCGTCGCTGGAAAAGGCGGCCGCCTTCCACCAATATTTCACCTATCCGGGCGGCCAGTCCGTGGAGACCATCGACCAGCGTAACCCTTATCACGAGGCGATCGAAGCCGGCAATGTGGGTTTCACCTTCTCGCCCGTCGGCCGAGCCTACCTCAAGAACCAGTGGGCCCAACTGGGACTGGAGCGACTGGATGCGGATCTGATCGCGTCGCTGTTGCTCTACGGCCAGGAGGGGCTTGCGAGCGAAATTTCGACCGGCAAAGACTCGGCGCCCTTCGTGCTGACGGAAGGCGGAGTCGATCTGGCGGCCACGCAGCGGAAAGGCCCGTGGATGGTCTGCCTGTCGGCCTATGTCACACCCGTCTCGACCTCCCGCTGGATCCAGGACCGGCAGAACTTTGTGAGCATCTATCACCAACAATTGGGGCTGATCCTGGGCGGGGGAAACACGAAACTGCAGCCCGGCTGGAGCAATTTCACCGTCGGAGACACTGGGCTGCTGGCCCACAAGCCGGGTGACGAGAATCCCGATTTCCTGCCCAAGGGGGAGCTGTATCACGTGCCGGCAACGGCCGTGCTCAAGACCGAACCGCAATTGGGCTTGGATTTGACCTACGGGCCGGAGACATGCCGAGCCCGCGTGGAGCTCCAGGACGATCGGCATCTCGTCTACCGGATCGAGACGACCAGCCAGTCGCAACTGCCGGTGGTCGCCCATCTGACGCTGTTGCCCAGGGAGGGAAAAGCACTTGTCACCGGCAGCGGCAAGCAGGTCGTGCTGGGGGATGAGCCGATTGCACTACCGGCCGCTGACGTGCACGGCCAGTTGATCTATGCGGGCTGCCGATTCAAGCTGCCCGAGGTGGCCAGCGTCCGCTGGCCCTCCCTGCCCCACAACCCGTACCGGAAAGATGGACGAGCGGCGGCGATGGAAGGTCGGATCGAGATCCGGATCCCGTTTTCCCCGGAGAACCGGGCGTACGAGGTGGAGATGGAGGTTCTCAATCCTGACAGTCTGGACCAGTGACACGATCGTGCCGCGTTCGGACAACCATGATTGACATGCACGTCAGGTAGTGACCAAGTATATTCACACCCATAAGGAGATTATCTGCTTTGGATATTCCACGGATCTTCAACATCA
>CAYSCH010000124.1:0-332 GCA_964429355.1 uncultured Planctomycetaceae bacterium | reverse complement strand
GTGCACCTGGGCTCGCGATTACGGAGTTGTCGGCACCGGTGTCGACATGAGCCCGTTATTCACCGAGCAAGCGAAACGCCGGGCCGAGGAACTCGGTGTCGCCGATCAAGTCGAGTTCATCCATGGCGATGCGGCCGGCTTCGTCTCTGACGAGAAGGCCGGCGTGGCGGCCTGTGTCGGTGCCACGTGGATCGGCGGGGGAGTTGCCGGCACCATCGAGCTTCTGACGCAGAGCCTCCGCCCCGGAGGGATCCTGCTCATCGGCGAGCCCTACTGGCGGCAGTTGCCGCCGACGGAAGAGGTTGCCCAAAAGTGTCTTGCCGGCTCGATCT
>CAYSCH010000123.1:8436-22813 GCA_964429355.1 uncultured Planctomycetaceae bacterium | reverse complement strand
AAAAACTTCACGATCTTTGAGGTTAGTAGTACAGACAGGACACGGGACGGAACCCGAGCGCGGGGCAAGCCCACGCGGCTATCTTCATGACGACCATTTTTTCCGGGAATCACGCAAGGCCTTGGTGCCGGGCGCAACGCCGCTCGGCCGCCAGCAGTTCGCTGCCGCAGGCAGCGGGAGGAGATCTGTGAGATTCGCAGCGGCCTTGGTGACGCTTCTCTGCCTGACCTGCCGGCCGGTCCTCGGCCAGGAGCCGCCGATGGGTGCGGCAATGCTCGTTGGCCAGCCCGCCGACATCGCACCGAGTGCGTATCAGTACCGGGCAGACCGTAAGGCGGAAGAGAATCCGCCGGAAAGCTGGATCGGCCTGATGAAGTTCGCCAACCTGCCTTTCGGCACGGAAGTGAACGCGAGTGATCCGAGGTTCGCGCAGGTTCTCTGCAGCCTGATCTGGGAAGAGGTCCGCCCCGTGCGACGTGTCACCCTCACCTGGAACGATCCCGCACGGCCCAGGCCGAGGCCAGAGGAGGTCGTGGTCACCTACTTCGATGGGGAGGCCGAGGGAAACATACCGACATGGTGGAACCCTGCCGCCACCGGCCAAGCCGACGCGCCGGAGGTAACGGCCGACGGGCGCAGCTACGCCTTCACCATTCCTGTGGACACGTTCGGCGTGGTCGTTCGTGTGCAGGGTCAACGAGTTGCTTCCAGCTACGAGGTGCCCTTGGTGCAGGCGCTGGTCGCTGATCGTTGGAAGCGGATGGAGGTGGAGATCGAGTGGGGATTTGACGACACGACCTCCGCCTCGGACTACAGCGGACGGATCGAGGCCTATGACGGAATCGTGGACGGAGTGCGGCCATTTGCCGGCGATACCGGCACAACGATGAAGGGACCGACCGAGTGGCAATCGGTGCCGGTCTCCAGTTCCCGGCGAGGGATCAGGCTCGGTCTCTGCTACCTGGGCACCACAAGAGACCGCAGGCTCTGGCCCTACAATGCCGAGGCGGATGACGTGGCTCGCACGATCGTCACCGTCTGGACCAACGCCGGGAGCTTCTCCTTACTGGCTTCCGATCTGGAGAAGGGGCCGATCCTCGCGCCCGAGTACGGTTTCTTCGTCCGTGCCTGCATGAGTCTTCCGAACACCGGGGATACGTCCGTGGAAGAGATGCTGGACGAGAAGGTTGACGAGTTGCCTGGCGTGCCCAAGGTCTGTGGCTGGGCAATTCAGGGAATGCCGTGGTTCGGCGTCAATTCGACAAGCGAGGCCGGGTCGGCCGGGAGCCTCACGGTGCCAGCTCGTTCGGCGGCCATGCACCCGGCCCCTGACCGCGACGTGGCGATCGGCTGGTGCAGCCCGATCGAAGGACTTGTAAGCGTCAGCGGCAGGCTGGCGATGGGGGACTCGAAAGGGGGCAACGGCGTGGAGTGGTCCATGACGCAGCAGGGTCAATCGAAAGGCCAGACCCTGGTGCGGGGTGCGATTGACCCGGGTGGCTTCGTGGCCATTGGAACCGCCGGTGATGCAGAGAAGCTCGCCAGGATTCCAGTCAAACAGGGGGACATGCTGTCGCTGGCAGCCAGCCCCAAGGAGGGCAATCACATCTGCGACACCACGATCGTCGAGTTCGAGATCGCGGAAGTCGGCGGCAAGCAGCGAGTTTGGAACCTGACCAGGGACGTGGTCGACAGCGTTCATGCGGGAAACCCTCACAGCGACGCTGCGGGCAATCGCGGCGTATGGCGTTTCTATGCCGCCGCGGCCCTGGTAGAGCCGGCCTTCCGAGTGAAGTCGAATGCAGGTACCGCCAAGGAATTTCTGGCGGAACTGGCCGCCAGAGATCTGCAGACAACTCGGCAACGTGTGCGGGAACATCCGGAGCAGACCTGGGAAGGGGCCATCGGCGGGATGTTTTCGGACCAGCCACTGCCGGAGATCAACAAGCCTGAGTTCGAACCCCCGATGAAGGTCGAGGTCCCCTGCGCGAGAATCACTGCCCAATGGAAGCTGGGGGCATGGCATCTGGTGCGGCACGCCGTCAAGAACGACAAGGGCAAGTTGTGCTTCAATGATCACCCCTACGGCATCCTGGCCTCCGAAACCTACCTGGTGCTCCACGCTTTGGACCTCATGGGCATGCACGAGGAGGCAGCCGACGGGCTGGACCAGTGGCTCGGTCTTCCTGTCCAGAACGAGAAACCGGTGGGCCTCTTCTCGGACGGCAACGGTTGCCTCACCAATGCCGAAGGTCCCCCAGGCATAGGCGGAAACATGGACGGCATCCACGCGATGGGGCCCGGCGCCATCATGTTGTCGCTAGTCGAACACTTCCGTTTGACCGGCGACACGGACTGGCTGCGAGCCAACGCTCCGCGTATGAAAGCCAATATCGAGTGGATTCTGCGGCAGCGGAGGCTTCTGGCGGGCAGCGTCCCAGGCGGCGATCGTCTTTGGTGCCGCGGGCTTCAACCGCCCCACCAGGTCACTCCCGACAGCGGCGGCCAGCTCATGCAGTTCTATGAATCGGAGGCCTACTACTGGCTGGCCGTCAGGCAATTTGCCGATATCCTGGCGCCGATCGATTCCGCCGAGGCGGAGCGTCTGGCAGCCGAGGCCGAGACTTACCGCCGGGACCTGCAGGCTGCGGCCGAGAGATCGTTTGCCCTGAGTCCCGTGGTGCTGGTGCGTGACGGGACCTATCGGTCGTTCCTTCCTTTCGCCTGCTACGTTCGCGGCTTCGCATCGGGTGCGTGGAGCTGGCGGCGTCCGGGGAGCGGGGCTCATGTTGGCGGACTGTATTGGGACACGATCCAATCGGCGGAGCCGCTTGTGAGCCCCGCCGGGATCCTGGCCGCCAACGATCCGCGAGTGCAAGGAACGCTGGATGTGCTGGAGGATCGATTGCTGCTGGAGAACCCCAAGGTTGCCCAGCGGACAGGAGGCTACGATCCGGAAGAGGATTGGTTTGCCCGCGCCGCCTGGCAGTACCAGCCCGGCCTGGAACGGCACGCCGATATTCACCTGGCGGGCGATGATCCTTCGAGTTTCCTCCGTTCGTGGCTCAATCAATACGCAGTGTTGATCCTACCCGACCAAGGCTACACGTTCCGCGAACACACGACCGGCGGCCCGCCCGACAAGATCTTCGAAGAGGCGGCGTTCCTGGAACGATTCCGGCAGATGCTCGTCATGGAGGAAGGCGACTGCTTGTGGATTGGGCGGGCCGCTCCGCGGGCATGGTTGAGACAAGGTGAGAGAATCACGGTCGAGAACGCCCCGACGCGATTCGGGACCGTGTCGTACCAGATCACCTCGTCTGCCGAGGACGGCAAGATCCGGGCGGTCGTCGAGATGCCGTCACGTGGCGGGCAGAAGGCCGTGCTCCTCCGGCTGCGTCATCCTGGAGCCGCACCGATCGAGCACGTGACAGTCAACGGCCAGCCCTGGCAACAGTTCGACAGGGACAAGGAGGCGGTCTGCCTGGAACAGCTCGCCGGGACGGTGACCATCGAGGTGGCCTACTGAGACTGCCGAAGGGCCATCCCTTACTACCACGCGATCGCCTGACCGTAGCCGGCCCAGGAGTTGCGGGCAATTCAGATCCGATTGTCTGTTCTGATTGTCCCTGTAGGGAACCCGCAAGCCCGTTATGGTTGTGCAGCTTCCTTGGTCCTGGCACAGGGGAACAGGCATAGCGATGCCATCTTGCGCGCAGTTGTTGAAAAATCCAGGTTGTCAAAGATCGTTTCAAGCCGCCGTGTTACGGCTGGCAGTGGAGGGGCCGTTGGCTGATTAATGGATCAAGTCTATTGGTGTGCCGAAAAGGTCGGGCGAGGGGGCAGTCTGCAAGCCGTGCTGAGTCAGGGGTTTACGCTCTTGGCCTGAAACGCAACTTCATTCCCACCGGAGGAGGCATGTGCAACAAAACACCCGCTTGGGGAGGCGCTGTGCGAACACCAGGGTAGGGAAGGCGGGAATGAAAGTATATATACGTACATAGTATACACATACTTCGGTCTTTGTCAAGGGGAACAATTGGCCAGCAGGCACGAGGAATGACGGAGTGTTGGGATGACGGGATGGTGGGCTCCCCGGCGTTTGAGTCAGCGTTGTCGCAGGCCAAGTGCGTGGCAATACTTGCGCCGCAGGGACGGGGGCCGTGCGACACGGGTTACGCTCGGGCCGATCCAGGACTCGGTCCGGGGACCCGCGAAGCTAGGCGGGTTGCGGTTCGCAGGGATTCCCTGCAGTTTCGACCCAGCGGCGGTCCACCCAGATCGTGAAAGTGCGATAAGGGAGTTGCGTCTGGACATAGACGCGACCTGACTCAAGCCCCAGCACTTCGCAGGGAATCGTATCGGGATTGCGGCACTGCGACCCGATGAATGCCGCCGCGTTTACCTGAACCAGATCGCCGACACCGATGTTCACAGGATCGGTAATGACACCCTCGATCCCGCGTGAGCCAAACGAGCCTTCAGACTTTGTCTTCATAGCGACCAACCCTCCAACTCGTGCCGAAAAGTTGTTCCGATACGCCCACTTCGGGCCGGCGCACATTTGACTGCCATGATCGAGGAGCAATTACATTCTGGGTGAGACACATTCTTGCCTGCCCTGTGACAGTCACTGGTTTTTCGATCTCTACTGAGGCAGAACACCCAACTGGATCGCAAGCAAGACGAGGGTCGCGAAAAAGGCCAAGAGGACGAGCGCGTTTCGGGCCCATGGCCGGTTGGCCCTGTCGGCGTCATGGATCCACTGGAAGAGGCCCTGAATGGATCGAGGCGAAGGTGGCCCAACTCCGATCCGCTCGCGGCTCCGCGGAGGGCCGACGAAGGGTGCAACGGCGCGCCGCCGGCGCGAGCGCGTCGTGCCGTCCCGATAGATGCTCTCGGCCATGGCATGGTCCTCCGGATGCGATTCGGAAGCCGCCACTTGGAACGAAGAAGTGGAGAAACGGCAATCGCTCACCACCTCTGAATTATTGCCGTCAATTGCTAGAGGATGATTAGCGTTGTGTTAGATTTCTTGGAGTCGAGCCAAAACGATCGTCAGTCATTGCTTTCCGCCGGTGGGGAGCTTTCGTTGTGGCTCTGGGACAGCCTCCGGTTGCGAGCGTGGAAAGGCTTGCCGGCCACCGGGGGGGGCACCAGTACCCGGCGAATTCCCCGCGGCACCAAGACCGGGTGCCTGTTGGACTGTGAGGGCGCATGGGGCGGTTCGAACGGGACGACACTCGGGCAGAAGCTTACGAACGGTCCCAGGGACTCGGTCCGGCCCGTGCCTGATTGGTGAGGACTTGCAGTGACCAATCTGAGCGGCGAGAATAGCCGAAGTGCCAGGGCAGCAGCCAGAGCGAGCCAGCGCTCGGTTACCAACAGCCTGCTCCGGTTGGTCGCGGACCTTTGTGAGAGAATTCACGAACCTCGAGGTTAGTGGCACAGGTTGCACTCTATCTATTTGCAGGAGGTTGGCGTGGTCGCCTTCGTCGCCGGACTGTTGCTCCTTATCGGAGGCTATTTCGTTTACGGCAAGCTGACCGAGTCAGCAATCCGGACCGATCCGAACAGGACCACGCCCGCGGTGGCCTTGGCGGACGGGGTCGACTATGTGGCCATGCCCACGTGGCGAGTCTATCTGATTCAACTCCTGAACATTGCCGGGTTAGGACCGGTCTTTGGGCCGATCCTGGGGGCCCTGTGGGGGCCGCAGGTTTTTCTGTGGGTGGTATTGGGATGCATCTTCGGCGGTGCGGTCCACGACTTTCTGATCGGCGGCATGTCGATCCGCAATCGGGGCGCTGGACTGCCCGACCTGGTGAGCAAGTATCTCGGCAACGCCACCCGTCATTTTGCGACCTTCTTCATTCTGCTCCTGATGCTGCTGGTGGGCACGGTATTTGTGAAGGGGCCGGCCCTGCTGTTGGTCCAGATTCTGCCACCTGAAACGGTCGGTTCGTGGTTCGGATCGGAGGCCGTGGTGTGGCTCGAGACCCCGGCCTTCGGACTTTCCCGGTGGCTATGGGTGGTCATGGTGCTGATCTATATCTACTACATCCTGGCCACGCTCCTGCCGATCGACGTGCTGATCGGCCGCCTGTATCCGCTGTTTGCGGTAGCTCTCCTGGTGATGGTTGCCGGGCTGGGGATCGCCCTCCTCAGCGGCCGAATCCCCATGCCATCCTTCACACTCGACAACCTCCACCCCAAGCAACTGCCCGCCTGGCCCCTGATTTTCATCACGGTGAGTTGTGGGGCGGTGAGTGGATTTCACGCCACCCAGAGCCCGCTGATGGCCCGCTGTTTGAAGAGTGAGAAGCAGATGCGGCTCGTATTCTACGGGGCAATGATCTCCGAAGGAGTCATTGCCCTGGTCTGGGCGGCTGTTGCCCAGGGTTTCTACGGCGGAAGCGAAGGCCTAGCGAAGGCTCTTGCCGCGGGTCCCGGTCACGTGGTCCACGAGACTTGTGTGGCAACGATGGGGCATTTCGGAGGCGTGCTGGCAGTGCTGGGCGTGGTCGTGTTGCCGATCACTTCGGGAGACACGGCGTTCCGCGTCGGCCGGCTGATGCTGGCGGATTACTTTCACCTTTCGCAGAAGCGGCCGTTGAACCGCGATATCCTGGTGGTTCCGCTGTTCGCGATCTCGCTGGCGCTGAATTTCGTGAACTTCGACATCATCTGGAGGTACTTCGGCTGGGCCAACCAGACCCTGGCGGCCGTCGCGCTATGGGCGGGGGCGGTGTTTCTTGCTCGACGGGCGAGCCACTGGTGGATCGCCTTCATTCCGGCCGTATTCATGACGGTGGTCACCACAACCTATATCCTCGTGGAGAAGATCGGTTTCGGGCTCGATCACCAGTTGAGTACCGTGTTGGGGATCGCTGCCGGGGTCGTCACGGCTGTGATTTTCCTGGTGGTCCGGCCCAAGCTTCCGCCGGATGAGGACCAGCCGATGGTCGCCGCCGAGGTTTCGGAGGCGGAGCGATCGGCAGGCTCGATCGCGTCTTGAAGTTTTCTTCGCAGCGGGCGCGACAGAAACGTGAGGTTCTCAGCGAAGGCGTCGTTTGATCGTTGCCACCTGACCGCTCCTTGATTGCCAGCCCTACGTGGAAAGAGAGCTCGACGCCAAGCCCAGTGTGTTCCTCTCGCTTTCCAACGTGGCGATTACGACGTCCGGTGACTCGTGGCAGTATGTCGAAGTGGATGGGCGACGGTAGTCTCACATTGTAGACTCTTTACGTGAGCGACGGTTACGGGGCGGCGATCTGGAAGGTGACGACTTCCGGGAAGGCCACCAAATGGGTCTCGGGGGCGCCGCTCGCCGGACCCGTTGGGGTCAGGTGGCAAGGCGGCAGACTGCTGGTTGCCGATCCGAGGGCCAAAGCCATCTTCAGCGTGACCCGCGACGGCAAGATCTCGCGGGAGTCCGGCAAGTGACGCAGAGACGACACGTTCCGCTGCCACAGGAAGGATGCCGCATTGTCCCGCGACGACCGCTCCACGCCATCTCCTTCTTCAACCACCGTATTTGTCTTGCGGGTCACAGTTCGACCTGCACACCCACCTCGACGACACGATCCGGCGGCAGCTTGAAGAAGGTCATCGCATTCTGGGCGTTGCGAGACATCAAGGCGAAGAGCGTCTGACGCCATCTGGCCATTCCCGGAGCGGCAGTCGCCAACAGGGTTTCGCGTCCCAGGAAGTAGCTCACTTCCCCTTGAAGGGCCTGCAATCCGGGATGGCGCACACTGGCCAACACGTGGGGCACGTCGGGTTCTTCCATGAAGCCGCAATTGAGGACGAGCCTCCAGAAGCCTTCTCCGATCTCCTCGATATCCAGGCGATCCGATGGCTCTGCCAACAGCGCACTAGAACCGAAGAGTCCTTCGTGAGCGCTTAGGACGCGAAGGCCCTTTCAACTGGGTGGAGACTCCAGCCCCGACCGGCCGACGAGGTTAGCTGACGGGCTAGGGCTTGAAAGTACCCCGATCCGAATACCGGATCTGCGCCCCTGAGCCGTGTGGGTCGGCTCGCTGGTTCCCCCGCTCCTGCGATGGCAGGATTAGGCTGCACAATACTGATTTTAGATCTCCACGGCCGTCCGGCAATGGCCCCCGGCCCCCCAATCCTGGGCAGTCCGCCAGAGAAGGGCACGGCATCTGAGGTTTTCGGTAAAGGCTGTCCCTCTGTAGATGCATTCATGCTCCACCTGCAACGCTGGTCGAATTCGGGAGCTGGATGGGGATTGGGTGACGTTTTTCGCGAAGTACGGCGAACGCGCCACGGCGCGAGGCACGATCAAGACGGTGGGAACGCGACTGAAGAACGATGTGCCGGTGGTCAGGCATCCGAGCGACTGCGGCTCGTGGAGCCAGTGTTGTGACGAAGCGGATGAAGCCGTATCATGGGATTCTCGTTCGAAACACAGTATCGGCAAGGCAGGGAAGGGCGTCTTGTGAACTCAATCTGGCTGGTAATAACGGCCTTGGCGGCGTTTCTGGTTGCCTATCGTTTCTACGGGGCGTTCCTGGCAGCGCGGGTGGCGGTGCTCAACGATAAGAATGCCACCCCTGCACACCGGCTTCGCGACGGCGTGGATTACCATCCCACGAAGCGGCTGGTACTCTTCGGTCACCATTTCGCAGCCATCGCGGGCCCAGGACCGTTGATCGGACCGGTCCTGGCCTCGCAGTGGGGATATTTTCCCGGCTTCGCCTGGATTGTGATCGGCGCGTGTCTGGCGGGCGGAGTCCACGACTTCGTGATCTTGCTGGCTTCGGTCCGCCAGGACGGCCTCACGTTGCCGAAGCTGGCCCGCAACCTGTTGGGCCCCGTGAGCGGTGCCACCACCGCCGTGGCCACGCTGTTCATCGTGATCGCCGTGCTGGCCAGTGTGGCCATGGTGGTGGTCAAGGCCCTCAGCCACAGCTCGTGGGGCATGTTTACGATCCTAGTCACGATCCCGGCGGCGCTGCTGACCGGCGCCTGGATGTACAAGATCCGCCCGGGGAGAATCGGCGAGGCCTCGATCATCGGTGTGAGCATCGTGTTCCTGGGGGTATTTTTGGGCAAACCGTTCGCCGATTCCGACCTGGGCCACTACCTGATTTTCCAGGACAAGACCCTCTCCATCTTGCTGCCGACGTACGCAGCCATCGCATCGATCCTGCCGGTCTGGGTGCTGATGTGCCCGCGAGACTATCTGAGTTCCTACATGAAAATCGGCGTGATCATTGTGCTGGCCGTGGGCGTGTTCGTCGCCCAGCCGACACTGCAGATGCCGGCCACGACGCCCTTTCTCGCCGGGGGCGGCCCGGCGGTGTCGGGCGCGGTCTGGCCGTTTGTGTGCATCGTAATCATGTGCGGTGCGCTGTCGGGATTCCATGCCTTGATTGCCTCAGGCACCACGCCCAAGATGATCAACAAGGAGTCGGACATCCGGCCGATCGGCTACGGGGCGATGATTCTCGAAGGCTTCGTGGCGTTAACTGCGCTGGTGGCGGCCTGTGCGTTGGATCCGGGCGATTACTTTCGAATCAATAGCCCGCAGGGTACGGTCGCGGAACAAGCTCGATACAAGGGGCATCTCCAACGGGCCGAAAGCGAGGGATGGACGCTTTCGATGACACCCCACGAATTGCCAACACTCGAAGAGGATCTGGCTGCAGGGAACGGCCAACTGGCCAGCGCGCCCTTGATGGGGCCAATGGAACAGGGCGTGCGGGAGAAGCTCGGCGGCCGCACCGGCGGCGCTGTGACTCTGGCGGTGGGCATGGCCAAGGTGTTTGCGAGTCTGCCGGGCATGAAGCAGCTCATGGCCTACTGGTATCATTTCGTGATCATGTTCGAGGCCCTGTTCATCCTCACTCTGCTGGAAACCGGCACACGGGTGGCCCGGTTCGTGTTCCAGGAGACCCTGGCCCAGTTTCGGCCCGACCAGGCCATCGGCCACGAGCCCAAGTGGGGCCTGAACGTGGCCATGAGCGTTCTGGTGTGCGGCCTGTGGGGCGGCCTGCTCTACATCGGCAACCTCGACACGCTGTGGCGCATGCTGGGGATTGCCAACCAGTTGCTGGCCACGATCGCCCTGACGGTCGGGACGACCTACCTGCTGCTGAAATCTCCAAGCCGCAAGTACGCTCTTCTGACGTTCATTCCGTGGGTGTTTGCGGTGGTGACCGTGTTCACCGCCGGCGTGCAGAGTATTCAGATGTGGTGGGGAACCAAGCTCGTCAACCCCACGGACATCTTCCTCAATCAGTTGGCCTGCGTGCTGGCCACGATCATGCTGGCTCTTTCCGCGGTGATCGTGCTCGACGGGCTTCGTCGCTGGTATCAGATCCTGCGATCTCCGGTGCCGGAGACTGCGATCGGGCCGGTGGCTGGGGAATACACGTGAGAATCAGCGCCCAATTGACGATCGGGGTGTACCAACGCATCGAAATTGTGGACGGGCTGAAAGGAAAGGGGCGACCGGCCAAACGAAGAACTGGCCATCGCGCAGCCGAAGCCGTTCTCCGTTCGAGCCACGAGACCGCAACAGAACAACTCGCATGATCGCAGTGCGGCCTCACGCTCTCAGAGGGCCCTTTCTGCTTAGGACCGGCGAATCAATTAGTGTCGGAGATTTCGGGACTTTGTGGTAGTATGCGGGCCGTGTGCGTTATGGGCAGAGGGGGGAATCGCCTGATAGCAGGGAGGCCAAGGATGGCTTTTGTCTTTGGGAATCGGTACGAGCCACGGATTGAGGAGCGAATGCGGGCGTTCTTTGAGACGTTATCCGAGCGAGATCGGCGGCGATTTGCCGCGTTGGAGGCGGCTCGCTTGGGACACGGTGGCATCGAGTATGTCGCGCAGGTGTTGGGATGTTCCACAAGAACCATCGAACGCGGGCTTGGCGAACTCGCCCAGTTACCCAAGGATCCTGCCCATGGCCGGATACGGCGCCCCGGGGCCGGTCGAAAAAAAAGATTGCCTCGGAGCCTGAACTCGAACGGAATCTGAATTCGCTCTTGGAGGTGCGTACCGCTGGCGACCCAGACGAGGAAGATGTCCTCTGGACGGATCTTTCGCCACGGCAGATCGCCGATGCAGTGACGGATCTGGGAACACCGGTCAGTCCGCCGGTCGTGCAGGATTGGATGAAAGATCAGAAACTGGCCAAACATAAGATCCAGAAGGTTCTGGAAGGGGGGCAGAGTCCCGATCGCGACGCCCAGTTCCTGCGGATTGCGGAACTGAAGGCAGAGTACTTCGCGGCGGGAAACCCGGTATTTTCCCTGGATACCAAAGCGAAGGAACGCCTCGGACAGCTCTTTCGCCAGGGTCGTGTATGGACGCAGCAGGCGTTTTGGGCTTTCGATCATGACTTTCCCAGTTGGGCGACGGGCGTGATCATTCCGCATGGCATCTACGATCTCGCGCGCAACTGCGGTCACATCAACATTGGCCTGAGTCACGACACGAGCCAGTTCGCATGCGACAGTCTTCGCTGGTACTGGAACCGCATCGGCCAGCGCTGTTATCCGGACGCAACATCGATGCTGTTGCTGTGCGACTGTGGTGGCAGCAACTCGGCGACCCAATACTTGTTCAAACAAGATCTCCAGGAACTCGCCAACGACTTGGCACTCGAAATCCGAGTCGCCCACTACCCGAGCTACTGTTCCAAATTCAACCCCATCGAACGCCGCTTGTTCCCGCACGTCTCGCGCGCGTGCCAGGGGATTCTGTTTGACACCATCGAAACCGTTGTACGCTTCATGCGCAAAGCCGCCACGGCGACTGGTCTCCGCACTACCGTCAACGTCATCCGTCGCGTTTACGAAATCGGTCGACGGGTCGACGACGAATTCAAAGCGAACGTCCCGCTCCTCTTCGACGACCTGCTGCCCAAGTGGAACTATATCGCGATACCCCAGTAAACCCGACACTTATTGATTCGCCGGTCCTTAACATGTCACCCCCAGATGATACAGGCAGCGGCGATCGCAATTCGATAGTACCCAAACGGAGCCAGGCCGTAGCTGCCAAGTATACGAACCATGAATCGCACGCTTACGACAGCCGAGAGAAACGCAACGACGAGTGCTATCAAAGGCGAGACGATGCCGTAGTGGGAGACGATCGCCGGGCCGTGCTGCATTCCCTCAAAAGCGGTCGCCGCTGACAGTGTGACAAGGCCGAGAAGGAAACTGAATTCGACTGCTGCCGTCAATCGGAGTCCCGCCCAGACGCAGCCCAAGATGGTTGCAAGGCTGCGACTGAAGCCGGGCCAGAAGGCAAGACACTGCATCACTCCGACCAGGAGTGCATGCCGGCAGGTCATCTCATGCAGGTCTTTTCCGCCATCCCCAGTACGGTCCATGATGTTCTTGGCGGTTGCCAGGATGAGGACTCCCCCCACGAACAATGCACCGGCAACCGGGCGGATCCCGAAGAGGTGCTGCTTGATCCAGTCGTGAAACAGTAATCCCACAATGGCTGCCGGGACAAAGGCGGTCAGCAAGTTCCGCACCAATCGAAGACCGTCCACATCCATGCCGCGAATTCCTTTCAGCATTTGCTGAAATCGACCAGAATAGAGCACCAGGACGGCCAGAATTGCTCCGCTTTGAATGCAGATAGCCAAGGCGTTAGCCTCTGCCGCGTCGTGGGCCTCATCGCCCAGTCCGATCGCACGCTGCACGATCACGAGGTGTCCGGTGGAACTGACGGGAAGATACTCCGTCGCTCCCTCAACGACGCCCAGCAGAACAGCGTGCGCGAGCGGAAGTGGTGTTCTCGTGGAAGTGTGCGAGAACTGATCGTAGGCAATGAGGGAGATTGCGACGAGCAATAAAGAGATGAGACACAACACGATGCCCCAAATCATTGATGAACGGACTTGCACAATAGGCTCCTCTAATCGCAGGTCTCCTTACAGGATAGTCGGCGGTGTTAGTGCGACGTAAGTGCTCGTGCCGAAATGAGCCCAAATCTTGTTGGGTTTCCATCCCTTTTTCGGGAACAGCCGACACCCCCCGAGTGTCAGTTATCGAAGCCGAAGTTGTCTGCAAACAACTGCACCAGAGCGTCCAGCACTTGGTCAGCGTCCGGGCCTTGCGCTGACAGAGCGACTTCGGCCCCTTGCGGCACTCCAAGCGACATGACCTGGAGAATTTCACCTGCGTCCGCTTCCCCGTCGCCGCTGCGAATTTGCACTTTCGACCCGAAACGGCGGACCGTACTGACGATCGCCAGACACGGGCGTGCGTGCAGCCCTGACGCGTGTTTCACTACCACTTTTCGAGCGGCTGACCTTTCTGACATCGCTCCGGCTCCCGACTTGTCCCCAATTCTCCTGCACGTCCCCGCCCATCTACCACCTTCTCCACCACCACATGAGACGCACGAGCCCGACGGAGATTCCCGCCAGGGTGATAATGATCCAGAACATCCAGGGGTTGGTCCGTCCGGGAAACTCCACGTTCATCGAGAAAACGCTGACCACGAGGGTCGGCAGCATAATGGCGATCGTGATGATCGTCAGCGTCTTCATCAACCAGTTGAGGTTATTGAAGTGCGCGAATGCGGCAAGCGCTGTGCCAAGACGCAGAGACTACTAGTCTACCACGGGCGGAGGGGCGGAGAAGGGCAGGAACCGTTTGCGCGTTTGCTCAGCCACGAGCGTCCGGACGAGCTACACCAACGGCCGCACAGGATGCGAGGCCTGTGGTGGGGGACCATGGCGGGGCCGGATGGCTGTGTCTGATGGTGTAGGATTCTGCCGCCCCTATCAAAACGATATTTTTGAGATAAAATCAGACTATGTTGCATCTGCCCCCCAACCGAGGAATGAGCTATGTCGAACCTCCGCATCGACCTCGCATCCGTGGATTATCTGATTCTGGTAGTGTACTTCCTATTCGTGTTGGGGATTGGTTGGGCTCTGAAGCGTTATATGAAGACCAGCACCGACTTCTTTCTGTCGGGGCGAGCGATACCCGCTTGGGTCTGCGGGTTGGCGTTCATTTCGGCGAACCTCGGGGCCCAAGAGGTGATTGGGATGGCGGCGTCCGGGGCCAAGTACGGAATCATGACCAGTCACTTCTACTGGGTTGGCGCGATCCCGGCGATGGTGTTCGTGGGTATCTTCATGATGCCCTTCTACTACGGATCGAAAGCCCGTTCGGTGCCGGAATACCTCAAGCTGCGGTTTGACGAAAAGACGCGGGCGTTCAATGCGATTTCGTTCGCAGTGATGACCGTTTTCTCGTCGGGCATTTCGATGCACGCCCTGGCACGTCTGCTGGAACAGATCATGGGCTTCGACTACAACTTGTGCATTGCGGTCTCGGCGTTGATCGTGCTGGCCTACATTTTTCTC
>CAYSCH010000123.1:0-8426 GCA_964429355.1 uncultured Planctomycetaceae bacterium | reverse complement strand
GTGCGCCGGCTGCCGTCGCCAACCTCGCCGGCACCGCCGGCCTGACCTCCGCCATCTACACCGAGGTGCTGCAGTTCTTCATGATCGTCTTTGGGTTCATGCCGTTGGTGTGGCTCGGCCTTGAGAGCGTCGGCGGCTGGGATGCACTCGTTGTGAAGCTGAACGAGGTGGCCACGAGCCCGACCAATCCTGCGGGCAAGGCGTTCGCCGAAGGCACGTGGACGCAATCCTGGGCGCACATGTCGTCACCCGACGCGAATCCGATGGGTGTCGAGTGGTTTGGAATGGTCATGGGCTTGGGGTTCGTGCTGTCGTTCGGATACTGGTGTACGGACTTCCTGGTGGTCCAGCGGGCGATGGCCGCGAATTCGATGTCGGCAGCGCGGCGCACACCGTTGATTGCGGCGGTACCCAAGATGCTCTTTCCGGCCCTCGTGATTCTCCCGGGCATGATCGCGATCGCCTTGCACCACGATGTGGGTAATTTCCTGCCCGTGGATGAACACGGAGCAACGGATTACAACATGACGGTGCCCGTCATGCTCGCCAAGTTCTGCCCGCCAGGCTTACTGGGTATCGGCGTCACGGCCTTGATGGCCTCGTTCATGTCGGGCATGGCCGGGAATGTCACGGCCTTCAACACCGTCTGGACGTACGATCTGTACCAGAGCTACATCCGACCGGGGCAATCAGACCGGCATTACCTGCGGATGGGGCACATCATCACGATCGTGGGCATCCTGATCAGCGTGGCATGTGCTTACGTGGCGAGGGAATTCAACAACATCATGGACATGTTACAGCTCGTGTTCGGCTTCGTGAACGCGCCGCTGTTCGCCACCTTCCTCTTGGGTATGTTCTGGCGGCGGGCGACGGGCCATGGCGCTTTCTTCGGGCTGTTAGCGGGCACGACGGCGGCGGCGTTACATCATGGACTGACGCTACCGGCGGGCGCCATCGCGGGAGTCAAAGGGGGCTGGCTGGTGGGCGGCCATGTGCTGCACACGTATCCGGTGGAAATGGCACAGAACTTCTGGGCCGCGATCTTTGCCTGGACCGCCTGTTTTGTTGTGACCATCGTGGTTTCCCTGGCCACCCGGCGAAACAAGTCTGACGACGAACTTCGGGGGCTGGTGTATTCATTAACCCCGCGCATCAAGGACGAGAAGGTTCGGTGGTACCTGCAGCCCGCCTTGCTGGGCACCCTCATCCTGGCCGCGGCCGTCGTCCTGAACGTGATCTTCTGGTAAGGAATTACATGCGATGCAACTCGACGTTCGCCTTCCGATGGGCCTGATGTTTCTCATTATTGGCCTGATTTTGTCGGTGTATGGGCTGGTCACCTGGTCCGACGCCGCGATGTATCAGCGTTCACTGGGCTACAACGTGAACCTCTGGTGGGGCTTGCTGCTGGCCGCGTTTGGCGCGGCAATGTTGTTCCTCGCCCGCCGCAGGGAAGCGCGGCCGAAGGAGGATTTGCCGTCTGCCGAGGAGCAGTAGCATCCCTTCAGCAATTGTGGGGTTACTTCTACACGACTGGATCAAGCAGTACCTCTTCGGAGCCCGCCCGGTTGCCAATACTGCGCGGAGAAGTCTGCGAACTGAAATTTACCACCTATGGTTCAACTCTCCGGATCCATCCAGAAGTACCCGGCCCGGGTATCGGTTCTGGCCTACGGCGCCTTGATTCTCGCGGGCGCCTTTCTGCTGTGTCTGCCGATTTGCGGCGGGACGGAAAAGCAACCGATCCGCGTGCTGGACGCCGTTTTCACATCGACCAGCGCCACGTGCGTGACGGGTCTGGCGGTCCTGTCGACGGAGCACGCCTTCTCGATCTGGGGGCAATTGGTTATTTTGCTCCTGATCCAGATCGGCGGTATCGGGATCATGACGCTGACCACATTCGTCGTCTTCCAGTTCAGCCGCCAGGCGTCGCTGCGCCAGCGCGTGGTGCTTGCGGAGAGTCTGGGAGCGGATGCCACCGCAGATTTCCGCTGGATCATTCGCAATATCCTGATGTTCACGTTTGTTACCGAAGGGCTCGGAGCCGCCATCCTGACGGCGAGAAACCTGCTGGACCAGCCTCCGCTCTCCGCCTTGTGGCATGGTGTCTTTCATTCTGTATCGGCATTCTGCAATGCGGGCTTCGCGCTCCACGACGACAGTCTCACACGGTACCAGGGAGATGTGGTGGTCAATCTGACCATCGCCGCGCTGATTGTTGCCGGCGGCATCGGCTTTCCGGTAGCACTCGATGTGAGGCGAAACTGGCACGGCTCGTGGAAAGATCGCTGGGAACGGTATCAGGTGCATTCGAAGCTGATGTTGATCGGAACGGTCGGACTGATCCTGGGAGGGGCGATCGTCATCCTGCTCCTGGAATGGGACGGAGTTCTCCGGGGAATGCCGATCTGGAAACGCCCGCTCGTGGTCCTCTTCCACAGCGTGTCCAGCCGGACCGCGGGGTTCAATACCGTCGACCTCGCCGCCATGAGCAATGGCAGTCTGTTCATCACGATCCTCCTGATGCTGGTCGGAGCGGGTGCCTGCTCCACGGCGGGCGGCTTCAAAGTCTCGACGTTGATGGTGCTCCTTGCTCAATCGCGGGCCGCGTTCAGCGGGCAACTGAAATTGAATGTCTTTCGTCGGACCATCCCGCAGGAGACCGTTCAGCGCGCTACCGTTACGGCGATGCTGTACATCCTCGCCACCTTTGTCGCCCTGACGCTGCTGGTGGCCTTCGAGCAGTCGAGCAAGCCTCATCCCGATTCCGCGGACCAGTTTCTCGACGCTTTCTTCGAGGTGGTCTCTGCATTGGGAACCGTCGGGCTCAGCACCGGGCTCACCCCCCATCTGACCGCGGCCGGCAGGATCATCGTGATTCTTCTGATGTTCGTGGGGCGACTCGGGCCGATCTCCGTGTTTGCGGCACTGTCGAGGAGCCAACAACCAGACCGTCTCGAGTATCCCCAGACGTCCGTATTGATTGGATAGACCATGGCTGAGACCAAGCATTTTGTCGTGATCGGCTTGGGTACGTTTGGAATGGCGATTGCCACCCGGCTTGCCGAGAACCACTGCCGTGTGACCGGGTTGGACTCCCATCGCGAACGAGTCGAGGCCATGAAGGATCGCTTGTACGAAGCGATCATCGCCGATGCCCGCGACCGGGACGCGCTGGCGCACTTGCCTCTGGCAGACGCCAACGCGGTTGTGATTGGACTCGGCGAAGATATCACCCAGTCGATTTTGGCCACGCTCCACGTCAAGGAACTCGGGGCACGGCGAATCATTGCCAAAGGCGTGACCGAGGAACACGGCAGAATCCTGAAATCCCTGGGCGTGGAGCGGGTGGTCTTTCCCGAGGCGGAAATGGCCAAGGTACTGGCGGATCGCATCACCTGGCCGAATATCCTCGACTACCTGCCGATCGATCCGGAGTACAGCCTCGCGGAGATCGTCGCCCCCGACACTTTCGCCGGGAAAACCCTGGCACAGTTGAATCTGCGAGCCGAAATCGGGATCCTGGTGGTGGGCGTCAAAGACGCGTTGTCCGGCAAGCTGCACATGCTGCCGGACGGCCTGTTTCAGTTGCAGCCGGATCAGACCTTGCTGGTTCTGGGCAAGCAGGCGAATCTGGACCGCTTGCGAGATCGTCGCTAGGGTAGCCGCGGCTCGATGTATCCGGCTGGGGCCGTGGTGACGCAGGCATCGCGGAGAGGCAATCGCTGTGCGCATGGACTGGCCATCAACGCCTACGCGGCTACTGCTTGAGTCCCCAGAAACGAGGAGTCAACAGGACCAGAATCGGGAACAACTCCAGCCGTCCCAGGAGCATCAAGAAGCTGAGCAGCAGCTTGCTGGCTGGCTGAAAGTGGGCATACGTTTTCGTGACACCAATACTGCCCAGACCCGGGCCCACCCCGTTCAAGGTGGCGGCCACACCGCTGGCACAGTCCATGAGTTTTTCATGGGAATTTCCAGGAGGTCCGGTCCAGGTTGCTTGGGGCTCAATTGCCAGCAGAAGCAGCCACGCTACCGCTGCAATGAGCAGAAACGTGGCGAAGTAGAGGATCACGTCGCGAACGACCGCAGGCTCGACCGACTCTCCGTTGACACGAAGTGGCCGAATGACCCTCGGCCGATAAGCCTGTTCCGTCTCCAACGCCAGTGCCTTAACGAGAATCAGGTACCGAATGACCTTGATGCTGCAACTGGTGCTGCCGGCGCATCCGCCGACGAACATGAGGAAGAACAACAGACCCCGCCCGAATTCATTCCATCGGTCGAAATCGTGGGTCCCGAAGCCCGTATTGGTGAGCACCAACTCAAGCCGACGATTGCCAGGGCTTCTTTGCGGAACATTCGATTGCCTGCGTTTCGTCCGGAGCGCAACAGCGTCAAACCGAGGAATACGGAGACGGTCATGGAGGCCAGCAACGCGAGGATGGCGTTCCATTCGGTGGAGGGAGTACCACTGCAGACCGGCAGTGCCCACGGGAGACTCAGCGCCATGGAAGCACCGATCAGCAGTGAGACAACACCCAGGCTCCTGGCAATCAGGGCAGAGTTCATAGATAGACTTACCGGCAGACAAATCGGCGACAGACAGCCGAAGCAGGCTCGAATCTCGATCGTCACGACACTCCGGCCGAATGCCGGCTTCAATCCTCTGAATGTAGTGCAGTTTCCGAACATTCCAAGCAGTCTTGATACTATCTTGACATCCTCCCGGCCCCATTTGATGCACCCTTAACGACCGTAGCGGAATTCTTCTGGTGAGGGAGGCTGCTAAGAATCTCAGACTGCAAAAGGATAGCCACGAAAAACACAAAAAGGCACGAAAAGCGGGGCAGAGAGCGAGGGGTAAGGGGATGGTTCGCACGCGAGGAAGAGGTCAACTCATTGGTGGCCAGACATGCCTGTTTTTGTGTGTTTTCGTGTTCTTTGTGGTTCCATCCTTTTCACTCTGAGTAAGAATGGTGAAATCACTGAATGGCCTTGCGCGATTCCCGGAGAAATTTGCGGCAAAGCGCTGAAGGAACTCGATGGGACGGGGCCGACATAGTCCGTAGGTGAAACACGGACGCAACTCGAGCACGGGGCAAACCCACGGGGCTATCACGGGGGGCAACGTGCCTGCGGCAAGGGGAACCGAGCGCGGGGCAAGCCCACGCGGCTATCATGTGTGGTGGGGTGTCGGTGGCGAAGGACTGGTGTCACAAACCACGCCCTTCGCTACGCTCAGGGACGTACCACCGGGGCGAGCCCACGCGGCTATCGTCCGCGAATCATGCAAGTTCGGTTGCAGCGGCAGGGACTTGGGCTACGGACGCTCGGCCAGACGATATCCGACGCCGGGTTCGGTGAGGATGATCCGGGGACGGGCCGTGTCGTGTTCGAGTTTTTTGCGCAGGTTTGCGACGAATACGCGCAGATAGTGGGTTTCCTGCACACAATGGGGTCCCCAAACCTCCTTGAGCAGGAAGCGATGGGTGAGGACTTTCCCGGCGTGGCGGACCAATGTGGCCAGCAGGTCGAACTCCAGTTTGGTGAGCCTGACTTCCACTCCCTCCCGAAGAACTCGCCGGGCGGCAAGATCGATCTGGATCGCATCGAACTGGTAGACGGTTTCGGCAGAACCGTACTGGCCTTCGCCGACCCGTGCCCGACGCCGTATGGCCACGCGCAGGCGTGCCAGAAGTTCGCCCACACCGAACGGTTTCGTCAAGTAGTCGTCGGCACCGGCATCCAAAGCCGCGATCTTCTCTCGCTCCTGATCGCGTGCGGAAAGAACGATGATCGGCACGGCCGACCAGCCTCGGACTTCCTGGATCAGTTCCTTACCGTCCCGATCGGGCAAGCCCAGGTCGAGGAGCACAACGTCCGGGGGATCCTGCGTCAGGATTCGCAGGGCCTCCTGGGCGGTTGCTGCTTCGAGGACGCGGAAACCTTCCCCGCAGAGCGAAGCGCGCAGGAACTTGCGAATGGGGGCTTCGTCTTCAATCACGGCAACGAGGGGTGGGTTGGGGTGTTCGTCACTCATGACAAGTGTTCTCCGGATTCGCCATCGGCCACTCTCGGCGGCGCCCCTTCGCAGGGCAATTCGAGCCGAAACAGGGCTCCGCCTCCCTCCCGATTGTGCGCCGTGATCGATCCTCCGTGGGCCTTGGCGATGGCACGGCAGATCGGCAAACCCAGCCCCGCTCCGCGCGAGTCGGCGGGAATGTGACGGCCCCGCTGAAAGGTCTCAAAGATGAGTTCCGTTTCCTCAGGATCCAGTCCCGGGCCACGATCCGCCAGCTCCAGCACAATTCCCGAGGCGGATGCTGTTCCTCGGAGGACGAGCGGACTGGCCTGGGACGTGTAGCGCAAGGCATTTTCGACTAGATTGACGAGAACCTGTTGAATGAGAACCACGTCGAAATGCCCCATGAGAAGTTCTTCGGGGAGCTCGACCGCGACCTGCCGATTGCCGAGCAGACGCTCCAAACGGTGCAGGGTCGAGCCGATGACATCTTCGACGGGATGCCAGTCCTTCTCGACGTGAACTCGGCCTGCGGAGAGCTGCGTGAGACGAAGGAGGTTTTCAACGAGACGGGAGAGCCGATCCGACTCTTCGAAGACGGTTGTGAGAAGCTCGCGGCGAGTGCGTGAATCGATGCCTCTTTCGCCTTCCTCCAGGAGACTACTCGACGCCCCGGCAATCACCGCCGGGGGCGTGCGGATATCGTGGGAAACCGACGCCAGCAAGGCACTTCGCAACTCTTCGGATTCGGCCTTCACCTGGGCATTCTGCGATTCCAGGGTCAATCGGTCCCGTTCGACAGCCAGCGCGATCAGGGTGGCGTATGCCTCCAGCAGGGAGCGAGATTCAGGCAGCAGCAACTCGTCGGCGTCTTCACGGCACACTCCGAGGACGCCCACGGTTCCGTGGGGAGACGAGAGGGGAAGATACAATGCCTCCACGGATGGAAGCGTGTCGGTGCCGCGTCCGGCAACCTGGTCGTGATCGAAAACCCATTGGGCGACGGTGATTTCGTGGGCTTTGGCAGCAAACAGGGCATGATGATCGAGGATCGGGAACAGCCGCCCTTCCTTGGGGAGGAGGATGACCGCTTCACCGCCAAACACCTGGGAGACCACTCGTTCGGCTTCGGCGACAAGAAAATCCCGGCCCATGATGCCGGCCAATTTCCGGCTCAACCGATGAAGGGCTTCCGTCCGGCGCTCGTTGCGATGGGCCAGATCGGCCTGGCGCTGAACGCGATCGGTCAGGGCCACGGTCGTCAGGCCGACCAGGAGCATGACGGCAAAGGTGACCAGGTACTGGGTGTCGTGGACCACGATGGTATAGTACGGCTTGGCAAAAAACACGTCGAACAACAGCACCGCCAAGAATGAGGCCGTCACGGGCAGCCGAGATCGTGATGTGCGGATCCATACCGGAGCCGGACGCCGAAACGAGGTCGGCGGGAACAAGCTGCCCCGCGTGAGGCTGCAATCGCGCGATGATCGCCCGTGCCTTCTCGGTCAATTCGGGATTGGCCGGCGAGAGATTGCTGCCGCAGGCGGCACCACCATCGTAATCGCACGCCGACGGCCGCGGCCAGAAGAACTCCGCCCGGCCGAATCCCTGCACCAGGAGTCGCGAGCCGACGACTACGCCGTTCTTATCCCGGATCAGGCTCCCCTGGCGGGCCTCGGGCGCCGCCACTGCGGCAAGGCCCAGCACGGCCGCGGGATACACAGCCGAACAAACAACCAGGCTGAGGGCAAACAAACGCAGTGCGGTGATGAACTCTGACATGAGTGATCCTCTTCGGTCCAATTGACACCGGCATTCAGGTCATTCCAAGAATCGAAAGTCATGGGGACTCCGCACAAGACCAACAAGAACGCCAAGATCAGCGACAGAGGCAGCAAGACGAGCGCGGTGGCCCTCCAAAGATCCTGATAGTAGTTGCCGAGATCCTCGCGACCGGCGAGCCCACGGCTGAGTGCAGTGACGGCGGCAATGCCGCTGGCGGCACTGACGAACTGCAACCACACGAGCGCGAACAACTGGGAAAAGTAGCTGAGCGACACCTCGCCCGAGTAGTGCTGCAGATTCGTGTTGCTCGTGAAGCTGGCCGCGGTATTCAGGGCCAGGCTCGGATCCAGAGCGTCTTTCGAGTCAGGATTGAGCGGCAGCCACTGCTGGTTGGTGAGAATGACGTATACGAACACGAACATCAGCAGGTTGAAGGCGAGCATCGACAAGCAGTACTGCTTCCAGTCCTGCCCCCGGCTGCCCCCCTTTCCCAGAATCGTCTCGCTTATGGCTTCATAGCGGCGACGCTTGAGGGCTGTATCGTCCGGATCCATGGCCCAGCGCAGGTATCGGCCCAAGGGCCAGGAAATCGCCATTGCAGCCCCGATGACGA
>CAYSCH010000122.1:20389-23026 GCA_964429355.1 uncultured Planctomycetaceae bacterium | reverse complement strand
GATCGCGCCACGGGCGGGTGGCTCACCGGCAGCGTTCTTGAAACTCTGTGGCGAAAGCCACCCGAGTCGCAAGTCACTCGGTCGCTTAGTCTAATCGGAGGGCAGCAGATACTCGGTGGGAATGCGGCGGAAGACCTCTTCGGTGCTGGTGACGCCCTGGGCGACCTTGAGCAGGGCCGAGCGGCGGAGGTCGAGCATCCCCTGGCGGACAGCCATATCGTTGATCTCGCGCGCCCGTCGACGTTCGACGATCATGTGGCGGATTTCGTTGGTCACGCGCAGGACCTCGACCACGCCGGTGCGATTGGTGTAGCCTTCGCCGTGGCAGGCGTCGCAGCCGGGGGCGGAATAGAGGCATTCCCCTTGCCCCGGCTCGAGGAACTGTTTGATTTCGTCGAAGGTCTGCGGCGCGGCGCTCAGATCGAAGGACATCTTGCAGGTGGGGCACAAGGTCCGCACGAGCCGCTGGGAGACGACACCGATCAGGCATGTGGAAAGGAAGTAGGGCACGACGTCGAGGGCCAGCATGCTGTCGATCGCTCCGGCCGCGATGGGAGCATGGAGGGTGGCGAACACGAGCTGGCCGCTGTTGGCGGCGCGGACGGCCGTTTCGGCGGTGATCGGATCGCGGATCTCGCCGACCATGATGATGTCGGGAGATTGGCGAAGCACGCTGACCAACAACTCGGGGAAGCCCAGGCGGATCTTCGGATTGACCTGAGACTGGCGAACGCCGTCGATCACATACTCGATCGGGTCCTCGATGGTATTGATTTTGCGGGTGCCGTCGTTGAGATACTGGAGGCAGCTATACAGGGTGGTCGTCTTTCCCGCCCCCGCCGGACCGGTGACGAGGATCAGGCCGCTGGGACGCTGCAGCAGCGCCTGGAGGATATCCAGGCTGCTGTAGTGGAAGCCGAGAGTGGAAACGTCCATCAGGCCGATGCTGCTGTCGAGCAGGCGGATGGCCATGTCTTCGCCGTGGAGCGTGGGAATCGTGCTGACGCGGACGTCGAGCTTGCGCCCGTCTTTCATGGGGCAGAGCCATCGCCCGTCGGCCGGATGGCGGCGTTGGGCGACATCCATGCCGGCGGTAGCTTTCACATGGTTGATGAAGTTGCGCCCCGTCGCGGCTGCAACCGCGGCCACCCGCTTGAAAATGCCGAGATGGCGGACCGAGATGGAGATGCTGTTCTCGTGAGCCGTGAGAAATACGTCGCTGGCGGGCAAAACTGCGGCGTATTCGAACAGCTCGGTGATGGCCGATTCGATCGATGTCTGACTGAGATCGATTCCATCGAGTGGACACGGGGGCAATTCGGTGGTCATTCCGAGGCTCCTTGGACCAACTGCAAGGCTTGGGACTCGTTTTCAGCCACATGGAGGACCTGATCCAACCGCATCACCTTCAATGTTTCCAGGATCGTGAACGGCACGGAGTGGATGACGAGCCTTCCCCCGGCATCGCAGAATCGCTTGTGCTGCACCACGAGCCAGCTCAATCCCGCCGAATCGACCAGTTCCGCGCCGGTCATATCGAGCAGCACGGTACGCTTGTACCCGTCGCATGCGATCAGCTCAGCAAGGGCCTCCTGCTGTTCCGCGAGCACGGCCATATTGATCCTGCCATGGATATCGACGCGGAGGACCGGACCCTCGTCGGAACGGACGCTCAATTGCATGGAACTTCTCCCCAAGGCGGCAGGGCCGCCGGCCTGTACGAGCTACCGCTCGGCAATTATGGTTTGCTCCCCATGCACGTTGGGACGGCCAAAACATTATGGCAGAATCGGAGACAATTGCCAGAGCGGGAGACGGCATCGGACGAGAGTAGGGCGAGGTTGGGAAATCTTCCCCCCACTGGAGTCGGAATCCCGCTTCTATTGCTGATCGAAATCGGGAAGGGTCGCCTTGCGGGAGAGGGAACATGCCGAAGACGGGCCTGTTCTGCAAACCCTCCGACAGGGTTACCCTTGGGATTTGGCTTGATCCCAGGGCGGCGGGGCCGGTGAGCGGGCACCGACCGACCGAAGGTTGGTCGCGAGCTACGGCTCGAGCTGAAATGGTCTGCTCCCGGCAAGTCGCGAATCTTTGTGAAACACTTCACGAACTTTGAGGTTAGTAGCCAAGAGGGACCTGGAAATCGCCTGCCTCACTTCTCGAGTTCGTATTCCGCCAATTTCTTGTGGAGCGTATTGCGGTTGATCCCCAATCGGGCGGCTGCCTTCACCTGGACATTGTCGCATGAGGCCATGACCTGGGCGATCAGTTCCCGTTCGACGCGATTGACGATCCGGGCGTGGAGGTTGTCTTCTTGAGGCGCGGCATTTTCCAGGCCGTATTGGACCAGCTCGGAAGCCAGGGTTTCCAGATCGGCGACCCGCTGTCGACCGATCCGGGGTCGCTTGCGGCCCAGCACGGTCTCGGGAAGGAGGTCGCAAGTCAGCTCGTCGCCGGGTGCCAGGACGATGGCCCGTTCGATATAGTTTTGGAGTTCGCGCACATTGCCCGGCCAGGAGTAGGAGATCAAGGCTTCCATGGCGTTGCGGTCCACGTGCGGCACGTGGCGGTTGTTCGCCTCGTTGTAGTATTTGAGAAAGTATCCGACGAGCTCGGGAATATCTTCGCGGCGTTCGC
>CAYSCH010000122.1:0-20379 GCA_964429355.1 uncultured Planctomycetaceae bacterium | reverse complement strand
GAAGAGGGGGCAGGTAGATGGTCACGACGTTGAGGCGGTAGTAGAGGTCTTCGCGGAATCGCCCGTTTTCCACCTCTTCCAGCAGATCCCGGTTGCTGGCGGCCACCACACGGGTATCGACGCGAATCGTCTGAGTATCGCCGACCCGTTCGAATTCGTGCTCCTGCAGAACGCGGAGGAGTTTGACTTGCAGCTTGGCGGTGGTGGAGTTGATTTCGTCAAGGAAGACCGTTCCGGTGTGAGCCGCCTCGAATCGTCCGGTGCGGTTGGTGACGGCGCCGGTGAACGCGCCGCGCACGTGGCCGAAGAGTTCGCTTTCGAGGAGGTTCTCCGCCAAGGCCCCGCAATTGACTCGCACGAATGGGCCGCTGCCGCGATGACTCAGGGCGTGAATCGCCTTGGAGATCAGTTCTTTTCCGGTGCCGGTCTCGCCGAGCAGCAATACCGAGGCATTGGATTTGGCCACTTGGCGAGTGAGGAGGTAAACCTCCTGCATGGCCGGCCCCGATCCGATCAGGCCCGGAATGGGAGGCCCCGTTTCTTCCTGGGCTCGATGAAAGGGAACTTGGGGCATCAGTGGTTGGGCCCGATGTGCGGGATCACGGCTTGTCTGGGACTTCGGGGTCCTTCGGCGGCCTCTTGGCTTCTTCCATCACCTTGGCTGGAGCCTCGAGGCAGTTGAGGATCGCGGAGAGGACTTGCTGCGACGACGGATCGAGATTCTCGCGTTGATTGTAGCGGTCGTATTGCCGGAGAATCTCCGTGGAAGTCAGGAGAATACCGTTTCCTTCGGCATTGTTCCACAAGGCGTCAACGGCTGCCTTGCGCCGCGGAAGCGGCTGCGTCCAGCGGTTGGCCAGCTCGATCAGAGCTTTCTGAGCCTCGGGCGTTCCTGTGTTGGCCAGGATCGTGGTCGCCTGGGGGGCGAGTTCGGGAATGAACAGGGCCTCGTAGACCGCTTCGATCTTCCTCGGCAGCCGGAATAACTTGTGCCCCGCGCTCCAATCCGCCAGCCACTGCATGGCCTGTGCGGCCTGCTGCAGTCGCTGGCCTGAGTCGAGTCGTTGTCCTGCAACGAGCGCGAGAACCTGCTGGACCTGCGACTCGACCACCTCCTGCGAGTGAGGTCGCGGGAAGGCCGTTGCCAATGGATCGCGACGGGCGGCTTGCTCCGCGTGGGGCAAACGTCCGTCGCGGGCCCAAATGCCGACCGGGAGGAGAGCCGTGCGGTTGTCGTGCCGGAGTTGTTGCAGAACGAACTGAACGGTGGGTTGCTGGAGCCCCTCATCGACGAGTGCGAATTCGTAGTCGGCCGATCGCAACGCCAAGGCCACCAGTTCCCGGCCTGATCGGGCCGTATCCGACACATAGCCCAGGGCCGCGAGGTGGCCGGCGATCCGCTGCGATTCGGAAGTGCTCGGTCCGGCGATCAGGACTCGCTGCTCACCCTGGGAGGTGGCGAAATGGCAGACCGCCTCGACCACTGCGTTAGAATCGGCAAAGGGGGCCGGCGGATCGAGGTTAAGGATCGCTTCGATGGCGGCAAATCGCAGCCGGGGATCGTCGTGTTTGACCGCTTCGCTCAGCGGCGATGCCGAACAGTCGGCGCTCAACTGCTCCAGGGCACTGCCGCGCTCGCCGAGGATGCGTACAGCAGCGATAGCCGCTCCGATGTTGTCGTGGACCATTGCGTAGGCCAGCACATCCTCGACGACTTCGAGCCCGGCGGCTGCCGCCTTGCCGGCAGGCGAATCGACCGCGATCGGCAACCGGTTCTCCAATCCCGCGGCCTGGGCGGCCTGTTCGAGAAGGCATGACAGATAGAGGACGCGAACCTGCTTGTCCTCTGGATTCAGTTGGTAGGCATCTTCCGTCAGCCAGGCCGCATAGACCATCCGGGCGTCGCGTGCCGGGCGAAGGGTCGAAACGGGGCGGCTCGTCGCTGGATCCCACGTCCACACCGTCACATTGCCCTCGAGGTCTTCACGGAGGACTTTTCGCCCTTTCAGGTAATCCTCCGCTTCCGCAATCAACATGGCAGACGCCACAGAAATGTCGGGGACCGGACGGCCGAAAGTCACCAGCCCTCGCTGGGCAATGGCCTGCAATTCCTGGTCAGCTTCGGGAGCAAGGGCGGAGGCGAGGAAGAAGGGAACTGCTTCCCGGGCTCCCATTCCAGCCAGGGTGCGGATCGCCTGGATCTTCAGGCCCGGCTCGCCTCCATGCAACGCGGCCAGCAGAGGGCCGACGGCCGCCTGGCCGAACTGCCCCAGGACCGAACGGGCCATATCGTGTTCGCCGGCGCGCGACGGATCGGCCAGTGCCCCGATCAGGATCCCGATCGAGACTCGCCCACCTTGCACAAGACCTTGGGCGGCAGTCATGCGCGCAGCCGTATCGGCCGACGACAGTTGCCGGACGAGGTCGTCCAGCCGAGCCGAATCCTGGAGCACCGCCTGGGCCGCCTTCAACACGGCATCGGCTACTTGTTTTCCCTCCGGCGCGAGCTCCGGGCGAACCGACAGGTTGACGAAAAGTGGCGCGCCAAACTGTTGTTCCAGTGCGAAAAGCTGCTTCTGATCAAGGTTGGCTGCCAGGACTTCTGCAAGCATCTGCTTGGCCAAGTCAGGCCGGTCGAGACCGGCCAGGATCTTCGCGGCGCGTACCTTCTCGGCCGGAGTGGTGGGTTTGGTGGCCATGATTGCCGCCACGGCCGGGGCCATCGGGGCCGGCTCCGGGGCTGCAGACGGGGGAGTGGCGGGCGCCACCGTCGCCGCGGGTTGCCGTGGTACGGAGTCCGCTGTTGCAGAGGGGGCCCCGAATGGATTGGCGACTGGGGTCTGTGGCTGAGATGGATCCGGCGCAGCTTGCGTTCCAAAGGGGTCCGCTGCCGGGGCCTCAGGCTCCGAAGGATCCGGTGCTACGAACGGCGCCCCAAATGGATCGGCTGTTGCGGCCTGAGGTGGCGCCGGCTCCTGGGCACATACTCCGAGCACGGCGGCAAGAATCAGCCACACCCCGATCAGCCGAGTCCGAATTCGATTGGGAATAGCCATGGTGTGTCTCATCATTCGCTGCGAGCGCTTGTGTGCAAGTTCCTCCCAACTGGCAGCCGCGAAACTTGCCGGCTGTCGATCGGGTGATTGCTCCGGTTCGCCATCATGGCCTGTTACGGGTCGACCTGAAAGGCGGTAACAAAACGAGGGATCGATGTGAACGACCGGACATTCTGCTATCGACTCTGAAGCCGTCCTTTCCAATCCTCGATCTGTTGCCGAACCTGGTCGGGGCCAGTCGAGCCGTAACTCTTCATGGCCGCCACCGCTCGTTCGACTCCCAGCACCTCATAGACCGTCTCGTCCAGGTTGCTGTCTGCCTGACGATAGTCGTCCAATGGAAGATCCGCAAGCGGGACGCCCTGCTTCATCGCCTTGTTGACCAATTGGCCCACCAGGCCGTGAGCGGTCCGCTGTGGAATTCCTCTGCGGATCAAATACTCCATAAACGTCGTGGCGTCCAGATAACCTCGGTCGAGCCGCTGGGCGATTGCATCGCGTTGGAGCTCAGCCCCCGCCACCAGGGGGGCTGCCAACCGCAGGGAGGCGAGCACGGTGTCGAACGAATCGAAGAGGGGCTCCTTGTCCTCCTGCAAGTCGCGATTGTAGGCCAACGGCAGCCCCTTGATCAGCACCAGCAGTGCGTTCAAATTGCCCAACACCCGCGCGGTTTTTCCACGGATCAGTTCCAGCACATCGGGATTGACCTTCTGCGGCATGATCGACGAGCCCGTGCAGAACGTCTGGGGAGGCCGGAGAAAATTGAATTCGATGGTCGACCAGAGGATCCACTCTTCCGCCCAGGTGCTCAAGTGCTCTGCGATCAGGGCCAGCACAAAGGCGAATTCCACGACGAAGTCGCGATCGCTCGACACATCCAGGCTGTTTCGGGCGACCGAATCGAATTCCAGCCGCCGGGCAACATCGTCGCGATCGATGGGCAAGCTCGTTCCTGCCAGGGCGGCCGCACCGAGGCTCAGCACGTTGGCCCGTCGGCGGCAGTCAGCCAAACGCTGGCGGTCGCGCTCGTATTTCTCGCAATAAGCAAGCCAGTAATGTGGCGCAAGGACCGGCTGGGCCCGCTGCATGTGGGTGTAGCCGGGCAGGATTACGTCGAAATCGGCCTCGCAACGACCAACAAACGACGCTTGAAGGTCTTTCAGAGCCGCATCGATCTGGTCGATCGCATCGCGAACCCATAGTCGCACATCGGTCGAAACCTGATCGTTGCGGCTCCGCCCGGTGTGCAACTTCCGACCCACGTCGCCAATTCGGTCGATCAGTGCCCGCTCGATGTGCATATGGATGTCTTCCAGCTCGATGCGGAACTGGAAACGCTCCTCTTGGATCTCGCGTTCGATCTCCTTGAGGCCCTGCTCAATTTGGCGGCATTCTACTTCGGTGAGCAGTCCAACCTTGCACAACATTTGCGCATGGGCGATTGAGCCACGGATATCGTGGGCATAGAGCCGGCGATCGAAACTCACGCTTTCCGTGAACTGTTCGACACGCTGATCCGTCGCTTCGTCAAAGACTCCACCCCAGGCCTTCTCCGCCACTGGCAACTCCGAAGGTTCAACCCAAAACAAGAAAAGGATGGCAACATATTAACTCTAAACAGGTTAGGGCGACGTGTCAACGACGATTCTCGCCAGCCTCCATTCGTTTTCGGGGTGGCGAAGTCAGTTGCCAATCCCCCGGTAGAGCGACTAAAGCTCGGTTCGTTGAAGCGAGGGAACAGACAGGCCGAGCGACACCATGTTGCCTCGCATCAGGGCTGCGTTGCCGGAATAAGGCCACTGTTCTCACTTGCTTCTCGATTCGGGAAAAGACGCTTCCTGGCCTGTCGAGACCTGGGGCGGGTAGACAATCCGGTACACCTGGTTGATCGACTCCTGCAGCCCTCGCGGTGGCGGAACGTGCTCCAGTACGCCGTCGACCACCAGTTGCTGGAAGAGTTCCGGACGGACAAATTCCCAGTTGCCATAGCCCGTGGCCACATAACGGCCGATCTCGCTCCAGGACACATAGACGTGGGAGACATTGCGGGACTTGAGTTCCTCGCAGATCGCGTCGGCCGGTCGCAGTTGTCCGGAAACCGGGTCACGGAAAATCGACTCAAACACCGAATCGTCGAGCCACGTGTTGTAGAGGATCGGAACTTCAAGATCGAATACCTGGGCCTCGCCGACCATCAGCACGGTCCCCTCGGCATGGGCATTCAGATAGAGATGCCAGGGATTGACCCGGTCGGGGGCCGTTCGCAGGGTTGCGTAGGGCACAAACAGCGGCGGGTAGATGCATGGCGATGTGGCAGCGGTGATGAAGTTTATCAGCGAGCTGAATACCAGCAAGCCGGCTAGAGAGTATCGCCAGAGCTTGGCCCGGCACCAGGTCGCCCCGGCCCCCGCCAAGAGGGCAAGGATCGGCAATGCGGGGGCCCAATAGCGATCGATCCGCAGGGCCAGGCACCACCACGCGGCAACGATGAACACAAAGTAGACGGCAAGCCCGGCCACCAAGGGGCGCCGCCGAGGGAGGAAGCAGGCCAAGGCGGCCATTGGGATCAGGATCGGACTGAGCCAGTCACTGCTGAGGAGCACGTGGCGAGTGTCGGCCAGCAAGGCCGAAAGCGAAAGACCCGCCGGCCTGTGGACCTCTTTCCAAATCTGAATCTTCTCGGGCGTCAGTGTTTCGCCGCCGAACAGGCCGAAGAGCAAGGGGTAGAGTGGATTTCCGGCAAGCACCCAGTTCTTCGCCAGCCACAGGGCGCAGCCGAGGCCTACCCCGCCGCCGAACACAACCGGCGCCAACCAGATCGGCCTCCAGCGTCCGTTCTCGTCGCACCGAACAAGCGACAGCCACAGGAGCCATGCCCCCAGCGGGGCCACCACAAAGAGCAGCCCGGGATACTTGCACGCCACCGACGCTCCTGCCAGATACCCCGGCAGGAACCACGCAAGGTTGCCCGCCTCACGGTCGCCTTGCACAAGCAGCACCGCATAGAGTGTGGCAAATAGGTATAACGCAGCGGCACCTTCGATGAACCCGACCGTCGAAATGTTCGCGATCAAGGGAATCGAGATGTAGACAACAGCCGCCAGGACTCCAGCCGCTGGCGAGAAGAATCGCCGGCCGGCCGCCAGCAGTCCCAAGGCGGCCAGAGGGGCAAACAGGGCGGTGACGGCTTTGCCGACCAGCGCCCCCATCCACCAGTCGCCGACGAGGGCCATTCCAAGCAGGGCGTGCATCTCGGTGCCGAGGGCCATGTTGCCATACAGGTTGTGGGGCAGGAATCCGATACGGCCGGCAGCGTAGAATTCCTTCGGGGCCTCCAGGTGATACTCGCGGACATCGAACTCGTTCGGCGGCAGGAGTCCACCCAGGAGGATCACCATGGCAAACGGAACACCCAGCCACAACCAATGGTGGCTGAGCCATGCGGTGTCGCGCTGAGGCGATTCAGCATGGATCGGGAGCGTGTGGCTCGTGCCTTGGCGATGGCGACAACGGACGATCCAGGCCCATATTGCAGCCACAACAACGGCCGGCGCCGTGAACCACAGTCGGTGGTGCAGACCGCCAGCCAACCCAACCGCCAGCGTATAGGTGGAAACGAGATTCAGCCCCACGCCCTCGGCGAAGAAGACTGTCTCGAGCGTTGACAACCTCCGTTCGATCCGCAAGGAAGCGAGCGCCAGATAGCCCAGCATGCCGGCAACCGCCGAGATCGCGAAGGCCGCTGCCAACGGCACGATACGGTCGAGAAGAAGCATGTCGGAGGGGGAATGAAACCAAGCCCCCAGCATCTCGTCGGCGAGCAGGAGCGAGGCGCCCACATATCCGGCCCGCGTGATGTTGTGTTCCCCCGACCACTCGTAGGGCGACACGAGAAAGAGAACCAGGTAGACCACAAAACCGGCCAGGACCGCGAAGAGCAGGCCGTTCGATCGAGGGTCCTCTTCTGGTTTCCTGTTCACGTTTCTTCCCGGAAAAACTGGCCCGTCTCAATTGGCTTGCGGGATACCCCGAAATAGGTGACAGTCACGTGGCTGTCAGCTTCTTCGTCCTGAAATCCCGCGACCTCATTCAGGGCTGCCCGCCACTCAGTTCCCACATTGATTCAACCAGCAGAATAGCAGATGAGACGGTGGTAGGGGAGAAGACTCGCCGGAAGCGAGTGCCGCTGGCTTACTCCGTTCCTGCCCGACTGCGTGGCAGAGCCTGGGCCTTCCAGATCTCCAACACCCGCATCAGCACAGCCGCCACGGTCCCCTGGACAGCGACGATCAACCCGAATGTGCCCACAACCAGCCTGGACCAGTGCATGTGGACGTGGCGAGTCATTGCGTACTCGGCCAGCCCCGGCCACAGGATTGCGAAAGAGGCAAGCGTCGCCACGACGACGAAGCCCGCAATCAGCCAGCCTTCGAACAGCTTGGCGACCACGGCCGGCCAGAAAGAATCCGAAACGTGACGTCGAGGACCGAAGTGTTCCATGCGAAACGCCAGGGCCGTGCCGATCAGGAGTTGGTATCCCGTGACGCCGAACAGGCCGCAAACGAGGAACCGGTAGATCATCCATTCCTCGACGCAGCCGCGCGACGCATAGTACTCGATCGGATAGGCAGCCAGAGAGACGGCCACGATCAGGCAGACAGCAAAGGCCATCAGAAACAGGCGTTCCGGGCGGTAACAGAGCACGTCGTGGAGGATCACGCGAGTGAAGCGGATACCATCGGAAAGAACACGGAGCTTACTCTGGCCGATCCGTTCCGCGTACGGGATGGGCACCTCGACAAGCCGCAGGCCGCCGAGCAGGGCTCGAGCGCTCATCGATGGCGTGAAATGGAGCCCCGTGGGCAGCGGATACAACCAGTCGAGGGCCTGGCGGCGAATCACCCGCATCCCGCTGGCCGTGTCGGTGATCGACTTGCCGCAGAGCAGACCGAGGAGGGCGGCGAATAGCCGGTTTCCGATGCGGCGAACTCGGGGCATTTGCGACTCGGGGCCGAGCCGCGAGCCGAGGACGACGTCGGCATTCTCTTCGATGGCCGTTCGGGCCAATTCGCCGAACATCCGCGGGTCGCATGTTCCATCGGCGTCGAGGAAAGACACGAGCGATCCGCTCCCCTGGCGAAAACCTTCCATCAGGGCCGCCCCGTAGCCGCGGTTTTGTCCGAACTCGATCAGCCTGACGTTCTGGAACCCGCGTACGATTTCGGCGGTCCGATCTGTGGAACCGTCGCTGACGACGATCAACTCCACGTCGGAGACGCCCGACTCCCGCTGGATCTGCTCGACGGCCTCCAAACATGCCGACACGGTGCCCCCAATGGCATCCTCTTCATTGAAGGCCGGGATCACGATCGTGAGCGTGTGCGTGCAGGAACCGTTGAGCATGGAGAATCAGGACTGGAAGCGATGGGATTTCGGGTTTTGCCTTCTCTGTAAGGATGGCTTGTGATCGGTTCGGCGGCTGGACGGCACTGGAGGAATCGTGAGTTTCGGGGACACCGGCGACAGGTCGAACCGGTACAGGCGGTTGCGACGAATTGTGGTCCGGAAGCTGACGGCCACCCGCAAAGGGAACTATGCTTGTCAGGCGTGATCCATTTGGGCCGGGAAACTCCGCATTTCCACGGCCGGCTCTCCCGGTTAAACTGAATATTCCCATTTTAACGCCCATATCGGCCGCTGTTGAGGACGGAACGCGAATGACATGCCAGACGAAACTCCAGGGGATCTTCACACCGAACATGGTTCCGCTCGACCGAGAGGGGCAGATCGATGAACCGGCCTTGAGGGCCTACGTCGATTGGCTCATCGAGAAGGGGGTTCACGGTCTGTATCCAAATGGCTCGACAGGCGAATTCTTGCGGTTCACAGCGCAGGAACGCCGGCGGATCATTGAGATCATCATGGATCAAACGGCCGGACGGGTGCCCGTGCTGGCCGGGGCGGCTGAAGCCAACGTGCGAGAGACGATCGCTGCCTGTGAATATTACTGTGGCCTGGGTGTTCGGGCTGTTGCGATCGTGTCGCCCTATTACTACCGGCTCAGCCGCGACAACGTTTATGCGTACTTTCGCGAGATTGGCCGCAATACGCCCGTCGACGTCACGCTCTACAACATTCCGATGTTTGCCTCTCCCATCGACGTGCCCACGATCCAGCGTCTCAGCGAGGAGTGCGAGCGAATCGTGGCCATCAAGGATTCATCGGGGGATCTGGCCCAGATGATGCGGATGATTGAGGTGATCAGGCCGAACCGGCCCGAGTTCAGCTTCTTGACCGGTTGGGATGCGGTGGTCATGCCGATGTTGCTCGTCGGCGCCGACGGCGGCACGAATGCGACCAGCGGGGTGGCGCCCGAGCTGATGAGGAAGCTGTACGATGCGACGGTGGCCCACAACATCGACGAGGCTTGCCGGCTGCAGTACCTGGTCCGGCGAATCTTCGACAAATTGCTCTTCGCAGCCGATTTTCCGGAGGCCTGCCGAGTGGCGATCCAGGTGCGGGGATTCAGGATGGGTCCGAGTCGCCAGCCACTCTCGCAGGAGCATCAAACGACCCTTGCCGAACTCGAACCGCAACTGAGAATGCTGTTTGCCGAGGCCGGCCTGGACGGTTCAGGCGGCGCGGTCGGCTCGTTCTCACCCACAGAGATTGGACGGATCGTGGCCTCCGTGCTCGAGACGTTTCAGGCCCAGGGGCGGTTCTGAGAAGCCACAACAAAACGCAAGGCGATTTGGTGGCGGTTCACACACGCTCCGGAATTCGCCGAGGCAGGCAGACGACAAAGACCGCGCCTTCTCCAGGCTCGCTTTCGACGGTGATCTTGCCGCCGTGGTTCGTAACGATCCTCCAGGCCTTAGAGAGGCCGAAACCCAGGCCACGTCCGGCCTGACGGGCGGAGTAGAAAGGGTCGAAGATGTGCCGGCGTTCGTCGGGAAGAATGCCGGGACCGTCGTCCGCCACAGAAACCTCGGCCCCCATCGGTGTCCGCCGCATTGAGATCTCGATCACCCCATTGCGTCCGACGGCCTCGAGAGCATTTCGGACGAGGGCATGAAGAACGACCCCGATCTGAACCGGATCGGCCTCGATTTCCACGGGAGCTGCTTCCCCTGTCCGCACGATTTCGATGGCCCGTTGGGATGCCTGTTCTGCCAGTTCGGCCAAGGTCTGGTTGACGAGCCCCCCCAGATCGAACAACTCGGGCTCGGGTTCGGGGGGACGAGAGAACAGACGCATGTCAGCAATCATCTCGTTGGCCCGGCGGACCTGGGCAACGATCAGTGCCAGTTCGCGTTGGCGTTCGGGGTACTGCTCATCACGCAGAAGGAGTTGCGACCGCCCCCCGATGATCGCCAATGGATTGTTGATCTCGTGCCCCGCTCCGGCGGCGAATTCTGCCAGGGATTCGAGCTTCTCCAGCTCGAGGCATTCCTTGAACTGCCGTTCGAGTGTGGCAAGCCGGCCGAGTTTGGCGGTCAGAGGCGGAAGGAATGCCGGGACGTTGGGAATCTCCTCCTGCCAGGCTCGCGAGTTCTGGTCGGCCCATTGGCGGCGGGCCTGGATATCGAGGGGCGATACCACGGACTCGACCTCGGTTTGAGCAAATTGGACCGCCCGGGAAACATGGCGGCCGGCAGGTGTGGAGTTCGCGTGGAGCAGCCATGGGGGGAGCAGTTCGTCGGGATTGGCGGCGGGCGACACGGTTTCGAGCCAAGTCCGCGCCGAGCTGAGAAGGCCGAGAAGTCGGGCTTCCTCAGCGATTTCCTCACCATCCGGGGCCGCCTGGGCAGCGGCCAGTTCTGCCACCGTCAGGTCGTGGGCAACCTGGTCGGCCAGTTTCCGCCGCATCTGGTCGGTGACCGGAGCACTGTAGACCTTTTCGGCCGTTTCGGGCCAGAGGAGAACTCGATCGGCCCGGTTTCGGAGCCAATCCACAAGTCGTTTGGGTGAGCGAGGTTGCAGGCCGTCAAGACACCAGGCACGAGCAGCGGCCCAGAGTATCAGAGGAGGGTCAAGTGCCAGGCAATCGGCAGATCGAACGGGGCCGGCAGAGACGGTCGTTCGAAGCAACTCCTCGACCAGTGAGGCCGCGGACCGATCGGAGAAGGGGAGCGTCCACATCTGAGGGCCGAGGATCAGGGGAGGCAATGTGCGCATAAGCCAATCCCGGCTCCATCGACGTGGGGTTCAAGCCGTTCCAGATCCTCCACGGCGGCCCGACAATCCATGAGTTGTCGGGCCGATGCCATGGGCGCTTTGCATTTTTGCCGACTCAAATGCTCGAAATCGCTTCGATATCGAGGAGCTGACACATCCGCTCGACGAGTTTCTCCACCTCGAAGGGCTTGTGCATGAAGTCGTCGGCCCCGGAGGCCTTGAGTTCGCCGACCTTCTCTTCTTCCACCATGCCGGAGATGCAGATGATGCGGACGTCGTCCATCGACTTGTCGCTCCGCACGCGCTGGCAGACTTCCTTGCCGTTGATGTCGGGGAGCATGACGTCGAGGACGATGATATCGGGGCGATAGTCTTTGACCATCATTCCCGCGTCAAATCCATTGTTGACCGTTTTGACTTCGAAACGGCCGTCTCGGACCAGAACATCCTCGATCAGTTCGACGAGTTCCTCGTCGTCGTCGACGATGAGGACCTTACGTTTTCCGCTTTCAAGGGCGTCGGTGGGGATGCCGTTGTCTCGCATGAAGGAGAACAACTGCTCCCGCGGGATTCTCCGGAACCGGCTGCCCGGCACGCGGAATCCCTTCAACTGGCCTGAGTCGAAGCACCGGATGATTGTCTGTTGGCTGACTTTGCAGATCTTCGCTGCTTCCCCGGTGGTAAACACAGTTTTCGTAGGCATTGGTACTTATCCGTCCCTCCTAGCCACAATGCAGCCAGTCTCAGCGAAACTCCCGGACCCCTTGCGTCGGCATGTCGTCCGAAAGTCTCTAGGCTTCCATGTCATCAAACTCGCGGGAAACTAGCCTCGAGCCCGCAACACATGCAGACTCTGTACCTCCCGAAACTGCACTCAAACTGCGGCCCCTCCGGTTCTGCCGACATTACCGAAATTGCCAATTGCGACCAATTATAGCTATCTTCCCGAACGTGTCAATACAGCAATTCATCGCGCAAGTGGTTGCTGCAAAATGACTTGCAAGATTCGCTCGGGAACGGCACACGGGTATTTGGGTAAGCCTGGCGCTAATTTCCGCCCTCCGGTGGTTCACAAGCTCACTGCTGGCAGAATGAGATTCTATAAGCAGAACGCACACGAAATGATACCCAGGAGGGGATAAAGGTTCTGGAGGCTGGACTGCCTGGGGGGGGCAGACCGGTGAGCCAATACGAGCTAACGCTCGGCCGAAACGGTCTGCTCCCGGCAAGTCGCAGATCTGTGTCAACGACTTCACGATCTTTGAGGTTAGTAGTACAGAAGGCCTGAACTTGTTTTGAGTTTTCGCGGAATCCTGAGGGTCGATATCAAGAACGCCTTAGTCGCCGTGCCGTGATCGGCGAGGGCGGTCAAGATGGAGCATGAGGATTGCCAAGTCCGCAGGGGTAATTCCGCTTATGCGTGCCGCTTGAGAAAGGTCGACAGGCCGGATCTGGCTGAGACGTTCGCGGGCCTCGCAGCGGAGTTGACTGACCGCGGCGTAGTCGAAGTTGTCTGGAATACGCCGTTTCGCCAAACGTTGCTGACGCTGAAGCTCACCATCTTCCCGGGCCAGATAGCCCGCGTACTTCACATCATAGGTAATCTGTTGGACAATCTCCTTGGAAAGCTGCGCAAGCTGGGGGAGGCGTGCAATCACGTCGTTCCAGGATTTGTCAGGACGTTGAAGCATGGTGGCCAGCTCGCGTCCGTCAACATAGGTCGATTCCAACAAGGCGATCGTGGTTTGGATCTGCTCCGTTTTTCGGACGACCCGCTGGTACCTGTCATGGTCAACAAGTTGCAGTTCGTGTGCGGACGATGTGAGCCGGCGGTCGGCGTTGTCGCCACGGAGGCGGAGGCGATACTCGGCCCGGCTGGTGAACATGCGATAGGGTTCTACGACTCCGCGCGTGACGAGGTCGTCGATCATCACCCCAAGGTAGGCAAGGTTGCGGGAGAGGATAAGGGGGTCGCGTCCGGCGAGTTTGAGGGCGGCGTTGGCCCCGGCGAGGAGCCCTTGCCCGGCGGCCTCCTCGTAGCCGGTGGTGCCATTGATCTGGCCAGCGAGATAGAGTCCAGATACGCGTTTGGTTTCGAGCGTTAACGCGAGCTGTTCGGGCGGAAGGTAGTCGTATTCAACGGCATAGCCATAGCGGAGGATTTCGGCGTTCTCGAGGGCCGGGATTGCGTGGATCATGGCGTCCTGAACATCGCGTGGCAGACTGGTCGCCAGGCCGTTGGCATAGATTTCGGTTGTGCAGCGACCTTCTGGTTCGAGAAACACCTGATGCCGCTCTTTGGCGGCAAAGCGCACGACCTTGGTTTCGACGGATGGGCAGTAGCGAGGCCCATCGGTTTGAATCTGCCCGGTGAACATGGGGGCGCGGTCGAGATTCTGCCGGATGATGTCGTGGACGTGCTGGTTGGTGTAGGTGATCCAGCAGGGGATCTGCTGGCAGTCGATGCGTTGGGTGAGGAAGGAGAACGGTTCGGGCTCATCGTCGCCGGGCTGGATTTCGGCCTTCGAGTAGTCGATCGTGCGGCCGTTGAGGCGGGCGGGAGTCCCGGTCTTGAATCGTTTGACTTCGAATCCCAGACGCTCCAGGGCGAGGCTGATTCCGGAGGCGGTCGATTCCCCGGCCCGGCCGCCGGCGATTTTCTGGGGGCCGTAATGGAGCAGGCCGCGCATGAAGGTACCTGTCGAGAGCACGACAGCTCCGGCCTGGTACTGGGCATCGCCGCGGACGCTCACGCCGACGACTCGCACGGCCCCGTCGTGGCCTTCCGTGAGCAGGTCAACGACCGACTCCTGGCGAAGCGAGAGGTTCTCCTGGAGTTCGATGGCGTGCTTGACGAACTGCTGGTAGGCTCGTTTATCGGCCTGGGCGCGGGGGCCGTGCATGGCGGGGCCCTTGCGGCGATTGAGCATGCGGAAGTGGATGCCGGTGGCGTCGATGGCGCGAGCCATGACACCGCCCAAGGCATCGATTTCCCGCACGATCTGCCCCTTGGCGACACCGCCGATGGCCGGGTTGCAGCTCATCTGAGCGACGGTGTCGAGGTTGTCGGTGAGGAGGGCGGTCTTGGCCCCCATCCGTGCAGCGGCCAGGGCGGCCTCGCACCCGGCGTGGCCGGCTCCGACGACGACGACATCGTAGTGGTAGATGTTCCCGCACATACATTTCATCTTAGGGGGGTGGGAGCGGGTGGGGAAGGCGGTGGGAGTTGCGGGGGGGTTGGAAGGGAAATACGGCTGCTGAAGGTCAACTGGCGGTAGAATTTCCTTCTATTTTATAGTCTCGCGTTTCGCCGATAACCGCGCTGGAGCCGCAGCAGGTATTGCTCAGCGAGGCGTTCCATCTGTTGACGGCGACCGGTAACCTGGGCGATGCCGGTGAAAAGGATGCGGTTGGCGAGCACGGAGAACCAGATGACGGACAGAACCGCCGTGACCTTCTGCATGGCGACGTAGCCGAGATGAAAGCCGACGGATGCATAGCCGAGGACGGCAAGAATCAGGGCCACCGTGCAAACGATCAGTCCGATCGAGGCGTTGTCGCTGTCGAAAGCCAAAAGCAAATAGATTACGGCCAACAGGAACATCGGCGCGAGCCAAACGGCCAGCGCGATATGGTGGAAGATGAAGAACACGTCATAAGGAGTCAGGCCGATTCCGATCAGTCCGGTCGACGAAAGAGCTCCTCCCAGGGCGAACACCCAGGGGATACGCTTTCCCGTACCAAGCGTGGAGGGGACGAAGGCAAAGAAAGGGAGGAGCGAGAGGCCGAGGACCACAATCGCCCGGTTGAATAGGAGTGAACAGAGCTGGTTGTCGCTGCCAGCCCAGGTTCGTGTCCGGCCCAGATCGCTCAAGAAGTTTCCAAAGAACGAATACCCGCCGGGGTAGTAAGCGATCGCATAGGCGAGCGACAAAAGGAACTGTGCCAGGCCGAGACAGGCAACAACGCTGACGATCAACCGAAATCGGCGTGCCTGAAACATGGCGGCCTGTCCGTAATAGCCGGGTATGGCACAACTGGCGTGCGTGACGCACCCACGGATACACGCATTTTAGGTATTCAATGCGAATTGGAAAACCAATTTGCGTCTGGGACGTCTGGGAGGCTTGCGGACAGGCAGAATTCACACATCCAAGGCGTATCCCTTCGGATACGTGGGCTTGATGAGGAAATCGAGCCCTTCGACGTTCTTGACTTTCATGTTGGCGGCATCCCACTCGACCTTTTGGCCGGACCAGACGGCCAGGTTGCCGACGAGCATGGCTTCGGTGAGGGGGCCGGCGTAGTCGGGGAAGTTCGACATGGCCTGCTCCCCAGTCTTGATGGCGCGGATCCATTCCTCGAAATGGCCGGGGGAATGGGGAAACTGAACCTCGACGGGCTCAGCACCGTCGAGGAGCTGATCGTTCAGCAGGATGCCCTTGCTGCCGATGGCCAACGAGCCGCCCTGGGGCGAGGGATCCCGGCCGCCGAGGAGTTCCTTGGGCGGGAGCTTGCCGCCATCGTACCAGACGAGCTTCAGTGCGGGACGGGCATCGTTGGCGGCGAACTCATAGGTGATGATGGACCATTCGGGGAAGCTGTCCTTATTGTGCCCCGAGGTTTCGGCCACGGCGGAAACGGGAGTCCGCAAATCGAGCCCCATGAAGGGCATGCTGACGACGTGGCAGGCGATATCGCCGAGGGCACCGGTGCCGAAATCCCACCAGCCTCGCCAATTGAAGGGATGGTATCCGTCGGCATAAGGCCGCTGGGGGGCGACGCCGAGCCAGAGGTCCCAGGGGAGGTGTGCCGGAGGTTCACTCGGGGCAGGCCGGTCGATACCTTGGGACCACCAGCCTTTGGCCCGATCGGTCCAGATGTGGAGTTCCTTGACGGTGCCGATGGCACCGTTCTTGAGCCAATGGGCGGATCGGCGGAGGGAATCGTCGGCGGTACCCTGGTTTCCCATTTGTGTGGCGAGCTTATTCTGGCGTGCCACCTGGCCCATGAGACGAGCTTCGTAGATCGTGCGGGTGAGCGGTTTCTGACAGAAGCAGTGGATACCCATCCGCATTGCCATGAGCGAGGCCGGGGCGTGCATGTGGTCGGGGGTACTGACGGTCACGGCGTCGATTGACCCCGCCATCTCGTCGAGCATCTGGCGGAAGTCGGTGAAGCCTTTCGCCTTGGGAAATCGTTTCAGGCCTTCGGCAAGGCGGTTCTTGTCGACCTCGCAGATCGCCACCATGTCGCCGTGCCTGGCCGCATCATCCGAGTCGCTGTGGCCCTTGCCCTCGACCCCGATGCTGGCCATGGCAAGCCGCTCGTTGGGCGAATCCTGGGCAGGAGAAGAAACTCCCCCGGCGACCCAAAACCCAGCGGCGGTAACGCCGGCCGTCTTGAGAAAGTGGCGACGATTGGTGGTTCGGGACATGGCAGGGCTCCTGGAGGAAAGCGGAGAGGGGAAATGACGAATGACGAACGGACGACGAAGGATGAAGGACGACGGGGGCGGGATACTATTTCTTGTCGAGGGGGAGGAGCTTGACGTTTTTGTACCACACCGGATGGCCGTGATCCTGGAATCCGAGATAGCCGGTGCGGGCGAAGTCTTTGACGGCTCGCTTCTTGCCGTCGAGTTCGAACTTGTGGTCGCCGGGGATGGCGCGCTCGCCGGGTTGGTCGAACTGGTCGGCGTCCATCTCGCAGACCAACTCGCCGTTAACCTTGACGGACATCTTCGGTCCCTCGCACTTGATCTCGACGGAGTTCCAGACGTTGGGGCCCTTGGTCGCGTTCTTTTTGAGCGGGACGAGATCGTAGATGGCGCCGAAGTCATGGCAACTGGTTCCATTGCCGGTGGCGACCTGAATCTCGAAGCCGGTGTGGACCGGGTTGTTCGGATCCTCAATCCGATAGAAGATTCCGGAGTTGCATTCTTCGGGCATCTTGACGTCGCACTTGAGAATGAAGTCGCCAAAGGGTTTCTCGTAGATATCGACGTACCCGCCCGACTGGTAGGGCTGCATGGCCCCGTCGACCACGGTCGAGGCGATCTCTTTGCCGTTGTTGCATTTCCAGCCGGTGTAGTCCTTGCCGTTAAACAGCAGGATCCAGCCATCTTTCTTTTCCTGGTCGGTGAGTTGATTGTCTGCGGCGCTCAGGGCACTGGACACGGAGAGGAAGGCAAAGGCGAGGAGGGTAACAAGATGCTTTTTCATGGTCATTTCTCAAAAGGGGTTCTGGGACAATTGCTGTTTGTGTACACGTAAAGTGGAGCTTCGCCCCCGCCGGGCTGGGGGAGGGAACTGCTGCTGGCGGGTCCGCACGGTCGGATCAGGAGGCGGGGTACAAACTCGAAGTATATCCTGAGCAATGGCCTGTCTGCAATCAAAGGCCTGTGTTTGAGGTGGCGTTGGAACGAGTTGACGATATTGCGATGGAGACGGCAGGAGTTTACCACGCCCTTCGTGCCACAGGGACGTGCCACCCAAATTGACCAGCCTGTTTTGACGCGGCGTGTTTGTTGGCGGAAGGAACAGGTGGCGTGTCTTGGACGGGGGAAGCAAGCGAGGGGCAAGCCGGCGGGGCTATCATGTGTGGTGGCCATCTTCCACGAACTACGCAAGTCGATTTAGTTAGTACGCCCCGACCGTGAGCGGTCGATCAGAAGTTCTCTGTTCTCTCTGGGCGGGGTGGATGTATTGCCAGGTCAGCGGTTCATCGAAGGCGCCTGCTTCGGCACCGGGAAACGGGGGGATGGCGAGGGTTGCGGGCGAGATGTCGATCGCCAGGGCCTTCATGGCTGCGGGCTGGAGGCGGTAGTCGTGTTTATCGGGGGCAACGAAGAGCGGCTCGTCGAATCGTTGGAAGGTATTGCTGGCCACGTCGAAGTCGGCACCGGGCGGGGCTGCGAAGCTGCCACTGAACAGGTTGAACTGGCCACTGGCATTTTCGGCGATTGCACCGGCACGGACGCTGAGGATTTGCTGGTTTGCCTGGCGGCTACCGCCATCGGCGACGAGGTTGCCGAAGAGGCGGGCTCGGGTTTTCGGCGTGGAGAGTTCCACGAGGGGGGCGAGGAAGGGGGTGACGATCGTGTTGAAGGCGAGGGTGACCGTGCCGTCGTGCTCACGGCCGCCGTCCTGGCCGAAGTGGAGGACGGTCCTGTTGCCACTGGACTGCGAGTTCTTGGCAATCACGCAGCCGAGGATGACGGCGTGGCTCTCGGGGCGCTCGGTGTCGGCGGCGTCGACGAGGTCGAACTCGCGGTTGGCCGAGTCGTGGATGTAGCAGTACTCAACGCGAGTGTGGTGGGCACGGCTCTTGACGTTGTGGCCGGTGAGGCTGTGGTGGATTTCGCAGAAGCGGAGGGCAACACTCGTACCGCCGAGGTAGAGGTTGTGGTTGTAGCCGGGATCCTCGAGGCTGCCATTGTGATGGAGGAGGCAGTGCTCGATGCGTTGGTCGACGGCTCGCTCGGGGGTGCCGTCGCCGCCGGACATGATGCCCATATCGTTGTCGTGGATGTTGCAGTGGCGCACGGTCACGTGGTTGGCCTGATTGATGCGGACGCCGGCGCCGTTATGGGAATCGTTGTGGGCATCGGTGAGCTCGAAGCCTTCGAGGAGGCAGCCGTCGGCTGCGACGTTGAACTGGAACATCGCCCGTGGGGTGCTGCCAACGCCGGAGTAGTCGAAACCTTTGCCGGAGACGGTGATCCACTTCTGACCGTCGGCGGGAAGAGCGCGGAAGGTGAGACGCGGCTGTCGGACGAAAACGGCGGTCTTCTCGTAAGGCTTGCCGTCCGGGAGGGGATAGACAAGGACGACATCGCCGGGTTGTGCGGCGGCGGCCGCGTCTTCGATGCGCGAGAACTTCTTGTCGGCGCCGACCTCGAGAGTGGCGGCGGAGGCAGATGATTGGACGATCAAGACGGAGCCAAGCAGGAAGGGGACGAATCGGGGTGGAACGGGCACAGCGGTTCTCCTTTGCGGCGTCCGAAGTGAGGGAGTGTGGTCAGTATAGCTGGGCCGGTGCGGTGGCGGCAGCGGTGGCTTGGCGGAGGGATATGAATTGTTGCGGTGCAAGGGGCAGAGGCAAGTTGGTGGATGACGATTCAGTTCGCTGCGAGGCGACTTGTTCCAAGTGATTTGGAGGAGAGCGGTTACCTGGCGGAAACGGAGGTGAGCGAATTGGGCCGGAGGGTTGGTCAACTGAGGGGCGATTCTGCCAAATTCGGGGTCGGCGGCGGGTGCGGGGAAGGTGGGGGTGGCAAATTGACGGGCCCGTTCAGGGGGAAGGGGGCTGGCGCCAAAGATCGCCAGGGGGATGCGCTGGGCTGAAATGGGGCTGGGCCTTCGGGACACGAGGGACGGGGTTCGGTTGGCAGGGATGGCGGATGAGTATGGCCTTTGGCCAAAGAAATGGCGCGCTGGGGACTGCTGGGGCGGGTGCCCCAGGCTACGGTGAGGATGGCCTTTGGCCAAGGTGGGCTGGGGGTGAGTTCTTCGGGTGGGGGTGGTGGGGTGGCGGGTCCCCCTGCCTCGCTTACGCGTCGGGTTTCCTCGGCGGATGGTTTTTCTGCCTCGCTCACGCGTCGGGTTTCCTTGGTGGATGGTTTTTGTGCCTCGCTTACGCGTCGGGTTGGGATCGAGCGGGTTGTCGCGATGTTATCGTCGGTCGCAAGTCGGGCTGGTGTTTAGTTATTGGGGTCAATTAAGGGTTTTGGCACGCATGCGGCTATGTTCCAGATAGAAGATGGGGCGAGAGGGGTGCCTGCAAGTGGTGATAGTGTACACCGTTACATCTTTGGGGTGAAGCATAACTTTGACCCCATAAGTGAGGTATGCGCCGAAAGTCGGAGATGGCGGGAAACGGAGGTCGGGGGACGGAGCGGGGAGATCGGAGACCTGACCCGGACGTTGTCGTATGATGCGCGTGGAAATCTGGTGCGGACGGTCGAGCGGAATGGGCGGGTGATCGACTACGGCTATGATTCTCTCTCCCGCAAAGCCAGCGAAACGTGGTACGATGATGTTGAAGACGCCGATACGGAGCAGATCGTCCGCAAGACGTACACGATGCAGTACGATCCGGCGGGGCGAGTGGCGGCTGTTGGCGACGGCGACTATGACTTCCA
>CAYSCH010000121.1:14762-23051 GCA_964429355.1 uncultured Planctomycetaceae bacterium | reverse complement strand
CGGTTCCCGAGGGGGTTGTATTGATTGAATGATGGAAGCATGTGAATCGACGTGGAAGGAAAAATGAAATGCGTTATCAGTTGTCAGGCCTCGTTGCGGCGACGTTGACGCCGCTGCATCCGGATGGTGCGGTGAACCTGGAGCCGATCCCGCGGATCGTCGATCTCCTGGAGCGTACCGGCGTTTCGGGGATCTACATCTGCGGCAGCACCGGTGAAGGGATCTCGCTCACGGGCGAGGAACGCCGGGCGGTCGCCGCCGCCTACGTGGCCGTCGCCAAGGGGCGGATGAAGACGGTGGTGCAGGTGGGGCACAATTCGCTGCGCGAGGCCCAGGAACTGGCCGCCCATGCCGCAAGGATCGGTGCCGATGCGATTTCGGCCACGGCGCCGTCCTATTTCAAGATCGGCACGGTGCCGATGCTTGTGGACTGCATGGCCGAGATTGCCGCCGGAGCACCGCAGACCCCGTTTTACTATTACCACATCCCGGCACTCACCGGAGCGGCGCTCGACATGGTCGAGTTCTTGCCGGCCGCCGATGCGAAGATCGGCAATCTCGTGGGGATGAAGTACACGACGCCGCAGGCCTTCGAGTACCAGGCGTGCCTGAACCTGCAAGACGGCCGGTTCGACGTGCTCTGGGGCTGCGACGAAATGTTTCTCAGCGCGTTGGCAACCGGGGCGCGGGGCGCCATCGGAAGCACCTACAATATTGCCGCTCCCTTGTACCTGAAGATCCTCGCCGCCTTCCAGGCGGGCGATATGCAGGAGGCCCAACGGCTTCAACTCCTCTCGGTGAAGATGATCCGCGTGATGCTCAGCCATCCCTTCCTGGCGATCATGAAATGGCTGCTCGGCCTTTACGGGGTAGAGTGCGGCGGCTGCCGGTTGCCCCAGGCAAATCTGACGGCCGAGCAGACAGCCAAGGTTCGAGCCCAGCTTGATGAAATGGGTTTCTTCGACTGGTGCGGAGTTGAACTGAAGAAATAGCCGCCGATGGCCTCGGCTCGCAGGTGCGGCGAGCCCGGACAAGGGAGAGCAAAGTGGTCACGCCAGACACAGCCTGACCTGCGAGGCGGCCCCAGGGAGCTATACTATCTGAATAGGCCATTTGTGAATTCCATCAGGAGTTTTCCATGTCGTCTCCCGACGTCCCCCCATCTCCGGCCCCCACTCCCCAGCAGCTCAAAGCAGCGGTCAAGGCCTTCAAGAAGAAGCTGAAGTTGACCCGGTTGGACGACCAGTCGCGGATCGGCGTTGGGCCGATGAGCAGCGGCCGTGAATCGGGCATTGTGGGCATCGCACCGCCGGATCAGTATCCGCAGTCCGTCTGGGACGAACTGGAACGCCAGGGCCGCCTCAGGAAGATCGAGGCCGGACTGTACGAGATGGTGCAGCCCCCGCAGAGCGGCATGCGGTAACCGACGTACAGATGTTCATATCATCCTGCGGCAGATCTCCATCGCCTGTTCCGGCAGGAGTGCGTGCTCCAGTTCCTGGCGGCGGTTGCGAAACCACGACGCTACGAGGGCCGAAACATCCATAGTTGTTGAATCGCCCTGGCTGAGAAAGGAGGGATCGGTGCGGTAGGCTTTCTCGAGCATCCGCAGTCGGCATGCCGCTGTACGGCCACTGTTGGGGGCCGCCGCCGCCTCGATCACCTGCCCGGCGGCAAGGAAGTACCATGTTACGTGCCCCGACTGCTCCGCATGGGGATAGACAAACTGGTCTCGCCCGCGGATCTCCCGCAGTCGTTCGAGATGATCGGAGAGCCACTCGAGTTCCAGTCGGGCGTCGCGCAGCGCTGCGGCGCGTTCGAACTGTCGTTGCTCGGCCGCCTGCCGCATCTGTGCGTCGAGCATTTCTGGAAGCTCTGCACTTCGGCCGGCCAGGAAATCCCTGGCGAGGCGAACGGCCCGTGCGTAGTCGCTCTCACCGCAACGGGCCGCGCAAGGGCCGAGGCAATTGCCCAGATCATCAGCCGATCACGCAGTCGTTTCGACTTGCCCACGTAGATCAGTTCCCGCCGGGCATCGATCATTCCATAGACGCCCGGGCGATTCGGAACTGCCCAACGAATCTGCGCCCGCACTTGCTTGAGATTGCCCGACAGGGGCAGCCGCTCGACCGGACGCTTCGACACGACACGCCATCGCGAGCCGCCAAACGACTCAAACGGTTTCGGATCAAGACACTCCGTCAGTGACACGGCTCTTCCATGATTCTCGACGAGGAACAATGTGGCTGACCTCGCCGGTAGCGGGTGCCGCTCCCATTATACGCCATTCACTCCGGCAGCAACTCGCCCTCATCGCTGGCCTGGCGATAGGCTCGCGGGGAAACGCCCTCGTATCGCTGAAAGGCCAGGGTCAGTTGTTTGGGCCGCGCGAATCCCGTCATGGCGGCGATCTCGTGGAGTTTCAGATCGGGTTCTTCCTGGAGAAGTTCCTTGGCGGCCAGAACACGTTTTCGCCCGATGTACTGGTGCGGGCTTTCTCCCAGGTGCTCTCGGAATGCGTATTCGAGCCATCGGCGCGACATGCCCGTACGGGCGAGAATGTCGTCGATTCTGAGTTCGCCTTTGAGATGGCTCTGAATATAGGCCACGACCTCACGGAGCCGCGGGTCATCGATCGCCAGCGTGTCGGAGGAGGCCCGAGCGATCAGTCCCTTGGGCGGAATGAGAATCTCCCGTCTTTCGGGTTGCTGGCCGCGGATCAGACCGTCGAGCACCTCGGCCGACCGGTAGCCGACAACCCGGGCATTCCGGTCGACACTCGTCAGCTTGGGTTCGCAGTGTTCGCAGATCGTTCGCTCGTTGTCAACCGAAACCAGGGCCACGTCTTCGGGAACGTTCAATCCGTGCTGCTGGCACGCATCGATCACCAGCCGGGCCCGGTAATCCGACACGACGAACAACCCAAGAGGCTTCTCCAGTTCTCCAATCCAATGAATCAGGTCCTGGTGCTGGTCGAACCAGCGATTGCCCCGCGTTCGAAACGTGGTTGCCGCCCGCAGTACGGCGCAGCTCGCATTGGACTCGTCCAAACGCCTCCGGAAGCCCATCTCGCGCAGGTGGGAGTATCCTGCCCGGCGAACGCCGTAGAAAGCCATGTTCCGAAATCCGGCATCGAGCAGGTGCTCCGCCGCCAGTTGGCCTATTTTCTGGTTGTCGACCGTAACCCTGACCACCGGTGATTGGCGCAGTGTGCCGGACACATTGACCATGGGGATGTCGAGACTGGCGGCGAACCGAGCCTCGGCTGCCAGATTGAGCTTGGCGATGATGCCGGCGCCTTGCCATCCCTTCAGATCAAGAATGGAAAGGGTCATCGATTCCGGGGCTGTCAGAAAGGACCAGTGCCGTCCATGTTCGCGCGCGTAGGCGAGCACTCCTTCGATGAGCAACTCGTGATGGGGCATTCCCAATGGAAATGCCAGCGCGATTCGTTCTGGTTGGCCCATGTATGCAACCGGTGTTGGCCGCTCCGTGGACGGCTCCAAGGAGAAAGACTCCCCGTCAGTCCGGCGGTTTTCCCGCTCGTCCCCAGTTCTGCTGAAGACAGCCCCTTTGCACAAGGGTCCCTGCAATGAGGAAGTCTCTTTTCCAGCCGCCGCTCAGCCGACGAACCGCAGCAGCGCGTAACGCTTCTTTCCGCTGCGAAGCACCATGACGGTTTCGCTGGCCAGTTCGGCGGCAGTCAGGTACGTGCCCACCGCATCGATGCGCCGATTGTTCACATAAGCCCCACCCTGTTCGATCGTCCGGCGTGCATCTCCTTTGGACTTGGCCAATCCCGATTCTACCAGGGCGTCGACGATCGAGAATCCCTCGCCGGCAAGGCGCTGGCGCGGCAGTTCCTTGCTCGGTACATCGGCAAAGATCGCGGTCAACTGCGAGTCGTCGAGCTGGCTGATCTCTGCACCGAAGAAGATCCCCGTCGCTTTCTGCGCGGCCGCCAGCCCCTCCTCGCCGTGGACCAGGCGAGTCAGTTCCGTGGCCAGGGTCCGCTGACCCTCTCGTTTCTGGGGTGCGGCCTGGTGGTCGGACATGACGGCCACGATACGATCCTCCTGGAGGTCGGTGAAGAACCGCAGGCACTTGTCGATGTCGGCATCGTCGAGATTGATCCAGTACTGGTAGAAGTGATAAGGGCTCGTCTTGTCCGCGTCGAGCCAAAGGGCCCCCGCTTCCGTTTTGCCCATCTTCGTGCCGTCGCTCTTGGTCAGCAAGGGGCACGTCATACCATGGAGCTGCACGCCTCGCATCCGCCTGGCCAGATCGATACCGGCGGTGATGTTGCCCCACTGGTCGCTGCCGCCGACCTGAATTTCGCAATTGAACTGGGCGTTCAAGTGCACAAAATCATAGGCCTGCAACAGCATGTAGCTGAATTCCGTGTAGCTCAGGCCGCTGTCATCGCGGTTGAGGCGGCTCCTGACGGAATCTTTGGTGAGCATCACGTTCACCGGGAAGTGCTTGCCCACATCGCGGAGAAACTCCAGGTATCCGAAGCGCCCCATCCAATCGTAGTTATTGACGAGGATTGCCGAACATGGGCCGTCCTCGAAATCGAGAAACCGGCGAAGCTGCTTCTCCATGCCGGCCACGTTCGCCTGGAGCGTATCCACCGAAAGCAGTCTGCGCTCCTCGCTCTTGCCGCTGGGATCGCCGATCATGCCCGTGGCGCCGCCGACGACCGCGATCGGGCGATGGCCGGCCTGCTGAAACCTGCGAAGAATCATCAGAGCCATCAGATGCCCCACGTGGAGGCTATCGGCGGTCGGGTCGAAGCCCACGTAGACCGTCCGCGACTTCTCGTTGAGCCATTTCGGCAGGTTCTGGTCATCCGTTGTCTGATTGACCAACCGGCGCCATGTGAGTTCTTCGAAGATGTTCTGCATGGGTAGGGGAGTGTTTCGTTGATCGTTAAAGGAAGCGAGGACTGGAGAGTGAACAACGGTGGCGGGGCAGGCTGGAAATGAAGGGGAAGGCTCAGCGCCACATGTCACTGTCGGCAAACGGATTGAGGGGACCGGACAACTTCGGCTTGGGAAGGGCCTTGAGTGACGCCTCGGCCAGGCGGAGATCCTCCCGGGTCGTGATCTTAAGGTTGATTCGCGAGCCGAGCACAGCGGTTACCGGCTTGCCCAAACGCTCGACGAGTTGCGAGTCGTCGGTTGCCGGATCGTTGCCGCGTTTCTCGTAGGCCTCCAGGAGCAACTCGCGCCGAAACACCTGTGGCGTCTGCGCCTCCCAAACGTCAGACCGGGAGAGAGTCTCCAGAACGCGTTTGCCATCGCTGCGTTTCAGAGTTCCCGCAACCGGCACCGCCAGGATCGCTGCTCCCGATTTCTCTGCAGCCGCAAACACGCTGTCGATCCATTCGTCGCAAAGGCAGGGACGGGCGGCATCGTGAACGGCTACAAAATCGGCCTCCGGCTTGACCTTGGCTAGGGCGCGGGCCACTGAGTCGCTCCGTTCCGCACCGCCTTCCACAACCTGGATCCCCAGGATCGCCACGTTCGACGCGAACTTGAAGTTGAAGTAGTCGCGGTCCTCGGGCGAGATGACCAGGATCACCTGGATTACATCGTTGCGACTCAAGAACCGCTCCGCCGAATGGAGCCACACGGCTCGATTTGCCAGCGGCGCGAAGGGCTTCTTGTAGTTCTTATCGTGAAATCGGCTGCTCTTGCCGGCCGCCGGCATGATCACTGCGAATTTGGCCACGGTGCAATTCTCCCAATTCCGGCTCACGGACTATCAGGCAACGGCTCACGAACAACTTCACGACCACGGCTTTCCCCTGTGAGAGAGCGGAAGGGGTGAGGGCAGGAGAACTGCAAGTCGTCGTTGAACCAATGCCCGGGCAGCCGGACAGAGACGATCTGCCGTCCGGCCATCCGAACCCTCTATTGTTCCACTCTGCGGCGGGGTGTCAAGGAGTACGCCACACTGCAGGCCCCTCAATACTCGCGCCGGTCCGGGCGGTGGGCTGCGAAATAGCGGGTTCTTGAGAGCTTTCGTCATTCCTGGTAGGATTTTCGAACACTGCGTCGAAACAACAACAGCCAAGCCATGAATGTGAAGGGCAAGATGAGCAAGCAGCAGCCTTCTTCCACCACCCGAGGGCCGGAAGACAATATTCCCACGATGGGTTCCAACACTCGACAGACCTTGTTGTTGGCCCTGATCATGGTCTCCTCCCTGTTCTTCATTTGGGGGTTCTGCCATGCGATGCTGGACGTCCTGAACAAGCACTTTCAGAACACGCTCCACGTGAGCAAGACGCAATCGGGTTTCATCCAAACGTCGGTGTTTGGCGCCTACTTTCTGCTGGCGTTGCCCTCGGCCCTGCTGATTCGCCGGATCGGCTACCAGCGAGGGATCCTGCTGGGCTTGCTGGTCGTGGCCATCGGCGCCTTCTTGTTCATCCCGGCCGGCCTGTGGTGGCAGACCTTTCCCGCGTTTCTGCTGGCGCTGTTCGTTCTTTCGAGCGGGCTGGCGTGTGTGGAAACGGCGGCCAATCCTTACGTGACCGTGCTTGGTCCGCCGGAAGGCGCCGCGGCGCGTCTGTCGGTGGCGCAGGCCTTCAACTCGGTGGCTTACATCATTGCCCCCACGGTTGGTGGTGCGCTCATCTTCGGCAAGCGACTGGAAGCGGGGGAGCCGGTTGACTTCAAGTCGCTTTTGATCCCCTACGTGGTCCTGGGCTGCGTGGTGCTGCTGGTATTTGTTGTTTTCTCGTTCATCAAGCTGCCGCGGATCGACGAACCGGCGGCCGAGAATTCCGACGAGGGCGACGCGCCTGCCCACGAGATCCCACTCATCCGCCAGACGCATTTTGTCTGCGGCATCGCCACTCAGTTCCTCTACATTGCCGCGCAGGTGGGAGTGAACGCATTTGCCGTGAACTACATTCTGGAGAATGCGATCACCAAGGACGCCGCGGGGGCAACCTCGATCGCCCCGCTGTTTGCCTGGTACCAAGGCGTCACCGGGGCCGCCAGCCCCGAGGCCGCGGCGGCCTACGTGGTGACCATCGCCATGATTCTCTATGCGACGGGCCGCTTCACCGGCGCGGCCATTACCAAGGTCATCAAGCCCAACCAGCTCCTGGGGCTCTACGGGATCGCCAACATCGCGATCATTGCCGTGGTGATGGCCGACATTCCGCACGTCTCCTGGATGGTGTTGCCCTTCTGCTGGTTGTTTATGTCAATCATGTTTCCCTTCATTTTCGCCATGAGCCTTCACGGGCTCGGCCGGCAGACGAAACTGGCCGCCTCGTTTCAGATCATGTCGATCGTGGGGGGTGCCATCGCCCCACCCTTGATGGGTTATCTGGCCGATCAATATCACAGCATGGCGATCTGCTTCGTTCTGCCGATGATCGGTTTCGTGGCAACGACCATCTACGGCTTCCTCTATCCACGTCTGTTGGCACACACCAACCAGGTGCCTGCCTGATGTCGATAAGCGGAAGGGAGGCGGCTATCCCCAGATTCCGCCCGTCACCATGCGCAGCGCCGCGACGAGTGCCAGGGCCAGAACCAGGGGATCAAAGACCTTCTGAGGAATCAGCAGGAAGAGCCGCTTTCCCACCAGGGCTCCGAGGATCACGAACGGAACCAGGAACAGGCCGAACTGCAGGGTCTCCGGGCTGATCATCCCGATACCGCCGATCAATGGCAGTTTGGAAAGGTTGACGATCATGAAGAACCACGCCCAGGTGCCCATGAATTCGGCCTTGAACATGCCGCAACTGATCAGGTAGATGCTCATGACCGGCCCGGCGGCGTTGCCCACCACGGTCCCGAAACCGGCGGACAGTCCCATCAGCGCAATGAACCACCACTGGTTCGGCATTTCGGTCCAACCGAACCGTTGGCGCCCACCCTCGATCCCCATCAGAACCACCACCAGAAGCCCGAGCACCAGTTTGAACTGCTGATTGTCGACATTCAGCAGCACGTACACGCCGGGGATCATTCCCAGGAGCACGTAAGGGAATAGTCCGAAGAGCCGGTCCCACTGGGTATGCTGGCGGAAGTATCCGACTGCGAACAGATCGCCCACCAGCAAGATAGGGAGGATTGCCCCCACGGAGAGTTTTTCGTTTCCGGCATAGGCCTCGGTCATCAATAGGATTCCCGGGATCGAAACTCCGGGCACGCCGGTCTTCGAGAGGCCGACCAGGATCGCCGCCAGGATACCGAACACGTATGGGGGCAGGTCGTCGGGCATGGAGGTGTCTTGGGGGGAGCGATAGCCGGATTGAGG
>CAYSCH010000121.1:10833-14752 GCA_964429355.1 uncultured Planctomycetaceae bacterium | reverse complement strand
AGCCGGGCCTCTACTTCTGCCGAGGCAACCTGACGAAGCCGGGCTGCAGGAGGTGGAGGGGCCAGAAGCCCGGCTGGGGCGCATCAGGATCGGGGTTCGATCCGCTCCTTGCCGACCACGGCCTGCAGCACCTCGGGCACGAGGACCGAACCATCGGCCTGCTGGTAGTTTTCGAGCACGGCAATCAAGGCACGGCTGATGGCAACCGCGGTTCCGTTCAAGGTGTGAACGAACCTCGTTCCCTTCTCGCCCTTGACCTTGAATCGAGCGTTCAGACGCCGGGCCTGGTAGTCCGTGCAGTTCGAGGTGCTGGTCACCTCGCCAAACCCTCCCCGGCCGGGCAGCCAGGCCTCCAGGTCGTACTTGCGGTAGGCCGGACCGCCCAAGTCGCCCGTGGCGGTATCGACGACGCGATAGGGAATCCCCAGCCCGTCGAACAACCGGCACTCCAGGCCCCGCAGGTGCTCGAGCATGGCATCGCTGTCGTCGGGCAGGGTGAAGGCGAACATCTCGACCTTGGTAAACTGGTGTACGCGGAAAAGCCCCCGGCTCTCCTTGCCGTGGGCGCCGGCCTCCGTGCGGAAGCAGTGGCTGATTCCACACAGCTTCAGGGGCAGCGTTTCCGCATCGACCGTCTGCCCGGCGAGTAAACCTCCCAGCGTGATTTCGGCCGTTGCCACCAGGCTCAAGTTCTGGTTTTCGATGGTGTAGATCTGCGTTTCCGGCCCGCGTGGAATGTATCCGGTCCCTTCCAGGACATCGTTGGTTGCCAGGTCCGGCGTTGTCATTGGCGTGAAACCCTCGGCCATCAACACGCCGAGGGCGTAGCGCTGCAGCGCCAACTCCAGCAGCACCGCCTCGTTCTTCAGGAAGTAGAACCCGTGCCCGGCCACCCGGGCGCCCCCTTCGAAATCGATAAGCCCCAGCTTCTCGCCGAGAACCACGTGGTCGAGGGGTTCGAAATCGAACTTCGGCAGCGGCGTCTTCCCGCGGGCCAGTTCCAGGTTTGCCTTGTCGTCTTCGCCCACCGGGGCGCTCGGGTGCGACATGTTGGGGATCGAACGATGGATCTTGTCCAGTTGGACCGACAGTTCGTCCAGCTTCACTCGCATCTGGTTCGTCTGTTCGCGAAGCGTGCGGCCTTCCTCCTTGCGGGCCTCCCGCTCCTGGGCGTCCTTCGCCTTGCCGATCGATTTGGAAACTTCGTTCGCCCGGCGGTTGAGCTCTTCAACCTCGATCTGCAACTGGTGCCGCTCGGCTTCGAGGGCAACGAACCGCTCCACGTCGGCGGGCACCCCGCGGTTGACGCAGTTCTGCTTCACCAACTCCGCATTATCAACAATGAACTTACGGTCCAACATGCTGTATCTACCTCCTATCCTATCCGCGCCATTTCTTCCCACAGTTTCGCGCTGGCCCGGATGCCGCGGTAGAAATCCTCCACGAGAAACCGTTCGTTGGGGCTGTGGGCATTGTCGTCATCCTGGCCCCAGCCGAGGAGCAGGGCGTTGGCCTTCAATTGCTGTTGCAGCGTGGCAACAACGGGAATCGATCCTCCCTCCCGCGTCATCACCGGCGCCTTGCCGAAGGCATACTCCAGGGCCTTCGATGCCGCGGCGACATAGGGGCTGTCCAAGGGCACCAGCAGTCCCGGCGCCCCGTGCATCCCTCGCACCTCGACCTTTACTCCCGGCAGGGTCAACTTCTCGACTAGGCCGCGAAAGGCTTTGTCGATCGACTCGGGGGTCTGATTCGGCACGAGTCGGAAGCTGATTTTCGCCGATGCCTGCGCGGGAATGATCGTCTTGGCCCCCGTACCCTGGTATCCACTGGTCAACCCATTGATTTCGAACGTTGGACGGGCCCAGCGGCGTTCCAGGGACGTATATCCTGCCTCGCCCCAACTGTCCGATACCCCCACCTGGCTGAAATACTGCCTCTCATCGAAGGGCAGCGCCGCCATTTTGCGTCTCTCCTCGACCGTCAGGGGCACCACGTCATCGTAGAAGCCCGGCACTTGTACCTTTCCGTCTTGGTCGTGAAGCCCGCTGAGGATTCGCGATAGCGCCGTGGCTGGATTGGTGATCGAGCCGCCGAACGATCCGGAGTGGAGGTCACGATTCGGACCTTGCACGAAGATTTCGTAGCAGGCGATACCGCGCAAGCCGTAGGTGATGGCCGGTTGTCCCGGGCCGAACTGGCCAGAGTCACTCACAACGATGCAGTCGCACGCAAGCTGCTCCGTATTCTCCGCAACAAAATGACTGAGCGCCTCGCTCCCCACCTCCTCCTCCCCCTCGATCAGGTACTTCAGATTTACGGGCAGACGCCCCTCGGCCTGAATCCAGGCCTGGGCACTGAGAACGTGGGTCAGCATCTGGCCTTTGTCGTCGGTGGCCCCTCGGGCGAAGATCCTGCCGTCGCGAATCTCGGGCTCAAAGGGGGGCGAAATCCAGAGGTTGAGCGGATCGACCGGTTGGACATCGTAGTGACCGTACACCAGCACAGTGGGGGCCCCTTCGACCTTGGGCGACTCGCCGTAGACGATCGGATGTCCTTTGGTCGCAATCACTTTCGACTTCACGCCGATGGCTGTGAGCTTATCTGCGATCCAACTCGCCGCCACCAGCATGTCGGCCGCACGATCGGGATCCGCGCTCACACTCGGGATTCTGAGCAACTCGAACAGTTCCCCCAGAAAATCGTCGGCGCGCTCGTTCAGGTAGGTCTGGATCTCGGACATGAGGTCATCCTTCTTCATCGCATGCGGTCGTTCGTCGCACAGGGCATCACTTCCCGATTCGAGGAATGGTTCAATATAATGATCCTGGGTGTCAATGGCCAATGGGGTTGGCCCTCAGGGGCGAGTCTTCGTTCCACCCAATGTGACTAGAAGGAGAGCCGAACCGCAGGCCAGGCCCGCAGGCACCCATCTCCCAAGCGTTGGCATGTTGCTGTAAGAATCGCGTCCCAACCAGGTTCCACCATGGCAGAAGAACAGGCGACAATTGCCGAGCCGGCCCAAGAAATTGAGACCGAGGAGCGGAAGAAGCCGAAGCGGCAGCCGCCCTACAACGTGGTCCTCTGGAACGACGACGACCACACGTACGCATACGTGATCGCCATGATGATGCAGCTTTTCGGTCACACCTTCGAAAAGGGTTTTCAGATCGCCAAGACCGTCGACACCCAAGGGAAGGCGATCGTGTTGACCACGACGCTCGAGCACGCCGAACTCAAACGCGACCAGATCCATTCTTTCGGGCGTGATCACGAGATCGACAGTTGTGCCGGCGCCATGTATGCCACGATCGAGTCGGCAGCAGGTTCCTCTTAGCCTGGAGCCGCAGACAGAACGGTCGATTGTGCACATTCATACCTGTGGGAGACTCCCACATTCTGTCAGGGTTTCTCAGATGCCGACCCTCCGGACGATCACTCTCGGCTGCAAGGTCAATCAGTATGAGACCGAGCTGGTCGCCGAAGGGCTTTCTCGGGCAGGATTCGTGGAGGCTGCCGACGGTCAGCAGGCCGATCTCTGCCTCGTCAACACGTGTACCGTGACGGCCGAAGGAGCCTTGAAGAGCCGCAAGGCGATCCGCCAACTCGCCAAAGGGAACCCCGGGGCCCAGATCGTGGTCATGGGGTGCTACGCCACGATGGCCGAGGGCATTGTGGCCGAACTGCCAGGTGTGACGGAGGTGCTCACCGACAAACGCCAGATTCCCGAGTTCCTCGCCCGCTGGGGTGTTCTCGATGTGCCCGCCGGCATTTCCCGCTTCGGCCACCGGGCTCGGGCATATGTCAAGGTTCAGGACGGGTGCCGCATGCGGTGCAGTTACTGCATCATCCCTGCCGCCCGTGGCGACCTGACCAGCCGTCCTTCTGCGGAAATCGCTGGCGAAGCACGCCGCCTCAT
>CAYSCH010000121.1:889-10823 GCA_964429355.1 uncultured Planctomycetaceae bacterium | reverse complement strand
ATTGAAACGGGGCATCGCGAGATTGTGCTGACCGGCATCCATCTCGGCCACTGGGGCCTCGAATGGACCGACCGGCGCTGGCGGCTCCCGGACCTGCTCGAAGAACTTCTCAAAATCAACGGCCGGTGGCGGCTGCGGCTTTCGAGCCTGGAGGCCGTGGAAGTCGACACCAGACTGCTGGCGCTCATGGCCGCTGAGCCTGAGAGGATCTGTCCCCACCTCCATCTCTCCATGCAAAGCGGTTCCGACACGGTTCTGGAGCGAATGCAGCGTCGCTGGGCCTCCACACGCTTCGTCGAGAAGTGCCTGGAAGTCCAGGAATCCCTCGACGTGCCGGCCCTTACAACCGATGTGATTGTTGGTTTCCCTGGCGAAACCGACGCCGAGTTCGAAGCCACGTGCCAAGTCGTCGAGGCGGTGGGCTTTTCGAAGGTCCATGTCTTCCGCTTCAGTCCCCGCGAAGGAACCCCCGCCGCCACGATGCCGAACCAGATCAGCGGGCGGGTCAAACAGCAGCGAGCCGCGCACCTCGATGCCCTGGCTCAGGGCCTTCGGCAAGCCTTCTTCGGCAGGCTCATCGGCGGCCGGCTCCAGGTGCTCATCGAATCGGCCGCTCCCGGCCGGCCGGGCATTCTCCACGGCACGTCTGCCCGTTACGCGCCTGTCGAGCTTACCGGTACCCTCGGCCAGGTAGGCCGGCTGATCAACGCCGAGGCCACCGGCCTTGCTGCCGAAGGACTGGCGGCGCGGGCTGCCGGTGTTTGACGATCACCGCAGGTCATGGTCCGGACGCAACTTCCTCGGTCATTCTCACCTCGATCTGCATCATGACCTTTTCCGCCAGTCTTGTACCTACCTCTTCCTCGTCACCGACGACCACGGCTGCACCAGCGGCCTCGAACTTGTTCCAGTGGATCTGGTGTCGCGACCGTACAACGACCGGTACGTGGGGCGCCAGCTCGCGAACGTGCTCCAACACGGCCAAGGCGGCGCGATGGGCGGGCAGAGTGATCACCACCAGTCTCGCCGCGTGCAAATGGGCATGTTCCAGCACGTCGATCTGCGAGGCGTCGCCGATCTGGCTCATCAGGCCCATCGAGTCAGCCAGTTTTCTGGCGGCCGGATTCAGATCGAGTACGAGGACGGGGGTCCCCGTTCCGGAAAGTGCCCGGCCCACGGCCTGGCCTGCCGGCCCGAAGCCCACAACGACCACATGGTGCAGGAGGTGGCTGGCGGCCGGTTTCCTTTCGTCGTCGGTCACGACACGGCGGCTCCATTGTGCCGCCCATGTTGCCAGCCGGGGTGCGACCTGGACAAGATAGGGTGTGAACAGCAGGGTCACGATGGCGCTGGAAACAACAACCATCTCGGTGTACTCGCTGACCACACCGCCCGCCGTGCCGATCTTGGCCAGAACAAAGGCGAACTCGCCCACCTGGGCCAGGCACAACCCGGTGGCCAGAGAGCTCCGGCCCGTTTTGCCCATGGCGCGAAGGATCGCCCAGATGATCCCCGTCTTGCCGACCACTACGAGAACGGCCACGAAGAATACGAACCAGAAGTTGGTAAGAATCCACAGGGGGTTGGCCACCATTCCCACAGCGCCAAAGAATAATGTGAGAAGCACCACTCGAAGGGCGGAAACATCGGCTCGCAGTTGCGTGGCGAAGGGCGAACTTCCCAGAAACATGCCGGCCACGAACGCGCCCAATGCGGGTGACAGGCCGGCCCTGTGAGCCGCCCAAGTCGAGCCAAGCCCCACGACGACTGCCATGAGCACGGTCAGTTCGCGATTCTGTTCCAAGCTCAGGGTGGCCAGGGCCCTCACGGCGATCTTATTGAGGAACAGGTAGAGGAACACGATGAGTCCTGCGGCAAGGCCGACGGTTTGCAGGACAGCCACGGCAATCTCGCCAGCCGAGCCGCCTTCCCCCAGAACGGCCACGAGAATGGCCAACGGCACGACGGCTATGTCCTGAACGAGCAGGATTCCCACGGAGTTGCGGCCGTAAAGACTGTCGATTTCGCCGCGGTCGATGAGCACCCGAAAGACGGCGGCCGTGCTGCTCAGGCTGATCATGGTCCCCACGGCAATCGTCTCGCCGGTACCCAGGCCAAACAGCAGTCCTGCCCCCGACGCCACCACTCCCGTCAGAACCACTTGCAGCACGCCGCTTGCCAGCGTGGCCCCGCCCAGACCTCTCAATCTCCGCCAGGAGAATTCCAGTCCCAGACTGAATAGCAGCAAGGCAACGCCCAACTCGGCGATGGTCTCGATGCTCTGCTCCGAGTGGATGATCTGCAGGCTCCCTGGCCCGCCCAGGACCATTCCAGCCAGGAGGTATCCCACGAGCGGACTTTGGCCAAGCCGCGAGAGCACGCCGCCAAGTACCAACGATACAGTCAGCAAAACCACAACTTCCAGCAGCAGGCCCCAAAAATCCATCCGCGAACACCTTTCCGGGCAGTCAAGGGAAAGTCTTCTCATCTCCCGAAGTGTAGCGTCCCATTTGCCGGTTGGCTTCGGGGGGCACCAAGAACGGCAAGGCATGCATAGCTGTCGTCCGCCGTCGGTTTCGTCAAAGAGTCGGCGACGATCCGAAAAACCTCGCCACAAACCGACTCGAAGGCGCCTCGCACAAGTCTGTTACGGTTCCCACCTGTTCGATCCGGCCATGGTTGAGCACCACGATCCGATCGGCCATGGCGGCGGCTTCGGCCTGATCGTGGGTCACATGGAGCAGGGTCAAACGCAGCCGGCGTTGCAGTCCGACGAGCATCTCCCGCATTTCGAGGCGAAGCTGCGTGTCGAGATGGGCCAGCGGTTCGTCGAGCAACGAGACCTCTGGGTGGCGAATGATCGCCCGTCCCAGGGCCACCCGCTGCTGCTGGCCGCCCGAAAGCTGATCGGGCCGCCGGTCGAGCAACTTGTCGATTTCAAGCCACTCGGCGGCCTGGCATACCCGGTTGTGGATTTCGGCCCTGGGCACCCTGCGCATCTTGAGCGGGAAAGCAAGATTGGCGCGGACCGTCAGGTGCGGATACAGGGCGTGGTCCTGAAAGACCATGGCCACGTTCCGCTGGTGGGGAGCCAATCGGTTGACGACTCGCCCGCCGATCGACACGCTTCCCGTAGAAGGCGTCTCCAGCCCCGCGATCAATCGCAGCAGGGTCGTTTTTCCACAGCCCGAGGGGCCTGTCAGAACGGTCAGTTCCCCGTCGGGGAAAGCCAAGTCGACAGGTCCCAGGGTGAACCCTGCGTCGCGTCCACCCTCGCTGGCGAGAAACCGCTTCGAAATGTGGGAGAGAACCACCTCGGCCATGGATGCTGTTTCCCTGCGGCAGGGTCCGGAAAACCGACGGTACGACTATCCTAAAAGATCGTGTAGTATTCCACAAAGACTCGCAACCATCGGGAGCAGACCATCTCAGTTCGAGCGGTAGCTCGCTTTGGCTCACCGGCCCTGCCGCCCTGTGAGACAAACGCCATTCATCGCAGTGAGTGGGAGCCCGTTCTCGCTCGCGAAACCGCCACATGACGCAAGTGGTCGGCCTTACGGCCCAACGGGCACCGGTTCGACGCGGATCCGATTATCGATCCGGCGAACGCCCGGCTCCATGGCGGCCATCCGTTCGGCAAGTTGCCGGTCTGCTGCCGAAGCCACCGAGCCCTGAAGCGTGACCGTGTCGCCCAGGATCGTTGCCGCGATTGGCGAGAGGGCTCCTGCTGCGAGTGTTTGCGAGATTCGCGCTCCGAGGGAGGCAGCACTGGAGCGGCCCAGCGCGGACCGTCCTGTCAGGCCTGACGGACCGAGGGTACCGGCCGACCCCAGTCCGAGGGTGGGGGCATAACGCTGGGAGCCGGTGGCAGGAGTCTGCTGCTCGGCCGGTGTCGGGGCCCCACGGAACCAGCGATCGGGTGAATTCTGAAGATCTTCTCCGGTCGGTCCGGGCACTCCAGGCTGAGGTTGCGGGAAAGCGGGCTGTGTCGACCATGCCGGTGGCAGATAGCGATCCGGCCGACCCGGCATCACCGGCACGGCGGGCGGAAACGCGGGTTGCGAAGGCTGCTGAAATGGCAGCGGCTGCTGTTGCGAAACCTGTGGCTGTTGCATCTGTTGGAGCTGCTGCAATTGCTGCAATTGCTGTTGCCGGGCCGCCTCCATTCGCCGAGCTTGGTCTTCGAGATAGCCCGGAACCATGTCCGGCTCAAGATTGTAGGCCTCGGGAGGTACCAACGATGGCTCTTCCGGTCCACGAGGCCTTTGCGACTGGAACGTAGTACTACGATCGGCTGTAGACCGTCCCAGGAAATTGCCGCTCGGACCACGCTCCAGACCGCCACCAAACTGGCTCGTACGCGGTTTGAGTGGCTTACCCAGTTCCCGCTCGCCGAACAGTCCCGTTCGGGGCCCCTCGCGCCACTGAGCCAACAACTGCGGCTGGAGCCCAAGTATCGCGATCACCACGGCGACGGCTATTCCGGTCTGACTTCGCATGGTCTGAACTCCTGCAGGAATCGTGGCACTGCCGTGACTGATTCATTCTAGCGAATCGGTGAGGGCTATCAATGACAAAATCCCCTCCAGAGAGTGTATCGGCGTTGTTTTGCAGGACTTATGAATCACTTTACGCGGGCGAAACCATGCGAGCTCCCCACATGGGGACCAGGCTGTTCGCCACGGCCTGGCTCTGTACTACTAACCTCAAAGATCGTGAAGTTTTTCACAAAGACTCGCGACCATCGGGAGCAGACCATCTCAGTTCGAGCGGTAGCTCGTATTGGTTGGCGGCCCTGCCGCCCTGTGCTTTGACGGCTCAAGGGCGGCCTACATGGAAGACTGGCATTTCATGTCGCCGCCGCTCGGTTGACAGGGCGGGAACGTTCCGGTTCAACGGTACAATACCGATAGACTCTCGGCCGATGGAGAACCTGGCTGCCCTCGTTCCATTCTCTTAGCTCTCTGAGGCGACCCCTGCCATGCCCTGCAAGCACCTGCATGAACTGATCGAGTTGTGCGAGCGCAACAATCTCAAGCTCAGCAGTTCAGACCTCATTCGTATGGTTTGCCCCAGTTGCGGCGTGGAAGAGGAGTGTCCAAGCACGCTCTGCGACGAATACGATGCCACGCACGAAGCGGCCGATAATCCGGCTGGCGACGCCGGCACTGAAGAACAGTAGCCGCGTGCGGTTGAGGAAGTTGCGACGGCCGACGCGACATTTCTTCGCGACGGCCATTTGTATCGGGCAAGGTTGACAGGTCGCAGGCTATTTCTTGACGATCTGCATGCAGTCCGCCACGACGTACCCTTCCGTACCGGCGTTGGACACCTCGACCGTCACCTCGTCACCCGCGGCCAGATCGAATGTGCCCAGCGGCATAAGCAAACCGTCGATTGGAGCCGTTTTCGTCTGGTCAACGTTGACGGTGCTCGTCTGCTGTCCGGCATGAACGGTCACCGGGACCAGCGAGGCGCGGTTGCGGTAGGCAATGTAACCGAGCCGGATCTCATAGCGGCCCGGTTCAGTCACCTTGGTTCGAAACTGGAGCGTCTTGAGCCCCTTGCCCTGATTGTCGTCGTGAACGTAGTCTTCGCCGACGAAATGATCTGACCACGTGGAGTGAACCCAGCCGCCGAATTGCTGGGCGGCCGTATCGTCGATCACCAGGCCGTCCATTTTCTTCGGATCCAGCCCGGGGAGGGCCGAATCCTCGTCACCCCAGGGGAGCCAGGGGCCTTGGTCGGGCGCCAGCATATTGGCATGGGCCCGCTGGGCGATTTCGACAAGACGCTGCGGTTCCTTGTAGACGCGAATCTCGCAGACTGGGGCCGGGTCGTTTTCCGAGAAGCGAATCGCATCCGCGGTGACCGGCGTCTCCAATCCGACCACGTGTCGGCGGTGGCGGTTTGCGCCGGTTTCGACGATCTGCTGCCACTGGCCGTCAGAACGAGCCTCGAGGGTGAACCAGCGCGGCGCCGTCTCGGCCGTCTGGAACGTGACGTGGATCATGTTGAACGAGACCGGTTCAGGCCATGCCAGTTCGAGCCAATGGGGACCGGCGGCGGCCCGGTCGGGGCCCCAGGCATTTGTGGTTTCCTTCATTCGCTCGCCGACCGCCCGGGCAAAACCGTTGATGACATTCTCGGGCAGCATTCTTTCGCCACTGGTGTGCGTCTGCCAGCTTGAGGCGGTGGCCGTCGTCTTGCGGGCCAGGTCGCGCGGGTCATCGGCCCGAAGTTCGAAGATTGTCGCCCCTTCCTTGAGCAACTGCTGCTGCAAGGCGGCCATGTGATTCTGGTAGATGCCGCGCGGGGTCGAGCCTTCGTGAACGCAGAACGCGGCCCCAGTCCCCGCGGCATGGCCCATGACTGCGCAGGTGAGCATCACCCGTGTATCGGACATCCCGAGATGGCTGGCCGAAATATTCCGCCCCGCCATCAGCAGATTGTCGACGTTCTTCGAATAGAGGCAGCGGAAGGGAATCGAGAACGGGACGCCCATGAAGTGTCCTTCCGATCGATCGCGGTGTTGGGTCGTGGCACCGTCGAAGAAGAACCCGCCGGAGTAGTGATCGTCGACACTCCATGCGCCGAAGGCCACTCGGTCAGGAAACAGCGTCTGGTTGCCGATGTCGTTCTGGGTGAGCACGTAGTCGCCGATCAAACGGCGGTTCTCCCGTTTGCCGGCCACGTAGCCGACCCAGGCCAATTCGTAATTGGCTGCCTGGTCCTTGTCGCGGTCGCAGTGGTTCTTCGTGTGGTCCCACAGGCCGTAGATCAGCCGCAGCAGGTCGTCGCGAATCTCTTCTGCATCCGCGTAGGTGTCGCGGAGCCCTCCCAGTTCGATCATCCACTGGTAGTCGATCTCGATCGACCTGGTCAGCTTCGGGTGCCGCTCGGGATTGAAGCTGTCGCAGGTGGGATAGGAGTAGATCCAGGGAGGGGTGACCAGCGGCCGGGGCTGGCCCATATCACGGGCGAAATACTTCAGCCCGTTGCCCATGGTGTTCTCGCTCGGTTCATCCGGTGCCCAGGGCTCGCCGTACATCGATTTGGGCTCCTTTCCGTGTCGGTATTCGGCGCCCGCGGCCACGCCGATGACGCTGTCGCCCGTGCAGTCCAGAAACACCTTTCCGGGAAATCGCAGACGACGGCCGGATCCCACGTCGATCGCATCGACGGCGGCGATCCGCTTTCCTTGCCCCTCGTGCATCTGGACGCCGGTGGCGTGCGTATTCAGGTGCAGATCCAGATTCGGTTCGAGCCGAACGAGGCGCAGCAGCCGATTCGAGTAGAGCTTACCTTCGGAAACGCGCTGATTTCCCCCCGTCCGATACTCGTCGACGATGCCGGTCTCCCGCGGGTCGAGCGGATACCTGTCTCGGAAGATTCCCGGCCAGGCCCCGACCGGAGGCACGAGAATCTCGCTGCTTGCGTTGCCCCCCAGCACGGGCCGATTCTGGATCAAGATGGTGTCGCAGCCGTTGCGTGCGGCAGCCACAGCTGCCGTGCAGCCGGCCAGCCCGCCGCCGACCACCACCACGTCGGCCTCGGGCATCATTTCGACGTTCGGGCTCGCGCCGCCATGCTGCTGGCGGAGTGCGGCGATCGACTGCAGGTCGCCGGGCGGAGTCCAGTCCAGATCGCCGGCCAGTACGATGGCGTCGCATCGGGCGTAGTAGCCCGTCAGGTCGTGGAGGCGCAGGTTCACCGTGCCGGCGAGTTCAACGACCCCGCCGTTCTCCCAGATCCAGCCCGAACTGCCGGTCGCACCGAAGGTCGGCCCGGTGGCTTGCCCCTCGATCAGCACCTGGAATCGGCCCGGGTGGTGTTCGGGGACCCAATCTTTCGTCCGCACCCAGAGGCGATACTTTCCGGGCGAAGGTATGGAAACGGCCGTGCCCGCATCGGCCACGGGAGTTCCCAGGCCGATTGCCAGCAGATAGGGTGAGCCCATCTGGTCGATGAACTGGGCGTCGCTCGTCCACCCGCCGGGATTTTCGAATCGCTCGCACTCGAGCCAGATCACCTCAGCCTGCAATTGCCGGGCCGCCCCACACGCCAGGATAGCCCATGCCAGCACCGTGATTGAAGATCGCATCGATTTGTTCCGATCGTTGGACCAGGGTAGAAGCGACACTCGCCGTGTCCCAGGGGGGTAACGGGCGTATCCCCACTCCGTCTGCCATCCAGAACCAGCGCCGACCGACGGATAGCTTGCCAACGGCCGTGGAAACAGTTAGATTCGCGTCGTTTCGTGAATGTCTACCGGAATTGAATGGTTATTCTAAGCGGGAATCTTCCGCAAGTGCCAGGGGATCGATATGAACATCTTCATCGGCGAGTTGATCGGCACCATGATTCTGATTCTCCTTGGCGACGGCGTGGTCGCCAACGTGGTACTGGCGAAGACCAAGGGCAACAATTCCGGGTGGATCGTGATCACGGCCGGTTGGGGCTTCGGGGTCGCCATCGGTGTCTACATAGCCGGTTGGGCCAGCGGCGGTCATCTGAACCCGGCGGTCACACTGGGAATGGTCGCGACCGGTGAACTGGCCATCTCCAAAATGCCGGTGTATTTGGCCGGTCAATTCCTGGGAGCTTTTCTGGGTGCCGTTCTCGTGTACCTTTCCTACCTGCCCCATTGGAAGGCCACGACCGATGTGAAGGCCAAACTGGGGGTGTTCTGCACAATACCGGAGATCCGCCACACACCGGGCAACCTGATCTGTGAGATCATAGGCACTGCGGTTCTCCTCATCGGTGCCCTGGGCATCAACAACACGAATAACGGACTGGCTGGCGGCGTGGGCCCTTACGCGATTGGAATCCTGGTCTTCGCGATCGGCCTCTCGCTGGGCGGGCCGACGGGCTATGCGATCAATCCAGCCCGGGATCTCGCTCCGCGGATTGCCCACGCCCTGCTGCCCATTCCCGGAAAGGGTGATTCTGACTGGTCCTATGCCTGGATCCCGATCGTCGGTCCGATGATCGGGGCGGCGATCGGCGCCTTGCTGTACAGCATGCTGTTCACGGGACTGGTGCCGCTGTCGTGAGTCGTGCACGCCTATGCCCGTGGATGACGGAATGCGAATCCCTCGCTTACGCTTCGGGTTGTCAGGGGTCGACGATCAGCCGATAGGTGGTGGCAACGGACTTGCCTGCTTGATGATTGACCGTGAAGCGGATTTCGTGGGTACCTTCTTCTGACGGCGTACCGGAGATGGCGCCGGTTTGTGGGTCCAACGCCAGGCCGTCGGGAAGCTCGACCGGCTCGAACGAGAACTCTTCCCGGTCCCAGAAAGCCGCATTGTACGACGAAGTCTTGCTGCGGCGGCAACGTAGATCGCCAATCGAACGGATCGCAGTCGGCCGGCACTCATAGGGGTTCCCGAGTTTCGCCTTGTCTGTGGGCGGCACGACCGCGAACGGACGCGGCACCTCGGCGTAGTCCGAAGGTCCGCTCTCACAGCCGGCCACGTCGATCGCAACGACGCGATAGAAGGCCTTATTCGTATTGGGCAGTGCGAGATCCCAGCCGACAACCTTCAGCGAGGACTCCGCAATGCGAGCGATCAGGTTGCCGGGCGTCTCGACCATGCCTGTATCTGCGGCGTGGGCCGGCTGGCCTTCATACTGTTCCATCGTTGAACAGAAACCCTTGCCGCGGTGGACTCGGTAGGGAACGTCGCTGATTGAAAAGCCCTTCTCGTCACTTCCGTAGATCTTGTAGGCCACGGGGCGCTCGCCCTGGGGATTGGCCTCCCAACTCAGGATCAATCCGCCCGCTTCGTCCGCCTCGAGTTTCAGGCCCTGGGGAACGCCCGGAGCTTGAACTCGGAAGCTGAAAGTCCTGCTGAACGGTCCCCACACGCCGGCGGCATCTAGTGCCCGAACGTGCCAGTAGTAGGTCGTCGCGGGGTTCAGCAGC
>CAYSCH010000121.1:0-879 GCA_964429355.1 uncultured Planctomycetaceae bacterium | reverse complement strand
GGGCGGGCGTCAGGGATGTGCGTTTTTCGAAATTCGGCGACAGCGGCCAGCGCATGTCGGTATGTTCCGACAACTCGAAGTGGTAGTCAACGATCCGGTCGCCGTCCGGATCCTGCGCCGGCTCCCACTGGAATCTCACCTGTGATCCGGCGACCGTCTCCCCGTCGTTCGGCGAGACGGCACCGGCGGGAGCTTGCGGCGGATGCCAGCCAGAACGTTCCAGCCAGCGGTGAGTGATCCGGACCTCCCGTGCATCGGCGTTTGCATCGCTGTAGACGATCCGGTTCGTTCCCACCTCGATCTCCGGCAAGCTCAAGGCGGATGTCTGGATATCGTTGGCGAAAACGATTTCACGGGCGTGGGCCTCGCCTTTCAGCATCAGCCGCAGCCGAAATCGATAGGTGGGCTGTTCCCGCTCCGACACAACCTCGTCGAGCGAAACGCTGAGCGTGGCCTGGCCGGCTTCCGCGATGGATCCGAGCGGCCTCCATACCGTTTGATCCACGCTGTAACTCCACTCGGCCGAACTCTCCTTGCCGAGTTGTACCGCGGCGGTCGCCTTGCCGCCCACAAATACATAGGGGCTGGCAAACTCCCAGGCAACGATTGCCGGTGTATCGGGACTGGCTGGCCGAATGGCCGCCGCCGCGGCGTCGAAAACCGAATTCTCGATCTCCGCAGCGCCTTGCTCGGCAAGGTTTCCCGAAAGATCCGGCCGATAACAGAGACGCCCGTTGCGCAGATTGTCGTAAGCCGTCGCGCCCCAGGCGGTCAGGCTCCCTTGGCCATCGCCGTTGGGTTGGCCGGTCGGGTCGATCGTTCCGGCTGAGTACTCCTTGCCCACGTGGTCCCAGCGCAGTTCGATCGATTCGCCGGGCC
>CAYSCH010000120.1:11270-23127 GCA_964429355.1 uncultured Planctomycetaceae bacterium | reverse complement strand
GGCTGATCGACCTGGTGACCGACTACGTGATCGATTGGCTGAGTTACCAGCGGGAATGCTTCGATTCGATCGACGGGATCCTGGTCCTCGACGACCTGATCGGTTTTCTCGGCGAAAACGATTTTCGCCGGTTCGCGTTGCCTTCCCTTCAGCGCATCTCGGCCGCCTTGGACGTTCGCGTGAAGGCCCTGCACAACGATGCGCGAGGTCTGGTCACCGCCAAGTGCTTTCGGGAGACGGGCTTCAACCTGTTTAACTTCGCCTTCGAGCACAGCCTCAGTCAGATGCGCCAGTTAACGGGGGACGATGTGGTCCTCCTGGGAAATCTGCCCCCTCGCGACGTCCTGGCGGCCGGAACTCCGGACGATGTGCGCCGCGAAACCCGCGCCATGGTAGACTCCATCCAGGACCGTCGGCGGATCCTGTTCAGTTGCGGCGGAGGAATGCCCCCACAGGTCTCGACGGAGAACATCGCGACCTTCTGCCAGGCCGTGCGAAGCTGACCCATCGTGGAAGGATCTGCCTGGCGGGGCCACCTGTTTTCACAACCTCCGATCTGCTATATACTTGCGGTGTCAGCTATCGACCGCCGTGTGGGCCGGAAGCTCGGATGCGATCGGGAGGCAGGGATTTTCGGTGGTTAGGCTCTGACAGATTCTGGCGGAACACCATGCGGAGAAGGGAAACGAACGGGTTGCGTGTGCTGCACCAGACTCTGGGTGGACTTGGAGTCGTGGTGATCTCGTGCTCCGCCGCCTGGGCTCAAGTTGGGCTGATGGGTGTCAGCAACCAATACGACCTCTCCCCGGAAGTGCAGGTCGAGGAAGCAGGACGGACGGTTCAGACGTACCTCGATCGGGTGGACGCCTACTTGGTCGACAAGAAATGGAGCGAGGCGGTTGACTCGATTCGACAGGTCATGGGGGACTCGGGTGAAAAGCTGCTCCCGATTTCCGAAAATCGCTACGTACCGACGCGGACCATCTGCCATCTGAGGCTTGTCGATTTTCCGCCCGAGGCACTGGGGCTGTACCGCGACCTGGTGGACCCGGTGGCGGGGCAGTGGTTCGAGACCTGGAAAACGCACCGCGATGTGGGCGCGCTGGAACGGATTGTTGAAGAAGCCTTCGTGAGCAGTTGGGGCGACGACGCCCTGGCCGCGTTGGGCGAAGCGTCGTTCCAGGCGGGGCATTATGCACGGGCGCGTGCCTATTGGCAGCGGATCCTACCTTTCGATCCGCCGCAAGGGACTCGGCGAACCTGGCTCTCCTTTCCGGACACCGACCTGAATCTGGCCGAGATTCGGGCCCGATTGGTCATGTTGGATATCTTTGAAGATCGCGTTGAGGAAGCGGAGGCCCAACTGGTCGAGTTTGAGCGGCTCCATCACGATGCTCGGGGGCGATTTGGCGGCCGCGATGTTGTGCTCTCCGAGGCCCTGAAGACACTGATTCAGGAGAGTCGGACTTGGCCCAAGGAGGCTCAAGGAACCGACTGGCCCACGTTTGCAGGCTCGCCCCTGCGCCATCGCGAGGCCGTCGAACCCGCTGCGGTCGGGGAGATTGCCTGGCAGCAAGTGATTCGGCGACCGGATGTTGGCGGACCAGCTTCGCTGTTTGCCGAGCCCAAAGGGCCGGTGGTCGCGGAAGACGAGCCGGCGCCGCTGAGCTGTCATCCCGTGCTCGCCGGGAAGATCCTGTTTCTCAATAACGACAGTGAGATTCTCGCGATCGATGGGGCAACAGGCCAGCCGGCCTGGGGGAACGGTCGGGCCGTGTTCCGCGATCCGTCGTACGGTACGCTGGAGGGGGGCGTCCTCGATTCCGATGGGATTGGAACGGCGCGGCACACCTTGACGGTTGCCGACAATCGGCTCTATGCACGCATGGGAAGCGGAGTGACCATCCTGTCGCAGCAGCCGGGCCGCGCCCGAGCGATCAACTACCTTGTCTGCCTCGATCTGCGGAGCGAGGGCCGGTTGCTGTGGAAGGTGGTTCCGGAAGACGGCTGGGCGTACGAAGGGGCACCGCTGGTACGCGGGGACGATGTCTATGTGACCATGCGGCGAAGCGATATCCGCCCGCAGGCCTATGTGGCCTGCCTCGATGCACGAACGGGCGCGAATCGGTGGCGGCAGTTTGTTTGTGCTGCGGAGACCCCGGCCCGCGGCATCTTCGCCGAACTCAGCAACGGGCTGTTGACCCTCGACGGGGATACGCTCTACCTCAACACGAACCTGGGAGCGGTCGCCGCTCTATCTGCCGCCAACGGGCGGATCCGCTGGTTGACGACCTACCCAAGGGCCCTCAAAGGCAGTCTGTTCGATCCGGCGGATCATTGGGCGAGAGACCTTGCCCCCTGCCTGGCCGATCGTGGTACACTCTATGTAGCCCCAGCCGATTCGCCGCATGTGTTCGCCCTGGCCGCCGACAATGGCCAGTTGCTCTGGCAGTCTTCGCCGGACCTGGCAGATGTGGTTCACCTGCTGGGCGTGAGCGAGGACTGCCTTATCGCCGGTGGACGGAAGTTGGTTTGGATCAACACGGTGGGCAGCGAGGCAGGGCGAGTCCGTAACCATTGGCCTGTGGGACACGAAGAGATCGGCTACGGACGCGGTTTTCTGACTCGGAGCGGAGTATGGTGGCCGACGAGGACCGACATTTTCGTGTTCGACAAACAGTCGGCGAAACTCGTCCGACGGATCGATCTGGCAGCGCGCGGCGCCACAGGGGGCCATCTTCTCGTGGCCGGGGGACAGCTCGTGATCACCTCTGGCGACCGGATTACCGCCTTTGCTGCCGAGAGCCGGCCCGTGGACTCCGCAGAGAACGTGGCTCTGAACACTTATTAGCTCAAATACATCTTGCTGGAATTGAAACATGCCTCATGACGACGACGTTCAAGCAGTGCAGAAACTGAACGAAGCCTGCCGATTGATTACCGACCAGTTGGCCCGTGTCATCGTGGGACAACACCAGGTAATCGAAGAACTCCTTGTCGCGATGTTCGCTCGCGGCCATTGTCTCCTGGTGGGTGTGCCGGCACTGGCCGACACCTTGATGATACGCACGCTGGCCGACTCGCTATCGCTCCAGTTCAGCCGCATCCAGTTCACACCGGACCTCATGCCCTCCGACATCACCGGCACAGAAGTGATCCAGGAAGACAGGGCGTCGGGGACGCGTGAACTTCGCTTCCTGCCGGGGCCGATTTTCGCCAACGTGGTGCTCGCCGACGAAATCAACCGCACTCCTCCCAAGACCCAGGCCGCCTTGCTCGAAGCCATGCAGGAGCACCAACTCACGGTTGGCGGGAAACGGCACACCCTGAGCGAACCGTTCTTCGTTCTCGCCACGCAGAACCCGATCGAGCAGGAAGGGACCTCTCCCTTGCCGGAAGCCCAGCTCGACCGGTTCATGTTCAACACCTTCGTCGATTACCCGGGCGAGGAGGAAGAACTGCAGATCATCAAGCGAACAACTACCGACACGACGACCAGCGTGGCGCCCACGCTGAAAGCCGAGGAGATACTCGAGCTCCAGCATATCGTCAGGCGAGTTCCTGTGGCGGACAGCATTGCTCGTTACGCCCTGGCCCTTGCCCGCTGCACCCGTCCCAACCAGCCCGACGCCCCTGCGTTCATTCGCGACTATGTGAGTTGGGGGGCCGGTCCGCGGGCGAGTCAGTACCTGGTACTCGGCGGCAAGGCGCGGGCCGTGATCCAGGGCCGGTACTTCGTTGCGGAGGAGGACATTCAGGCCGTGGCCTATCCGGTGTTGCGGCATCGGATCCTGACGAACTTCAACGCCGAGGCGGAGGGGATCAAGCCGGACGAGATCGTTCGCCGGCTGATCGAACACGTCAACCGAACCGTCGACAGGTCGCGTGCGGAAGGCGTGCCGGAAGTTCTGAAGTGAGGGCCGACGCATGAGGAACGGCCCGCGTAACGGCATGGATAGACACGAACGCTGATTCTGCTCCCCGATCCAACAACGCCCTCGCATCATGGAATCCTACCTGAATCCGGAAATCGTGGCGCGAATACACGGATTGGCGCTGCGCGCCCGACTGATTGTCGAGGGCTACGTGTCGGGGGTCCACCGCAGCCCGTTCCACGGATTCTCGATCGAATTTGCCGAGCATCGCGAATACGCGCCTGGAGACGATCTGCGGTACGTCGACTGGAAGGTCTTTGGCCGCACCGACAAGTTCTATCTCAAGCAGTACGAGGAAGAGACGAATCTGGTCTGCAATCTGCTCCTGGACACGAGCGAAAGCATGGCGTACCAGAGTGCCGATGCCCCGTTGTCGAAACTGGAATACGCCAAGTGTGTGGCAGCCGCGCTCAGCTACCTGGTTCTGCATCAGCAAGACAGTATTGGCCTGACGACCTTCGACCGCGAGATTCGCGCCCTGGCCCGTCCCAGCAGCAATCCTTCCCAACTCAAGCAGGTTCTCCACCTGCTGGAAGAGGCGGCCGGGGAGCGGAAGACCGAAACCGGGCCGATCTTCCACAACCTGGCGGAGCGGTTTCGGAAACGGGGAATCGTGATCGTCCTGAGCGACCTGTTCGACGATGTGCCTTCGATGCTTGCGGGACTGAAACACCTTCGCCACAAGCGTCACGACGTGGTGCTGTTTCACGTGCTCGATCCGGCGGAGCTGGAGTTTCCTTTCCGCCGGGTGACCATGTTCCAGGGGCTGGAAGAGCTGCCCAAAGTGCTCGCCGACCCGCCGGCGCTGCGCAAGGCGTATCTGAAGGAGTTCCAGGCGTACATCCGGCAACTGCGGCACGGCTGCCGGATGCATCGAATCGACTATGTCCAGATGCGGACCGATCAGAGTTTCGACGTCGCCCTGTCGACCTACCTGGCGTCGCGGAGCGGAAAGCTGCGAGCGTGAGGAAAAGGGATGTCGCCCACAACGGCACTTTTCGGCTTTGACCTGATCAGCCCGTCGATGCTCGGCTGGCTGGCGGCTGCCGCTGCGCCGCTGCTGATCCATCTCTGGAGCCGGCGCCGCTACCAGGAAGTGCCTTGGGCGGCCATGCGCTACCTCCTGGCGGCGATGAAAGCCGCCCGACGCCGGACCCGCCTCGAACAGTGGGTTCTGCTCCTGGTCCGCACGGCCATCATTGTGGTGGTGGTGCTGGCAGCGGCAGAACCCTACCTGGAAATGGGCGCCGTGCCGTTCATGCCGGGTGTGAGGAGCCATCGTGTGTTTCTCCTCGACGGTTCGTATTCGATGGGCTATCGGCCCGGCGAGACAAGCCGGTTCGAGGCCGCCAAGGAACTCGTGGCCCGGGTTGTCGACGAAAGCCACCAGGGCGACGGATTCTCGCTGGTGCTCATGTCCGACCCGGCGCGGGCTTTGGTCAGCGAACCCAGTTTCGCCCCGCGCGAGTTCCTCGCCGAACTCGACTCGCTCCGCCAGCCGCACACGCGGGCCGACCTTTCCGGTGCGGCTGCCCATGTGGAAAGGCTTGTGGAAGAAACCCGGCGGCGCTATCCCAAGCTGACGAGTCAGGAGATCTACATCCTGACGGATCTGGGCCGCACCGCCTGGGATCCCGAGCTCCTCGGCCGAAGTCAAACGGCGACAATCCGAAAACGCTTCCAGAAGCTCTCGGAGATTGCAGACATCCATCTGATCGATCTTGGTGAGGACGAGGCCGACAATGTGGCGGTTTCCGGCCTGAGGATGGATCAACCCTTCACCATTCGGGGGCGCAACCTCTCGGTCCGAGCCGAGATTCGCAGTTTCGCCCGCTCGGCCATGAACCAGACGGTGCAACTCCTGGTGGACGGGCGCAACGCGGCCGAAGAGGAAGCCAGTCTCGACCCAGGCGGGAGCGCGGCGGTGGAGTTGTATCACCGCTTCGACACGCTGGGCGATCACGTACTGCAGGTCATGGCCCCCGGCGACCGGCTGGACATCGACAACAGCCGTTGGCTTTCCGTGTCGGTGAAGCCGGCGTTGCGAGTCCTGTGCATCGATGGCGGGAACGGAGGGAGCTCGGGCTCAGCTAGCGATTTCCTCGTTTACGCCCTCTCGCCCGAGGCCTCGCAAAGCCCCGCTGCGATGATCGCGCCGGAGGTGGCGGGGGAAAGCGCGTTGGTGGAGCTCGATTTGCACCAGTACGATTGTCTGTTTCTGGTGAACGTAGCCCAATTCACCAACAGCGAAGCCCGTTTGCTCGACGCCTATCTGGAGTCCGGCGGCGGCATCGTGTTCTTTCTCGGCGATCGCGTCATGGCCGAGCGCTACAACCAGGTGCTCGGCGGCGAGACCCCCGAGGGGGTCGACCTGCTGCCGGCCCGGCTCGGGGCCGAGCCGAGCACGGGGCGCTGGCAGATCAATCCGTTGGAGTATCGCCACCCCATCGTGGAAGTGTTTCGAGGGCAGGAACGAGCGGGCCTGCTCGCGACGCCGGTCGAGACGTATTTCCCGCTCGATGTTCCGGACAATTCATCGTCGCGCACCGTTCTGTCGCTTGACAACGCGGCGCCCCTGGTGGTCGAACGCCCCGTCCATCGAGGGCGGGTGATCCTGGTAGGAACCTCGGCGGACGTTTCGTGGACTCCCATGCCGGTTCTGCCCAGCTATGTGCCGATTGTGCAGGAACTGGTGGCTTTTGCCGTGGCCGATCAGCAGGGACGCCGCAACCTGCTGGTGGGCGAGAGCATGGGCGCGACCCTACCGCGCATCGGCGGGAGCACGTCGGTGATGATTCAGACGCCAGACAATCGCAGCGAAACGATCCCCCTTCTCCTCGACGAAGGGGCCGGCAACTGGACGTTTCCGTCGACGAATCTTGCCGGCATCTACGTGGCGACCCCGGTCGGCGCGCCCGATGCCAGGCAGAGTTTTGCGGTGAATGTCGACCCGGCCGAGGGAAATCTTGCCAAGATCACCGAACCGGAGCTGCGACAAGGGGTGTTTGCGGATGCCAAGCTGCAACTCCACACGGGCTGGCAGCACGTGGCCGATGAACCGGCAACCGTCACCGTTCGATCGAGCGGCTTTTCCAAGACGCTGCTCTACTTCCTCCTGGCCTTGTTATTGGTAGAAACGTACCTGGCACGACGATTCGGACATCACCGATGAGCAACCAGCTTCCCCATTGGATCGAGCGACTGCTCGGGATCGAGACGAGCCCCGGTGAAGGAGCCGGCTGGAGCCTCGAACACACGTGGAACTGGCCGTCGTGGCTGACGTTGCTGCTGGTGCTGTTTGCAGCGATTTTCGTGGTCGTCAACTATGCCAGGGACAACCCCGAGTCGTCGAAGCGATTTCGGATGCTTTTGGCTGCAAATCGTATCGTGCTGGTCGCGATGGTGCTCTTCATGCTCGCCCAGTTCGTGTTGCTGCTGCATCTGACCGGATTGCCCTTCGTGGCGGTGGTGGTCGACGATTCGTTGAGCATGACCACGGTCGACCAGCTCGACGAAGACTCGATAGCCAGGATCAAGAGGCGTCTGGAACTGGCGGGGCTCCAAGAGACGACGCGGTTCAATCAAGCCCGGGCGTTTCTGTGCGAGCGGGAAGGGGCCGTCCTCCGCTCCCTGCGTGAGGAGCACAAGCTCCGGCTTTACTACACGACCGGAGCGGTACGATCCCAGGCGGCGGAGCCGGAGCCGCTTGTCCAGGAGTTGGCCACACGGCAGGCGGAAGGCGCCTCGACGCAATTGGGAACAACCCTTCGTGCGGTCTTCGACGATCTGCGCGGAATGCCCCCGGCGGCGGTCGTGCTGCTGACGGATGGCGTGAATACCCAGGGCCCGTCTCTCGACGATGCCGCCCAATGGGCCGTGAGGAAGGGAGTTCCCCTGTTTGCCGTCGGGCTCGGCGATGAGCGCCCGATCCGCGATGTGCAACTAGCCGATCTGCTCGTGGAAGACATCGTGTTCGTCGGCGACATGGTCCAGTTCGAATTCCGGGTCGGAGGCACGGGGTTCGAGGGGCAACAGGTCGACGTCGTCCTGCGGCGGCTCGACAAGGCGGAGGAGCTGGCTCGCACGACGGTCACGGTTCCCGCAGCCGGACAAACGCAGACCTTTCGGATTCCCTACCGCCCAACCGAAGAGGGCGAGTTCCGTTTCGTCGTCGAAATCGAGCCTCAGGAAGGGGAGCAGCAGACCGACAACAATCGGCGGGAACGGCTCGTGCGTGTTCGCAAGGAGAAGATTCGCATCCTCCTGGCCTACGCCTATCCCAGTTACGAATTCCGCTACCTGCGGAACATGTTCAAACGGGACGAGACCGTCCAACTGGACACGGTTCTCCAGGAGGCCGACCTGGAGTACGCGGAGCAGGACGCGACGGCCCTCCGCGGCTTTCCGGTCCGGCGCGAAGAAGTGTTCGCCTACGATGTGATCATCCTCGGCGACATCGACCCGAGCCAGTTGAACCCCGCCATGCTGCAGAATGTGGCCGACTTCGTGACCCAGCCGGGCAAGGGAGGAGCCCTGGTGTGTATTGCCGGCCCTCGCTACATGCCCCTGGCCTTTCGAGGAACGGTCCTCGATGATCTCCTCCCGGTTCGAGCCTCCACGGTGCGGATCCCTGCGGGGCAGACGCCGCTCACGGCGGAGATCCGCGTGGTGCCATCGGAACTCGGGCTGGTCAGCCCGGGGATGCAGCTGGGGGACTCGCCGGCCGAATCGAGCGACATCTGGGACCGCTTACCGGGCGTCTATTGGGCTGCCGATGCGCCGGATTTGAAGCCGGGCGCTCGGGTGCTGGCGTCGCGCAGCGACGCGGTCGGGCCTGACGGCACGCCATTGCCAGTGTTTGTTCTGCAGTACGTTGGAGCCGGGAAAGTGCTGTTTCACGGCACCGACGAGACCTGGCGATGGCGTTATCGTGTGGGCGATGTGTTTTACTCTCGTTACTGGATCCAGACGGTCCGTTATCTCTGCCGATCCAAGTTGTCCGAGTCGGCTGCAGGCGCAGAGCTGCTCACCGACCGGCGCGAGTATCAGCAGGGAGAAGCGGTGACCGTGCGGGTCCGCTTTGACGATCCGCGCCGCGCGCCGGCGGCCGAAGATGGGGTGACGGTCGTGGTCGAGCAGCAGGGCCGCCAGTTACAGCGGGTCAAACTGCGGCGGACTGCGGCGGGCCAGGCTCTCTTTCAGGCCTCCCTGCCGCAACCGGCCGTGGGCGACTACCACGCCTGGCTGGCCGTACCGACACTGGAAGGCGTGGCCCCGTCGGCGGACTTCCGCGTGGTCGCGCCCCCCGGTGAGTTCGAGCGAATTGAGATGGACGCCGTGGCTCTGCGCCGGGCCGCCGAACGAACGGGCGGGCAGTTCTACACCCTGGATACTGCCGGAAGACTGCTTCGCGACCTTCCCCGAGGTCACCAGGTGCCAGTCGAGACCTTACCGCCAACCCCTCTTTGGAATCGTTGGTTTGTGCTTCTTGCGTTTCTCGTCCTGCTGGTCACGGAATGGATTCTGCGCAAATGGGGCGACATGGTATAGAATGACGAATAAGCCGACACAAGACAGGGCAAGAAGACGGCCATGAGCCACCCGCTGGAACAACGATTGCGCCAGGTCCGACGACGTTTGCGAGGACTCCTTGCCCTCTACGGTGTCGCGTGGGTTGTCGGATGCGTTCTCAGCGCGATGATGCTCATGGGCGCAGTGGATTATCTGCTGCGATTTCGGGATCCCGGTCTACGGCTTTTCTGCACGCTGACGGTTGTGGGATTGTGTCTATGGGCGGTGCGTCGTCATCTCCTCCAGGCCCTGGCAATTCCCTGGCACGATGCCGATCTGGCGCGGCGGCTCGGCCGCATCTTTCCGACCGTGGGGGACGCGCTGCCGAGTGCCGTTGAATTCCTGCACCAGCGTGAAGACGATTCCACGGCCGGGTCGTTTGCCCTGCGCCGGGCGGTTGTGGTGCAAACGACGGCCGATGTGGAGAAGATCGACCTAGTCAGGGCCGTGCGGGTGGGGCCCGTCGGTAGGACCGTTGCCACAGCCCTGTTGATTGTCTGCGTGGCCCTGGGGATCGTGATCGCGGCGCCTGCATCGGCCGCGGTCGCCTTGTCACGTTTGGCGAATCCCTTCGGCCGGACGGTCTGGCCCCAGTCGACCCATTTGGCAATTCTGCAGTCGGGTTCGGCGCCGCCTTTGCGGCTCGCCCCCGGCGATACCTTTGCGCCGATTGTACGCGATCTCGCCAATCAGGCCTTGCCTGAGACGTTGACGATTCACTACCGTTTCGATTCGGCGTCTCAGTCACCTCGGGATGAAGTGCGGATCACACTTCCCGGCGATGCCGGTCGGATTACGCGCCGGACCAATGTGCAACTTGGGTTCAACTTCCAGTTTGTCGCAGATGGCGAACCCTGGAACGACTGGTGCGGAGTTCGGCTTGACAACAGAACCGCGGTTTCTACGGACTCGGGATCGGTTCTCTTCTCGGAGCCGGTGCTTGTCGCCCGAGTTCTTCCTGAGCCTCCCGGCCAGAACGAAGACCGGCGACTTGCCGTCGTGCTTGGCCAACGCCGCATGGAGAGGATTGCGTCTGGGAGCGATTTTGAAGCGGAAGTGATCGATGCCTACGGCGCCCGCCTGCCGAGCAATGCACGGGTTTTCTATCGATGGCAGGACGACGAGGGCCGGCAACAGGAAGAGGGGGGAACGGTTCAGTACCTCGGCGGTCGTCTCCGCGTGCGTCGCGAGAACGTGTCGCGCTGCTTCGCATATCGTGTCGAGGCCGGCGACGATCGCCAGATGCCCTGGATTCCCGTCCAGGTCGTTCCGGCGCCTCGCATCGAAAGGCAAAAGACCCGCATCATTCCCCCAGCCTACACCGGCCTGCCTCCCCGGGAATCGGAAACGCTCGTGCGGGCCATGGTCGGCTCGCGTATGGAAATCTCGGCCACGGCCAATCGCGCCCTTTCGGCGGCAACCTTCTGCTCGGAGGAAGGAGACCGTGTCGAGTGCCGGCTTTCCGGGTCCGACAGGCGAACGGTCGAGGCGAGTTTCGACGTCAAGCAGCCCACGACCTGTTGGTTTGAGCTGACCGACACCGAGGGACTCGAAGGGGGCGGGGTGTTGCGATGGGATGTGCGCGCCGTGCCCGACGCTCCTCCCACCGTGACGATCGAGGAACCGGCGGCCAATATCTTCGTCACACCCCAGGCGAGTGTACCGCTGCGGATCGGGGTCAAGGACGACCTTTGGGTGCGGACGATCAGGCTGATTTTCACCCGCGACGATGCCGAAACCCCAGAAAAGGTGGTGCTCTACCAGCGTGCGGAAGAGGCCTCGGCGCCCGACGAGACGATGGACGGTGAGGTTCGCTCTGTGGATCACACCTGGGCCCTCGGCGGTTTAGCGCTGCAGCCGGGCAGCCAGCTCGCCTTGCATGCCGAGGCCGACGATGATTTCCCCCAGACGGGACGGAGTGAGACCCGTCGAGTGAGCATTATTACGTCCGAAGAGCTCGCCGAGCGGATTGCCACTCGGCAGGGAATGATCCTGAGCGAGCTGGCCCGCGTGCTGGAAATGCAGCAGGGATGCCGGCGGCAGACCGCCGAGATGGAAATCCGCCTGCGGCAGACTTCCACCTTGGCGCAGCCCGAGGTCGACCAGCTCCGCGGCGCCGAACTCAATCAGCGACAGGTCAATCGTACCTTGACCGCGGCCGGCGAGGGTGTGCCGATGCATGTTGCCGGATTGCTCGCCGATCTGGACAACAACGGGATCGACAATCCCGATGTCCGCCGCCGCATGGAAGACATCCGCGCGCGGCTCGACAAGCTCGGGCGCGAACATCTTCCGCAGATCACTCTCAGCATGACGGCGGCGATCAAGGGCGCCCAGATCCAGTTGGAGAA
>CAYSCH010000120.1:0-11260 GCA_964429355.1 uncultured Planctomycetaceae bacterium | reverse complement strand
GGAGAAGCAGGCGAAACCGCCGTCGCTGGATGAGATTACAGACCCGCTGGCCGATGCCGGTATCCACCAGGAAGCCGTGATCACGAGTTTGGAGAATATGCTCGGTGAGCTCTCCCAATGGGAGAACTACCGCCAGTTCCACCGGCGTGTTGCCCAGTTGCTGCGGGATCAAAAGGAACTGGCCAACCAGACATCCACGCTCGCTCAGGCTACTCTCGGCAAGGATTCGCGGGATCTGACACCTCAGGAGATTGCCGAGTCGAAGATCCAATCCCGCAGGCAGGCTGAACTGGCAAGGGATTTGGATCGCATCGAAGACGAAATGCGGCGAAATGCTGCGGATCTTCAGGCCTCGGACCCACTGGCGGCCGAAACCCTGGCCGATGCCCTGGCCGAATCGCGGCGGCTCTCCCTTTCGGCCACGATGCACGACGCCGGTCAGGCCGTTGATGAAAACCGTTTGGGACAGGCGATCGCCCAACAACAGCGAGTCGTCGAAGGACTCCAGCAGGTGCTCGACATTCTCGGAAATCGTCGGGAGCACGAGCTGGCCAGACTGATTCGTCGGCTCCAACAGGCCGAGCAGCAACTGGACGATCTGGCCAAGCGTCAAGCCACGTTGCAGGGTGAAATCGAGCAGGCTGCCGGGATGCCGGACGAGAACGAGCGCCGACGTCGCCTCGAGCAACTCCGGGGGGCCCAGGAGGCTATCAAGAAGGCCACCGAGGAGGCATCTGGCCAACTGGAGCGTTTGTCGGCCGACCAGGCCGCCCAAACGACCAAGGAAGCTGAAAAGAGCATGCAGCAGTCGGGCGAATTGGCCAGTAAAGACGCCGGCAAGGAGGCGGCCAGTCAGGCTGACGACGCCCGAAAGAAACTCGACGAGGCCCGGCAGCAACTGGCCGACCAGCGTCGCCAGGCGGAAGCCGAGCTGGCCTTCGAGCAACTGGCCCAGCTTGAAGACGGTCTGAAAGCCTTGCGGCGCCGGCAGCAGGCAGCCCTGGAGGGGACGGAGCGGCTCGCCGAGTTACAGACTCAGAACGAGAAACTCACTGAATCGCAACGGGCGACCTTGGCGGGATTGGCCCGGGAACAGGCCCACCTTCAGGAGGAAACGGGGCGGACCGCCGACGATTTGGCGGCGGCCGCCGTGTTCCAGCTTGTGCTCAGCCAAACGGCCGACGACATGGCGGCCGCCCACGGGGCACTCGTCAAGGAACAAACCGGCCCGGCCACCCAACAGGCACAGAACTCGGCCCTCGCCAGGCTCGACCAGATCATCGAGGCCCTCCAGCCCGTGGCGCCTGACGAGAACCAATCGGAAGAAGACCAAAGCGGTGGCCAGGGACGAGATACCGGGCAGAATGCCCCCAAGGCGCCCGGTGACGCCCTGAAGGCGATGGCAGAACTGAAACTGCTGAAGCTGATGCAGGTTGGAATCAATGCCCGGACCGAGGTTCTCGAACAGCAGTATGGAGCCGCGGAGGCGATGCCCGAAGAAGCCCGCCAGGAGTATGCCCGGCTGGGTCGGGAGCAGGGGCACCTGGCCGATCTGCTACTCGGCCTGATGCAGGAAACGCAGGCCCCGGAAGACAACCCGGCTCAATTACCAGGTCTTGATCCGGACGGCTCCAGTCAGGATTTGGAGGAGGTGCCATGATGTTGTGCTCAAGTGGGAAGGTTTGTTTCATGGTGGCCCTGGCCGCTTTGCTTGCCGCAGTGGCCCAGATCGACCCACCGGCGGCCTGGGCGCAGAGCGCCCAGGTTTCACCCCCTTCGCTGGATGACGCCTTGTTCGGTGATCTCAAGACGGATGCGATCGACACGGAAGTCGAGCGGGAGCTCTTCGGCCCCGATTCGAAGACGCCGCCCAAGCCGGAATCGTCAGCGAGAGAGCCCCTCTCAACGCGCCGGATTGACGCCTGGAACGACCTGCTCGAACAGGAACTCGGCCAAGCGGCCGTGGATGAAGCTCAGAACCCCCTATTGGGCATCGCCCGGAGTATGCGTCTGGCCGAGGGGCTCATCGGCGAGAACGAGTCTGGTGAGAAGACACAGAAGATCCAGGCGGAGATCATCGCCGACATCGACACCTTGCTGAAACGTGCCCAGAAGAAATGCCAGTCCTGCGCCAGTCAATGCCAGAGCGTGGCCAAGCGGGAGCCGACCGAGCAACCCAAGCCCTCTCAACCCAAGGAAGGGAGCTCCAGCTCGAAGCCCGCCACGACCAGCAACGTGAAGCCAGGCAAGGCGGACGGTCAGACCCCCGACATGGCTGAGATGATCGCCGTCATCAAGCAGGTCTGGGGCGAATTGCCTGAGAAGGAACGCCAGCAGATGCTCCAGTCGTCGATCGAAGAGTTCCTTCCAAAGTACGCCGACATGATCGAGCAGTACTATAAGCGCCTCGCCGAGGACCGAAAGGAACCCCAATGACCCACAACATCCTTGGCAACCCGACGGGTCGGCGAGGCCATGAGTTGACCGATGAGTGCCAGACCGACCCGAATCGCCAGCGCAGACAAGGGGCTTCCTGCCGCGATGCGCGCCGCTCTCTGGTGTTCCTGGCCGCCTGCTCGCTGGCGTTCTTTGGGGCTCTCCCTGCCGCCACCGCCCAGGACCTTCGCGTCGAAGCGGATGCCGGCAAGCTGGTTACGCCGGCCGCCGACCAGGCCATCACCAAGGGGCTGACCTATCTGGATGCGTCGCAGCATGACGACGGATCCTTTGCCTCGGGAGCGTATCGCGGCAATGTTGCCATCTGTGGGATTGCCGGACTGGCTTTCATGGCCAGCGGCAGCACGCCCGGCCGCGGGCCCTACGGAGAGAATGTCGACCAGTGCGTCGATTACGTCCTCGCCAATTGCCAGGAAAGCGGATTCATTTCCGCTCCCGGGTCCGAAAGCCACGGCCCGATGTACGGGCATGGTTTCGCCACGCTCTTCCTGGCCGAGTGCTACGGCATGTCTCCCTCAGACGAAGTCCGCGAGAAACTTGCGCGAGCGGTCAACCTGATTGTTAATACCCAGAACGACGAAGGCGGCTGGCGTTACCAGCCGCGTCGGCTCGACGCGGATATCAGCGTGACGATCTGCCAGGTGATGGCCCTCAGGGCCGCCCGCAATGCGGGTATCGAAGTGCCCCGAGAGACGATCGACAAGTGCATCGACTACGTCCGCCGCAGCCAGAATCCCGATGGGGGATTCATGTACATGGTCAGCGGAGGCGAAAGTGGCTTCGGCCGCTCGGCCGCCGGCGTGGTCGCCTTGCATAGCGCCGGGGTCTACGAAGGCCCCGAACTGGCCAAGGGTATCGAATACCTGATGAAGTTCCTGCCCGGCGAGGGGCGGTCCAACGCCGGTGAGAGCTACTACTTCTATGCCCACTACTACGCCGTGCAAGCCATGTGGCGGCAGGGAGGTGAAGCCTGGCAGAAGTGGTACCCGGCCATTCGCGACGAGATGGTCAGCCGGCAACGGGCAGACGGTTCGTGGATGTCGCCAATCTCTCCCGAGTACGCCACGGCCATGTGCTGCATCGTTCTCCAAGTCCCCAACAACTACCTCCCCATCCTCCAACGCTAGGCAGGTGCCACACGAGCAGGGTCCGTGCCGCACGGGGGCCAAATCGTATTTGCCTGTCGCCATCGAATACCTTTGCACCATTCGAGACTTGCCCTTGCCATCCTCCCCCTCTCGCCACATCACCATGGGACTCCTTCCCTCGATCATCCCGGCCCTCTCTCTCCTGCTTGCTCCAGACGTTGCCGCGCCGGAAGACAAGCCCCTTGCCGTTCCGCTTGAAGGGGCTCCCTTTCGGGGTACCCTGGTGAGTGTCGATCCGAAGGGGCTCGCGGTGTTCGAGACGGAAGGTGGCAAGAGGGAACTCCCAGCCGGCACACTGGTCCGCTGGGGCGACTGTGTCGATCCCGATCGTGCGCCGGTGTTCGTCCTCCGCGACGGCACGCTCCTGGTGGCCGGGATCCTGGAGGCGGGCCAGGCGGATCTCTCGCTCGATTCGGACTCGGTCGGGCTCGTGCGGCTCCCTCGCCAGGAGATTGCCGCTGTGGTGACTCGTCTTCCCGCCTCCCACCTGGACCGCGATCGGCTGCTCGACGAGGCGGTCCGCAACGAAGCAGAGACAACCCGGGTTGTCATGCTCAACGGCGACCGGATGCGCGGTGAACTGACCGCCCTGAGCGACCGGGACATCGCGCTGCGCACATCGGTGGGACCCATCCAGCTCGACCTGGGAAATATCAGCACAATCAGCTTTCCCCGCTCCACTCCGGCTGGAACCGCCAACCCATCCGTCGTAGGGTTGGCCGATGGCAGCCGTGTCTGCGTGAAGCAGTTGACAGTCGACGGAGAGACGGGGACTCTGGAAACGGTCGGCGGGCTCTCCTGGAAAACCGCGACGAAGAAAATAGCTTTCCTGCAACCGGCATCTCCGCGTCTGGTGTATCTCTCCGATTTGTCGCCGGCGGGCTATCGCCATGTGCCCTACCTGGATCGCACATGGGAATACCAGAAAGACCGTAACGCGCTGGGAGGCTTGATGCGATCTGGAGGCCGTTTGCACCTCAAGGGACTGGGCATGTATACGGCCGCACGTATCAGCTATGCCCCGCCGAAAAACTCAATCCGGTTCCAGGCGGGACTTTGCATCGACGACGGAACGGAGGGGCTGGGAAGCGTCCGCTTTCGCGTGTTCGTCGACGGCAATGAGAAATACGTGAGCCCTACGGTTCGCGGATTCGACCCGCCCGTTCCGATCGCCGTCGACGTGGGAGGCGCCGAGCGGATCGATCTGGTCGTCGACTTCGCCGAGGCGGCCGACGTCCAGGACCAGGCCAACTGGCTCGAGGCCCGATTTGTGCTGGGAGAGTAACAGCACACCTGCTGACCAGCTCCGCGTTCTGGAAATAGGCGTTTGCAGCACGATCGCATCTGCGGGCCTCTCACAATCGCAGTTAGAGTCGCTGCCACAACCACCGGCGGCCGTGCCCATCCCTGCCCGTGGGAAACTTGTGAGGACTTCTTAGAGCCGCTGCCAAAACCACCGGCTGTGCCCATCCATGCCCGCGGGAAACTCATACGTTTGTGAGGACTTCTTAAGATGGGTACTCCGGGTAGTTTTTTCGGGCAAATGCTTGACATGTCCTTTTTCCACCGTCATGATGATCCCGATTACGGAGCCAGGAGGTATTGGACTCCGTTGGGACAGTCCCGGTCGAAATAGGCCCGCGTCTGGCGTGGAAAACCGATTGGCGTTGCTCTGCCCCAGAGACTAGGTTCCCTCCAGAACTTGTGTGGCAATTTCGTGGATTTTTCCCGTTCGCTACATTGTTCTGGGTACGTCTTGGTAAGTACTCCAAATTCATTCAGCCACCTGAAGGAGCAGGATTCTCGGTTGGAGCCTGGGTAAACTGGTGCGGCTTGGCAAGACAGATCGCCGCGACGTCTTGTCGATCCTCCATGTTTCTGCTGCCTGCCGACGTTCCCTGCCAGCGCACTTGGCCGAAGCGTTATCCCGTTTTCGAGCTGCCGAACCCAACCCACCTGCGGCTCCCCGCCATTGGATCATCCATCCCACCGAAGGGTGAGGTACTATCATGCGCCGATTCAGCTTTGAACGTCTCCGCAGTTCAATCCTTGGTCCCGCCGCCCCGAAGAACACGCGCAAGTCACGTCCGAAGCTTCGTCTCCTGGCATGCCAGCCGCTGGAGGAGCGGAGATTGCTCAGTGGTGTGACCTTCATCACGCACGGTGCCCAGGCGTTCGGAGATGATCCCAAGTTGCCCGAATGGGTGGCCGGAATGGCCGACGAGGTTGCCGTCCGGATCGGCGAGGCCTTCGGGGGTACGGCTGAAGATGTCGCTCAATTCAAGATGACCGTTGAGGAAGTTGACAACAAAATCCAGGTCACCGGCTGGGAATTCTCCGGCAGTTTCGCGCCAGCCGCAGAAGACACGGCGGCCACGTACGATCTGGCCAAATCGTTGGCGGGTGAAGCGGTCGTCTCCCTTGACTGGTCAGCCGTTGCCGCGCCGTTGGAGGTAACCACCCAGACCGTTGCCGGGGCGGTTTCGAGATATCTGTTCACCGATCTGGCCTCGTTGGGGGGCGACCTCTTGGCTTCGCCGGTCCACTTGATCGGGCACAGCCGGGGAGCATCGTTGGTGGGCGCTCTGGCGGAAGATCTTGGCGAGGCAGGAGTGTGGGTCGATCAGGTCACCTATCTCGACACGCATCCGCTGGAATTCATCGTCGATCCCGACGATTGGGGCGACAACAGCTTCTCCATTACGGAGAACGTGGTCTTTGGCGATAGCTACTGGCGCAAAGACCTGGATCCGTTGGACTTCGACGGCGAAGTGGTCCCAGGGGCTTTCAATGCGGAACTGAACGACGACATCCTCGACGACGGCCTGGGCTATTCGAGCGCTCACTCCAACGTGCATCTCTGGTACCACGGCACGATCGACACGACCGAGGGAATCGATGATGGCGAAGTGAAGTTGACCGCGGCCAACCTGGCCACCTGGTACGACACGACCCAGGAAATGGCCGGTCCACGAGCCGAAACGGGATACCATTTCAGCCGAGTGGCCGGAGGGGCCCGGCCGGGCGCCGGTGTGACCGCGGCCCTCGGAGGCGAAGGGGCTCGCTCGACGCTGACATGGACGGCTGCCGTCTGGCCCAACATGCTCGGTCTGGAAATGTCATCTGCTCAGCGAGACTTCGCGCCCGGCGACAAGCTGAACGTCGATTTCTACCACCAGGACTACGACAGCCCATCGTCGGCCCGCTTCTATCTTGATCCGGATCAGAATCCCTACAACGCCAACGCGATTCTCGTCAGCGGCCAGTCGGGGCAGACTCTGGAGAAGACCGGAGCAGTTCCCGCAGCCAAATCGGGTGTCGGCGATCTGACCGGCGTCGCACTTGGCGACTACTATCTGCTCGGCACGATTAGCGATGAGGCCGGCCACATCCGCTACGCCTATGCCGCGGACTCGATCCGCGTGGGTACCCCGGCTCCCGCGATCACCGATCTGGAGGCCGATCCGGGCACGATCGACGAAGGGGGAACTACCACCCTCTCTTGCGGATTCACCGACGCGAGCCTCGTCGACGTTCACACTATTCTGATCGATTGGGGAGATGGCAACAGCGACACCTTCGATTTGACCGCGGGCGAGCGAGGCTTCACCCGTCCGCACCGGTATCTCGATGACTACTCAGCCGGGGCGGCAGGCGATCCCTACACGGTTACCGTCACTGTCACCGACGACGACGGCGGATCCGACTCCAAGACCACGTCGATCACGGTGGTCAACGTCGCGCCCGTCGTCGCCACGGTGGACGCAGTCACGATCAACGAAGGGGACCGACTCACTCGCGATTTGACGTTCACGGATCCCGGCGACGACCAGTGGACCGCGGAGGTCAATTATGGCGGTGCCGCGGACTGGCAGCCGGCCACGCTCGAGGGCCGAACGGTCAAACTCGACTATGACTTCGGCGCCGAGGTCGGCTCCCACTCCGTGTCCGTTCGGGTGAGCGATGACCGGGGGGCCGTGGGAACAAGCACATTCTCCGTGACTGTGGAGAACGTGGCGCCGAGCCTGTGGGTCCGCGGCCTGCGTGTGGTGGACGAGGGGGCCGAACTCAGTGTTGCGAACCTCGGTCTATTCACCGACCCGGGCTTCTACGACGTTCAACTTGACACCACGGCCTTCCGCTACGAAATCGACTGGGCCGACGGCTCAGCGCCCGACACTGGAAATGCCGAGATCCTCGTTTCGGGAAGTTCCGGAAAGCTGACCTGGGGATCGTTCGACGGGGCCCACACGTATGAAAAGGACGGCCGATTTGTGGTGACGATCACACTGGAAGACGACGCCGGCGGCATTTCGCTCGAACGCTTCATGACGGTGATCGTCAACAATGTGGCGCCGCGGACGCTCGTGGTCGACGATATCGCCCCGGTCACCGAGGGGGAGATCGCCTACATCCACGGCACATTTGAGGACGGCGCCCTCGACACGCACACCGTCACGGTCAGTTGGGGCGACGGGACGTCGGATACGGTAGTCGTGCTCCCGAGCGGGCAGAAGGAATTCACGATCCCGACAACTCCGCTGTCCGACCCTCATCGATATGCCGACGATGGTCCAAACACCACCCCAGGGCAAACTCCCTCGGCGACCCATGTCTACAATGTGCGTGTGACCGTTGCCGACGGCGATGGTGGCAGCATCAGCATCGACAAGACCGCCGAGGTCACCAATGCCGCCCCGCAGGTCACACCCATCGCGGCCCAGCAGATTTTGGAAGGGGAGTCGTTCAGCAAGGTACTTGCCAGTTTTACGGACGCCGGCACGGTGGATGTTCACACCGCCCTGATCGATTGGGGTGACGGCACAGCGGCCGAGGCCGGCGTGGTCGATTCCGCTGCCCGCACCGTTTCCGGAACCCATGTGTACGCCGAGCAAAACGAGGACAACACCGGAAATGTCATCCCCTACACCGTTACCATCACGGTCACCGACGACGACGGTGGTGTGGCCTCGGGGACCCTTGCGGTGACCGTGAGCAACGCCGCACCGGTCCTGGGCCCGATGACCGCTGCCAACGTGAGCGAAGGCGCATCCTTCACGCTTGGCCTGGTAAGCTTCACCGATGCCGGCACGTCGGACACCCACACCGCCGTGATCGATTGGGGCGATGGCACGGAACCTCAGGCGGGAACGGTGGACGCGGTGGCCCGAACCGTCACCGGGACCCACGTCTATGCCGACGAGAAGAAGGCTGGAACAGACAATATCATTCCGTACACGGTGACCGTCACGATCACCGACGACGATGGTGCCGCCGATACGGAGACCGTTGCGGTGACGGTGGCCAACGTGGCCCCCGAACTCGGCGAGATTGCCGCTGCCACCGTGAAGGAAGATGAGCTCTTCACCCTTGGCCCGGCCAGCTTTGTCGACAAGGGCACTCTCGATACCCATACGGCCCTCGTCAATTGGGGCGACGGCACTGAGAACCAGGCGACGGTTGTCGAGCTGCCCACTGGCCCTCCCGGCAATGTGGCGGGGCTCACCGGCACAATTACGGCCACCCACACCTATGCGAGCGAGCGGGTTGACGGCGACAACAATGTGATCCCCTATGAAGTCACGGTCACGCTTACGGACGACGATGGCGGGACCCACTCGCGGACGTTCTCCGTTACCGTCCAGGACGTTCCTGCGGCGTCCAGTGCGGCGTTGGCCGCGGTTCAAACCAGCCGGGTGTTCGTTGGCCCCATGACTTCCCAGGAGTACCAGGTGTTTGTGGGCGACAGCGGCGGAGAGTCTGCCGTCCTGGCGGCCGCATCCAGGAACGCTGCTACTGGTATTTCCTTCCGGTCGAGCAGAGCGTTCGTGGGACCGCTGAAGGAAGGAGCCTATTCCGCTTCCGCGACCTCGCTGGTCCTTGCGGCGGCGGACAACGAAGCTCCCGTCGTGGCCGTCATCGGCAACACCACCGTGTCGGAAGGGGCAGTCGATTTCGGCACGATCGCCACATTTCTCGATCTCGATAGCGAAGGGCCGTTTGTTTATGAGATCGACTGGGGGGACAACTCGACCGATACTTCAGGTCAAGCCGACGTAGAAAGCACCGGGCCTCCGGCCGTCGGGTCCATCGAGGCCGGTCACGTCTATGAAGACGACGGATCCTATGTCGTGTCCGTCAAGCTGACCGACGAAGACGGAATGTCATCCACCGAGCAGTTCGCGTTGACCGTCGTCAACGTGGCGCCGGTGGCCAACGCCAACGGCCCCTACGAGGTTGATGAATTCGAAACAGTCCAGTTGGCCGGTTCAGGAACGGATGTGGCGGGCGATCAGCCGAAGATCGTCTATGAGTGGGACCTGGACGACGACGGTGTCTTCGGCGAGGCGGGCGACGCGGCCACGCAAGGCGACGAAAACGTCCAGAACCCGCTGTTTTCCGCTGAGGGCATCGACGGGCCGGCTACCTGGACGGTCTTCCTCCGCTGCCGCGACGATGGCGATGCTGTGAGCCCGATTGTCCAGGCCACTGTGGAGGTCGGCAATTCGCCGCCGGTGGTCGCCGTGACGAACGCATCGGTGACTGTGGCCGAAGGGACGACCGCGACCAATACCGGCACTTACAGCGATCCGGGAGGCGATCCCGTCACGCTCGCCGTCTCTGCCGGCACGATTCTCAGTAACGTCGACGGCACGTGGAGCTGGTCGTCTGCCACCATTGACGGCCCCGACGACTCGAAGGTCGTGACCGTTACCGCCACCGACAGCGACGGCGAGACGGGTACGATCACGTTCAACCTTGTGGTCGAGAATGTCGCACCGACCGTGACCGCGGACGAGCCGTCGGTAACGGTCAGCGAAGGCCAGACGGCAACCAACACGGGTACCTACGACGATCTGGGCGCCGATACGCTGACACTTGCGGCCTCCGTTGGCACGATCGTCGACAGCGGCAGCGGCACGTGGAGTTGGTCGTTTGCGGCCACTGACGGCCCGGGCCAGTCGCAGTCAGTATCCATCACGGCCACCGACAGCGACGGCGGCGTCAGCACGACTACCTTCAGCCTCGTTGTCGAGAATGTCGCACCCACCGCCACAGTCGATAGCGAATCGGTGGCCGTGGAGGAAGGAGAGCTGGCAACCAACTCGGGCACCTACCAGGATCCGGGCGATGATGCACTTTCGTTCACGGCCTCCGTGGGTACCGTCGTCGACAATGGCGACGGTACCTGGAAGTGGTCGCTGCAAACGACCGATGGCCCCGACAATTCGGTAACGGTCACGGTAACCGTTGCCGACGAGGATGGCGGAGCCGCCACCGTGACGTTCGACCTTGCGGTTGCGAATGTGGCTCCCACGGTGGCGGTGGATCTCCCAAGCGTCGAGGTGCTCGAAGGCCAGACGGCCACGAACACGGGCACTTACCTCGAGCCCGGCGACGATCTGGTATCGTTCACCGCTTCGGTCGGGACCATCGTCGACAATGGCGACAACACCTGGAGTTGGTCCTTTCCGGCGGCCGATGGTCCTGACGAGACGCAGGTGGTCACCGTCACGGTCACCGACAGCGACGGCGAGGCGACAACCGTTACCTTCGATCTGGCGGTCGCCAACGCCCCCCCCGTGGCCAACGACGACTACTACGTGTTTGACGGCATTGGAAGTCTTGAAGTCGACGCAGCCCGAGGCGTGCTG
>CAYSCH010000119.1:0-23297 GCA_964429355.1 uncultured Planctomycetaceae bacterium | reverse complement strand
CCACCAGCCGCGAACGTATTGCGATCCTCGCCCAACCTTCTTGGCCCCTGGCCACACTTGTGCCAAAATGCAGCCGCTCCCTCGAGATACGCCACCGATCAGCCACTCCCCGTTGACTAACCCGTCCCCCCGGATAAGCCCAGGATTAGTGCTCGATCCCTGTTCCCTCCGTCCCCAGGCTCCGGCTCCCTCAGCTCCTCGCCGTTCCTCCTTCATTCGCTCGCCACGTCTCCCCGGCCATTGCCGCTGGAAAAATACACAAGCCATTCCCCAGATCCGGGGAGCCACTTCCGAGGTAAAAGTGTCAGAAAACTTCAAATCTCGTGCAAAGTTGCCTCCTACCGTTTACCCACGTTTCCCATTTTCGCAGCCGGTCCAGCCAGCTCATCTGAAACGGTAACTTCTCTCGCAAGCGTGTTTGTGCCTGACCAGAAACGCCTAACTCTTTTGTCGCTCGCACGCTCATGCGTTCCGAAATAATGCCAAGACCCTCCAAACAACACACGCACCCGAAATACAGGATTCCACGCGCCCCTGTCTCCCGTCTCCCGTCCCCTCCGATCTTCCATCTCCGATCTCCGATCTGCCGACCTCTGTTTTCCGCCAGCCCCGACTTTTGGCGCATACCTCACTTGTGGGGTCACGGTTACGCTTCACCCCAAATATGTAACCATGTTCACTACTGCCACTTACAAATGCCCCTCTCGCCCTATCTTCTTTCTGCAGCATAGACGCATGCGTGCCAAAACCCTCACTTGACCCCAATGACTAAACACCAGTCCGACTTGCGACCGACGATAGCATCGCGACAACCCGCTCGATCCCCACCCGACGTGTAAGCGAGGCCCCTTCGTTCTTCACTCTCCCTCGCCAGTCGCCTCTTCGAACGAGCTTGAGGCGCGGAGCAGGTGAAGAAGGACGGAACTGCAGGACGCAGGAATATGAGGGGGGCATTCCGATCTGAACGCTCGTGGGCATCGATGATACTACCAGAGAGCCAATGGCTCCCGTCACCCGCTTCGGGGTGCCCTGGTGAGGCCATGAGCCCATTGTCTGGCGGCCCGTGTTTCGCCAAGATAACCAGTTGGGGCGGACGTCGCACCGTCAACGTCCCGCTCGATATATGAGACCCAGCCCGTTCAACGGCCCTCGGCTATATCGTCAACAACGTCGGACTGCCTGTCGTGGCGGGAGGAATCGTTCATGCACGTGAATTGGATGACACTGTCTGTCTTGCCGGCACTGGCGTTGCTCGGGCAACTTGCCGCGTCGGAAGGGCTGGCAGAGCCGCAGGCGACCGTCCGGCTACTGAACCCGACGGCATGGCAAGGGCCGACCGCCGTCGAAGTGCCGGTGGGGCGCATTGTCGCTCCGAACGTCATCGACTGGAGCAGAACGCAACTGATCAGCAACGGACGAATCCTCCCCTTCGCGATTCGCGAAGGACGTGCCCATTGGAAGGCCGAACTGCGGTCGCCCGGCACCCAGCCTCGGTCCGAGGACCTGCTGGTGTTCACGTGCGATGTGCCGCCCGGGAAATGGGTGCAGGTGGACGTCATTTCCGGAACGTCTGAAGCGGTCCCGGCCGTGCAGCGTGGCGACGGCCGACTGACGATCGACTATCCTGCGGGCCGCACGGTGATCGACGAGGGGAGCGGTTCCCTGTTGTCCTGGGAGGCCTGCGGGACGTCGCTGCTCTCGGCACCCTTCACGGTGGCGCCGTGCCGCCTGGCGGAAGATGGTTACCAGCTCGAAGGGCCCTTTGGATGCGGTTACGCCACGGCGTCGGTTGGCATGCGGAAGATCGGGCCGGTGGCACAGCAGGCCCGCTGCGAGTCTCTGTCGTCCAGTGCCGCATTGACCGAAGTGAGCTTCGTGCTCGAACCGGCCGCAGGACCGGCCCTGGCACTCACCTACCGGCTGCACGCATCGGGCTTGCTCGAGATCGTGGTCGATGAACGGCCGTGGAAAGGGCGCTCGCCCTGGCTGAATCATGCGGTCGAATACGCCTTGCCGCTGGCCGGTGCGAAGCAGCGTTTTCCATACCTCGAAAACCGATGGGCCTTCTACGGCTTCCGCGAGTACACCGCCTCCGTCAAGAGTATCGCCTGCGCACACTGGGGAGAGACCTCGGGCGTGCTCGAATTGGGCGGCGAGTCGGTCAACGGACGACAGTTCGTGCGGCGGCTGTTTCCCGTTGCGGCAGACCGGCAGGCAAGGATTGCCGATCTGGTCGAGCTGGCAGACGAAGGGCTCGTGGTCGAAGTGTTGCCGGCACGGACCGCCAGGATCGAGCGTCCGGTGCGGATTGTGGACGACGCCCAGGCCGAAGCGGTTGCCGGCGAGCTGATCAAGGCCCTGAAGAATGCCGGGGCGGAATGTTCAACCGGCGAAGCGGCTGACTGCTGGACAATACGACTCGAATTGGTGCCCGATCCCGCGAGCCTGGGCATCTCCGGCGATGGGTATCGGATGGCAGCCGGCGGGAAGGGTTTCACGTTGCAGGCCGGAACGCGCCTCGGACTGAACGGGGCCGTCCGGGCTATAGCCGGTCACCTGAAGCGATACGGACTCGAGGGGGGGTTGCCGTTGACGGCGAGAAATCCCGTGGTGGATCTGCGCGGCGGCGGGTTCGGCGGCGGCGACTTCGAGGTGGACTTTCCTTACGCCGACGATACGGAGTGGTGCCGTGTGTTCGACGGGCTGCTGGACTCGGGCATGAATGTATTCGCATGCATGGGCATGTGGGCCAACTGGAAGATGCCGGTGGGCTACAAGTACATGCCGGAGCTGCGGACCGACCAGGGCGATGCTTACGATGAATCGTCGGGAGCCAGGTTTGCCGAGTTGGACTACCATCGCGAACATGGCCTGAAGCTGACCAGGTATCTGCAGGACCGCGGCGGCCAGGTCTGGCTTTGGATCCCCATCGGCTGCGTGCCCACAACCTATGCCCGGCGATTTCCCGAAGCCATGGCGCCTGGCAGCGACAAGATCCCCTGCTTCACCCATCCGGAATACCGGCGCTATATCGATGCCTTCTTCCGCGAGCTGATCGAAACCTATCCGCTGGACGGCCTGTTTCTGGTCCGCGACGACAATGGGGGCATCTGCACCTGTGATCGCTGCAAGGAATTCGTGGCCCAGTCACGCACCAAGAGCCCCGTGTGGGAGCAGTATCTGGTGATCTACGACTGGCTGCGTTCGCACGGCTTCCAGGGCGAGGTGGCGGTCTATCCCTATTTCGACACCTACGAACCGAAGCTCGATCCGTTCCTGCCGGAAGACCTCCACATCGTCGGCCATGGGAGCGGTGCGGCTGCCCTTTCGCGCGATTACGAGTTCATTGGCCCCATGGGCGATACGTGGATCGACAACCTCTACGCAAACTTCCGCGTGGCGCCCTCGCCACGCATGAAACGGCTCATGGCCGACCGCGGGAGTTTCTGGATTGGCGGCGCCTATGTCGGCTGCGAACTGCCGTGGGAGTCGATCGGCTTCTTTGGCTGGGAACCTACGGCCACGGCGAACTCGTTCCGTTTTCAATGGGCGGTGAGGGAGTTCGGCCCAGCCGCGGCCGAACCGTTTCTCGCCATGAACGACTCTTACGAGGAACTGTGGGACATCCTCGCCCTGCACATGCCGCCAGCGGACTGGATGAAGCTGACGCCCCAGGCCCGGGCCGCGGTTGTGCAGGAAGGTGCGGACACGGTCGGCCGATTCCGGGCCGGGCTGAGTGAATTGGAGAAGGTGCTGGATGCGGACCAGCAGAAACGCTGGTTGGGCCATGTGGGGCTGTACGCCCCTTTCTTCGAGTATCATCTGCACCGCCTCGATCTGTTTGCCCAGGTGTATGACCAGATCTTGGCACATCGCGACTTGCTGAACGGCCCCGAGGGGCTGCCTGACGACGTGGCCGATTCGGTGCTCGGCAAGTACGCCGAGATCTACGATTGGGCGGCCAGGTACGACGCGGCGATGCAGAACGCACCGGATGGCATGTTGACCCGCTGCCGCTGGATGACGAAGCCGTACCAGGAATGGATGGCAGGCTACGATCAGTGGCTCGATGGGCAGCTCGCAATCAAGCAGTTCGCCGGTACCCTGAGCGTCGAGACAGATTCCTTGCGGCCCGGGGAACCCTTCAGCTTGCGAGTGGATCTGCACAACCAGGGCGTGTGCCCCTGGTTGGCCGGCGCAGGGCAGCGAATCGAGCTGACGGGCGACGTGGCAAAGCTGGGCTTGCCGGCCGTGTGGCAGTACGCGGGTGAACCAATAGCGCCGGGTGACCGACGTACCATCGAGCTGCGCGGGACAGTCCCCAAGGAACCGGGCGAAGCCAGGTTGACCGTGGCATTAATCTCGCCCTTTCGTGTGCCGGAAAAGATCGCGACGGGAGAGGCTACGCTGGCGTGGAAATAGGACCGAAGCTGTAACTGTGGGATGTCCCTGCCAGTCGGCGGAGACGAGCCGCCGCCCCACTTCTGCGTTCGACGGTGAGCCGAAATTCGGACGTGCCAAGTACGCTCGATCGTCACTGCCGGCGGCAGTCGCTCGCTCACTTCTGTCTCGAAACTCGTCGCACTCGCGCCGCGGTGTGGGATGGGCTGCATTGCAGACCCCTCTGTCATGGGGGCACAGACAATGGGCTCGCGGAATTTTGTAACGGGGCGTAAGTTAGTACGTAGTATTGGTGAAAACCCCCGGCAATTACCTTTTCGAGCCGATGGGGGCCAGTTCTTCCGCCTCGGGGCCTTGATGCCCTGGAGAGGCCGGATGGACAGCCCCCATGGCGTCCAGGGAATAAGTGCGGATGAACGAGCCTGGGCAGAGCGATCAGCGACACTGGGTGCTCTCGCTGCTGGAGGAGCACGAGACTCGGTTGGTGCGGTATGCTGCGCGGATGCTCGGCGACGAGGATACTGCGCGCGACGTGGTCCAACATGTTTTTTTACGGTTGTGCGAGCGGGGGCCGGAAGAGACGCAGGGGCGGGCGGTCCAGTGGATGTTTACGGTATGTCGTAACAGGGCGATTGACGTGTTGCGGAAGCGTAAACGAACGACGCAGTTTGACGAGGGGGCGGGTGAATACCAAACCGGCCGCGATTCCGGGCCGGCCAGCGTGGCCGAGCGGCACGACCTGTACCTGCAGCTCAACCGGCTCGTGGCAACCCTGCCGGCATCGCAGCGGGAGGCGGTCGACCTCTGGGCGGAAGGATTCAGCTATCGGGAGATTTCAGACATCACGGGCGAAGGAGAAGGGAAGTTGCGGGTATTGGTGCACCGGGCGTTGAAGCGGCTGCGAAGTGATCCCGTGACGCAGCGAATGCTCGGGACCTTGGGGGGAACTGACACAGGGCGGCAGGGCCGCCAACCAGTACGAGCTACCGCTCGGCCGGAATAGTCCGCTCCCGTTGGCCGCTGATTTCCAGCAAGGAGATCGCGATCCGTGGGTGTACAGATCGAGCGGTACCACTCGGCGTAAGGTGCGATCATGAACGACCAGGAACGACCCTACAACGGACAGATTGACGAAGCCTTGCTGACAGCCTACGCGCTGGAGCAGTTGGAAGGGCCCGAACGAGCCTTGGTGGAGGCTGCGCTGAAGACGGACCACAAGGCCCAGGAAGCGGTCGAAGAGATCCGGGCTGTTGCCGGTCATCTTCGGGATGCGGCGGCGCACGACGAAGAGTATGCGCCGTCGGCAACGCTCAGGGCAATGATTGAAGGACGGCTAGAGGGTACGACACCGGCGGTGGTGGGAGAGGGAGAGGGAAACAGTCCCAATTGCAGTGAGACGGAGGTTGGGACGGTCCCCAAGACGGAAGCGGGAAGAGGAGCCGAGGCGAACGGTCGGAGTCCGGGGCGGCGCTGGGCGTTTTTGGTGGTGGCTGCGGCGGCGGTGCTGCTGGTGGCGGTAACGATCCCGTCGCTGCCGATGTTTCAGCTCGGAAAAACCTCCAATGTGGCGATGGATATGGCTCCCAGCCAGGCTTCGCTGGCGGAACCGGAAGCGGCAGCGCCAAGTGTGCCGCTGGATACCCTGGCGACAGATGCGGAGGCCAGGGAGGAGCTGTTTTCGAAGCAGTCGCTGGATACGGCGGCCATGGGAGACAAGTCGTCTCCCACGGCTGGTGTCGACATGTTTGCCGGTAAGGGGAACGAGCGTTTTGAGGCCGCCAAGGCAGGACCTTCTTCTCAAGCGAGCGAGGCTGGGAGGATGAACAAGTCCGGCCCTGCGGCCACGCTCGAGGCACCGGCAGATCGGCCCCTGCTGAAGGGTACTACCGGGTTGCGGACTGCCCGGGCCAGGGAAGAATACGATCAGACGACACCAGCTCCGACCAGTCAGCCCGGTGTTGAAGCTAAAGTCGCTGCAGGACGCAGGGCCGCGGTTTCGGATTCGGTCGCACCGGCCGAGAAGAGTGCCGGTGCCGCGACGGAACTGCCCGGTCTGAAATCAGCAGCTCCGGCACCGGCGTGGTCGCTCAACCAGGCCATCGGACCGGTCGCCACGCCCCTGCCGTACCCGACCGGACCGGCCAGCCAGACGAGCCAGACGCCGCTGGCGGAGAGCCGGGCGATGGTGCGGGGCAAGTCGGCATCGGGAATGCCCGGTCCAGCGACGCCTGCGGCAGCCGCGCCGCTGCCGCCGGCTGCCGATCCTTTCGCGACGCCAGCACCAGCGGCAATGCCGTCGGTCGCTGCCACGGAGCCCCAGCAGCAGGTCGACGTGCCGGCTCGCCCCGAAGGATCGCTGAGACGCCACTTCGGGCAGGAGCCGAAACCGTCCGATGACCAGGCCGGGAGACAGACGGAAACGGCACCGCCATTGGCAGGTCCAACTGCCGGACTTGGCAGAATGGGCGGCCAAATTGCGGGAACGAACGCCGCACCGTCCAAATCGGAGAGCGAGGGACTGGAGTTTGGGGCGATTCAGCCGACCCAACCGACCTCGCCCGCGGCGCCGGCCGTCCGACTGGAACAGGGCATCCCGGATTCGAGTGGGCTGGGGCCGGCTCCTGGTATGGGTCTTGCTCTGGAGGGAAGAGCCGTCTCATCGAAGAGTGCGATGCTGCGAGCCTATGGAGGCGTCCAAGTGGGCGGGCCTGGCGGCATGGGCGGCTATGGCGGCGGAATGGGCGGAGGCTTTGGGCCAGCGGCACCGTCCGCAGGCGATCCGATGCAAGACAGTTACGGAGCGCAAGGGCAGCCCTACGATTACACTCCCACCGTCCGGGGGCTCGCCGGTGCCTACAACGACGCAATGCGGCGGGTGACTTTCGGCGCTAACCCGGGCATCATGCAGCCAATGACAACCGAAGCCGAGCAGTACGCGCCGATCGTTGAGAACCCGTTCCAGTCGCCGGTGACGGAGCCGGAGAGTACGGTTTCGGCCGACGTGGATACGGCCTCCTATGCCAACGTGCGCCGGCTCCTGGAAAACAACCAGGTGCCGCCGCCGGGGGCCGTGCGGGTCGAGGAGATGGTCAATTACTTCTCCTACGACTATCCCCAGCCGAAGGACGACACGCCCTTCTCGGTCGACATGGAGACCGCCTCCTGCCCTTGGAATGAATCCCATCGGCTGGTGCGAATCGGCCTGAAGGCCAAGGAGATCGACCCGGCCGAGCGGGGCCCGAGCAACCTGGTGTTTCTGCTCGACGTTTCGGGCTCGATGCGGGACGCCAACAAACTGCCGCTGGTCAAGGACGCCATGGCGATGCTGGTCGACCAGCTTACGGAAGACGACCGCGTTTCGATCGTGACCTATGCGGGCGACGCCGGGCTGGCCCTGGAGTCAACCGAAGGGACGAAACGGAAGGAGATTCTCGAGCGGATCGAGGCCCTGGAGGCCAGCGGGTCGACCCATGGCTCGGCGGGGATCCAGATGGCCTACGACCAGGCGATGGCCCACTTTGTGCCCAAGGGTAACAACCGAGTGATCCTCTGCACCGACGGCGACCTGAACGTGGGGATCACCGACGACAACGAACTGGTGAAGTTGATCCAAGAGAAGGCCTCCAGCGGCGTGTTCCTGACCGTCGTGGGTTTCGGCACCGGGAATCTCAAGGACGCCAAGCTGGAACAGCTTGCCGACAAGGGCAACGGCAAGTACGTCTATGTGGACGGGCTGACGGAGGCCAAGAAGGTCTTTGTGGAGCAAGTTTCCGGCAGCCTGGTGACGGTGGCGAAGGATGTGAAGATCCAGGTCGAGTTCAACCCGGCCAAGGTACAGAGCTACCGGCTGGTGGGCTACGAGAACCGGCTGTTGGGCACGCAGGATTTTGCCGACGACATGAAGGATGCGGGCGAGATCGGGGCGGGGCACACGGTCACGTTCCTCTACGAGGTCGTGCCGACGAACCTGCCGGTCGGCCAGATAGCGGCCTTGAACAACAGCGCCGGGGAGAATCTGCGCTATCAGCGGATCATGACCAACGCGCTGACCGAGGTGGCGGAGAGCGGCGAACTGCTGGCACTGAAACTGCGGTACAAACTGCCGAATGAGGAGCAAAGCCGGCTTCTGGAAATGCCGGTCAAGGACTCGGACAAACGGTTCGGCGAAGCCTCAAGCGAGTTTCGTTTTGCAGCGGCGGTGGCGGCCTTCGGCATGTTGCTGCGGGGCTCGCAATACAACCAGGGCCTGACCTTCTCGGCCGTCGAGGAGTTCGCCGCCGGCGCCGCCGACAACGACCGGGAAGGCCGCCGGGGTGAATTTGTGGACCTGGTCCGCCGGGCAAGAACGCTCTATGGCGACACGACCCAGGTGGGCGCAGACGCGATAGCAGTTCCCCCGGCTGCTGCTGCGGCGCCGGCCGAACAGGCGCCGGCAGAAGCGGCGCCGGCGGAGCGGTAGTGGGGCGGCCAAAGAACAGGTTTTGTTCCTGGTCATAGCGGCAAGGTAGCGGAAAGGGCCAGTTTTTGACCGATCCGTCCGAATAGGTTGCAGTGGGGACGGAGGCAATTGTATGACTGTCAGCAAAGAGGACCTGCAGGACTTCAATCGTTTTGCCGACGAGAGACTTTCGCGAGGCGAGACATGGTCGTTCCTTGATCTGGTTCGAGAATGGGAAAACGCCCGGCAACATGAGAGCTCTTTGGCAGCCCTTCGCGAAAGTCACGCCGATGCAGAATCGGGTCGCGTGAAACCTCTCAACGAAGCCTTCGCCGAGATTCGTGATCAACTGAGCCGTTCCCAGTGACGTATCGAGGTGTTATCACCTCAAAGGCCGAAGCGGAACTCTGCGAGGCGGCGATCTGGCGGGCCGAGAATCGCAACCAAGAGCAAGCCATACGCTGGCTTGAAGGATTCGCGGCAGCGATTGCCGGACAGGCAACGACACCGGAGAGATATCCGCTCGCTCGAGAAGGCGATCTCTCTCATTTCACCATCCTGCAATTACTCTATGGCTTGGGCGGGAAGCCGACGCATCGAGCGTTGTTTCGAACTCGGGAGACGAGGTGATTATCTGCGGCATCCGCCATCTGGCACAACGTGATGTCACCCCCGAAGATCTGTGGCAGCGGACTCGTGTTAGAACGGCGTGCCTCCCCACTCAAAACATGCTCGAATTACTCGCGCATATCCGAGCCTCACTTCGCGCCAGAAACGGCGTTTCTCAACCTTGAGGTAGATCGGCCGAAGAAGAACGTAGGGAGTGGAGAAGAGGCAGGCGAGGGGAACCGTCACAAAGACAATAACGAGCAACAGAAACAGGCGTGAGATGAATTCGGCCATGTGGGTCGTTCCAGGGGTCTCGTGAGACGATCAGGTCTTCCCCGAATGTTAATCTGTAACGATTATTCCGATTACTCGGGCCGTTTGAGCCCGGATTTCGGCAAAGTCGTTTCGACGGAAAAGGCACGCTTAATCTACCCAATCGAATTCTCCGATCCAATCATCAGACTGGGCATAACCGGCATAATCGTCACAACCGGGCCAAGCCCCCCTACTCCGAGGTACAGGATCGCCGCATGCGCTGCCTTTTCTGGTCCATGCTCCTGTTGCTGCTGAGCGACTTGCCCGTGTGGGCACAGATCGGGCCACCGCAACCTCGAGCGGAGCAGTACGGCTACTCCCTGGGGATGGGAGTCCACAACGTACAGAGCCGGTGGGTGCCCTGCGATTACGATGTCGACCGTAATCGGATCTACCTGGAGGGCTCCTATGGTTTCACCGCGGGGCTGGAGGGATTCGGCCGTGTGGGCGTCTCCGACTGGGTGATCAACGATATCGAGAGCTATGAGGCGGGCATGACCCGCGACGTTTCGAGCGACGGTTATCCGGCTTTCGTCTCGGGCGGTCTTCGCGGGGAGGCGTGGCGGTTCGGTAACGGTTCGATCGGGGGTTGCTTCGAGGCTGCCTGGTATTCCGCCCAGGAGAGAGCTATCCGCTGGCAACACGACGTGTACCAGGAACTGTTATTCGATTCCACGGTGGAATTCAATGCGGCACTGACGGTTGGCTACGACCTTGGGCGAAGTGTTGTTTACGCCGGCCCTTTGGTCCATTTCGCCTATACTCGGGCCGACGTTCGCACCCACGAGTTCGGACCCGAATGGGATATCGAGGAAAGTGTGGATGCCCTTACGATTCGCGACAAGGGCGGATGCGGGGGATTTCTTGGCTGGCGGACGCCAATCGGCCAGAACGGCTGGCATCTGCAACTCGAAGGGGCCGGTTTGACCGGTGGCTTTGCGGGCTCGCTGGGTCTATTTCGAGCCTGGTAATCCGAAGCCGAGGAGTCGGCCGTCGGTGAGGGTGACGAAGATGCGGCCGCTGGAATCGAGGGCCAGGCCGTTCTTGACGACAGGGGCAGGAAGGTCCTGTCGCCAGACGATCTGGCCGGTTTCCAGGCCGATGGCGGCGAGCGAGGAGGTGGCCTGGTCGTCGTCGCCCGTGTGTCCGGCGGCCAGGAGCTTATCGGGTCCGACAATGAAGGCGTTGTAGCGGGGGCCTGGGGGGATCTTCCACACCTGCTTCGGTTCGGGGGCTCCACGCCGCTGGTTCTGGAAACCCCAGCGCGAGGCAGGTTTCAAGGGCTTGGGCGCTGTCTCCGGTAAAGGCTCCATGAGCGAAAGCTCACTGTGCTGGCTGCCTTCGTAGCTGGCGTCGTAGGCGAGTTGGCGCCCGTCGGGGAGCGTGTGTTCGAGGGTGACGTACTTGCCGTACTCGGGGTAGTAGGCGTAGAAGGCCGTGTGGAAGCTGGAGTTGGGCTGGTCGTGGGGTTCGTTGAGGCATTTGCCGGTCTCGATGTCGTAACGGGCGAATTCGTAGGCGCCGCCGCCCAGGAAGCGAAGCTCACCATCCTTGAGAAACAGCTCGCCCTGGAGACTCGCGCCGCTCCCGGTGACGCTGGAGATCGTGCCGGAGGTATCGTTGTACCACTTGACGTCGCCCGAGATGCCGTCGAGGGCGTAGACATGGACGCCATCGTAGTGGGCCATACCGGCAGCCGCGTAGACGATGCCGTCCTGGACGACCACGCCGCCGGCTACCGGCCAACGGGAGATGAGCTTGCCGTAGACGGGAATCCGCTGGTTGGCAGGTGCGGCCTGGAAGATCCAGAGTGCCTTGCCGGTGGCGGCTTCGAGGGCATAGACCCGCCCGTCCGCCGAACCGACGTAGAGGCGATCGTTCCAGCAGGCCGGGGGGAAGTAGACCGGGCCGGACGTGAAGGCCTGCCAGGCCGGCTGGCCCGAGTCGGCATGAACGGCGTGAACCACACCGTTGCGATCGGCAAAGAACACCAGGCCGCCGGCTGCGATCGGGGCGGTGGGGAAGGCGGAGTCGGGGAGTTGGCAACTCCATTTCTGTTCGACGGAGTCGGGAATCTTCAGGCCGGTCGACATGGAGCGGGCAGCGTCGCCTTGACAGGTCGGCCAATCCAGGGAGCCGGGGAGTGACTGGACGGCTGCCGGGTTTTCGACTTGGACCGCAAGGCGGTTCGCGTTCAATCCGGGACGAAAATCAAAACTGCCGGCGGGACCGAGGCCCACGTGGCCGTAGGCCGAGAGCTGGCAGCCGCACATCCAGGGCCCCCAGAAAAGATGCCCATCGGAGATGACCACGCCGTCCTGGCACGGTGGCCGCATGGGTGCGATGTGGCGAGCGGAATTGGTGGCGGTATCGAGCCGTACGGTGCCGCCGTTGGCACGGAAGAAGACACTGTCGAGGGAGCCGGTGGCCCGTGTGCAGGCGCGGCGCTGGACAAAGCTGGCGAGGACCTCACCCTCGTAGGAGAACTTGAAGCCGGAGTCAGGGATGTCCTGGGCACCGGCGGCATAGAAGCCGTCGTCGCGAAGGACGATCTGGACGTTGCCCCGGTCCTTCGTCCAGAGAAGGCGGCCATCTTCCGCACTGGCAACAACCAGTCTGGCTCGTTGGGGACCGGCGAAGAAGAGACGCTTGGGGCCGGCCTTCATGTAGGTCTGAGTGGCGTAGCCGGTGATGTAATGCTGGGCTTGGCCATTGGGACCGATCGCTTCGAGCAGGTCGGCGTCGGAATTCTTCCAGAGCGGCTTGCCATCGCTGGCTGAGAGGCAAGTGAGGAATTTGTCGGGGCAGTAGGCGTAGATCCGTCCATCGAGCAAGCAGACGGCACGGCTGTCGAGGGGTTGTTCTTCGCGATGTGTCCAGAGAACCTTCTTGGATTCAGGATCGATGGCCAGGAGGGTACGGCCGAAGCCAAAACTGGTTTCCGGATTGTCGTACTGGTGACCTTCCCACATTCCCCAGGGCCAGTGTCCAAGGCCGGGAGTGTCGGATCGTTGGGTATGGATCGGGGTTTCCGGGCCGCCGGCAAGGACATAGAGCGTCCCGTCGACCAGGGCCATCCACTTCCACACCGGGCCGTCCGCGTCGGGGTGGCTGATGACAATCTCGTCGAGGGTCTTGCCGGTCTGCGTGTCGATGAGCTTGCACGACTGGTCGTCGGCCAAGTAGAGGACGTTGGGGGTGGCCACCATGGTGTTGCGATGGATCATGAACCCTTCGGCGAGGGGGCGGGTCCAGAGGATCGAGCCGTTGTAGGCATTGATGCCGAAGAGCGTGTTGAGCTGCTCGTTCTGGTTTTTCTTGTGGGCAATATGCCCGCATGCCCGGAACACCCGCCCGCCGGCGGCCACGGTGACCTCCGGCATGGGAGAGAACATGGGGCCGGCGAGGAACTGGGTGAGATAAGGAGCCCGGGCCAACTGGTCGGTCGATTGGGGATTGTTGTCCGGAGTGTGGTAGGGGTGGCTCCAGGAGTCGGTGCCTGGGGGAAGGGGCTTGGTGACCTCGCGCTGGTTCAGCCGCGCGACGCCGCCGGGGCGGAGCACGCGGAGGATCTCGTCCATGGAGGTTTCGGGCGGGTCGGACGGGACGATCACCAAGTCGGCCAAGTTATTGCCGAGATGGATCGATTGGAGCGAACCGGGCTCGACGAACACCCGGGTCCCGAGCAGTTTGTGTTCGCAGGCAAACTCATAGGCATCCTGTACGGCCTCTTTCGAGGGCGTCTGGAAGAGGAAGATCCACTCGGTGTGGCGAACCAGCCCGTCGAGCAGCTTGCGGTGCGGTTCGGCCACCTTTTCGAGAACCACGCAGATCCCGCGCTCAGCCCCCACCTGAGCGAGCATGTCTGACTCTTCGGCGGCGAGAGCCGGCTGGAGAAGAGCCCCGAACGCCGCAAGGCCAAGAAGGCCGGAAACGCAGAAGAGATCGATGGAACGAGCCATGACGATGCCTCCCGAGCGGGTTGTTGCTGGAAAAAGCGGGACAGGCACGTTTTGCCGGAACCGTCAGAACGACCTGCGGTCAATGTCCGGTGCTTCACCGCCAAGAGTGCCTATCTCCTTTGTTCCTCCCAAAGTTGTGAGTGAATAGACTACACCTCTTCCGGCACCACGTAGGGCCGACGATACTGGCGACGCAGCAACTGATTGGCGGCGTCGTTGTCAAGGAATTGCTCCGACGCCGGGTCCATGGTAAGCCACACGCCGCAGGTCAGTTGAGACCGCGCAAGGTCGACGCCATTACGTGCCAGGTGTTCCTGCAATTCCGCGAAGCGATCGGCGGCCAACGGGTTGCCTTGGATCTGTTCGCGGATCTGGTCGTTGGGGCACGTCCGCCCCAGGCGATGGGAAATCATACCGGTGTGACACAAGGCGCTGGACAGATGCCCCTCCAGGATATCGGCCACCAGATCGCCGATGTTGCGGGATCGCATGGCCTGGAGCCAACCCTGAAATATGTAGTGATCGCCCTTGGTCCAGCCCAGCCCGAACTGGTCCTGTTTCTCAAATCGCCGGATGACCTCTCCTTTCGGATCGAAAGCGAGGACTGCCTGGCCGCCCCCCTCGACGAGCAATCGGCCACCCTCGCACACAACGGTCACGCCGATGGCGCGGGGTCCTTCATAGCCGGGGGGCAAATCCATATTGCGGCCCCATTCGGTTTGCGACGCCTGGTGCTGCAATGCCTTGGGCAGACCGCGAACCTCGAAAATCAGCGGCGGCCCGTCGTAGTCGTGATACACGAGTTGCGTGTTGGGCGTCTGGCCGTCGTCGTAGTAGCCCAAGCGGCCGCCGATGCTCATCACCCGCGGCGAAAGGGCCGCGTGGCCCAGGAACCAGCGGGCGATGTCCATCTCGTGAATGCCCTGGTTGCCCAGATCGCCGTTGCCGTAGTCGTAGAACCAGTGCCAGTCGTAGTGCAAGTTCTGCCGCGCCAACGGTTCAAGGGGCGCCGGTCCGGTCCAGAGATCGTAATCCAATCCCGATGGAATCTCGCCACGACCAACCTTGCCGATCGGCAACCGCGGATTGAAGCAGGTTCCCACGGCATGACGAATCGTCCCAAGGTTCCCGTCGCGGACCCAGCGCACGGCTTCGATCAGATCCGGATTAGCCCGGGCCTGTGTACCTGCCTGCACGACCCGGCCATACTTGCGCGCGGCGCGCACCAGTTGCCGCCCTTCCCAAACGCTGTGGGAGACGGGCTTCTCGATATACACGTCCTTGCCCGCCTGGACGGCCCAAATGCCGATGAGCGAATGCCAATGGTTGGGTGTGGCGATGGTCACCGCGTCGACATCGCTGGAATCCAGTAACTTGCGGACGTCGGCGCAGGCGAGCACGCTTGTCGCTTGCTGCCGGGCCTTTTCGACATTCTGACCGAGGATCGCCGGGTCGACCTCGCACAAGCCGGCCAGACGCATGCCCTCGGTCTTGGCGATCGAAGCCAGGTGGGACTGGCCTCTTCCTCGCAATCCGACGACCGCGACCCGCACTGCGTCGTTGGCGCCGACTGGCTGACCGAGCGATCGCGTGCCAATGCCGGCAAGACCCGTTGCGCAGCCGGCACTGGCGACCAGCCGCATCCATTGTCGTCGATGAAATCGCGACACGAGTACCTCCTTTGCCCCCAGATACCGATCCGACGCATCCAAGCCGGCATCCCCCACAGTGGCTCCGCTCGGACGCATTCCCAGCAGCAACCGTCTCCCAATGATAGCGAAGCGACCGGCAACCTTCCATCGCGACGAGAGGAGGCTGAAATCTCTGGAGTGTCGGGCTTGACGCCCCAACTCCCTCAACTTGTGTAACGCCACCCCCCAAAAGAATCAAGATGCTTACAGAATGAGGCGATCCATGCAATCCAGCAGCTACTCCGCCACAGCTGGCAGCACTTCGAGCCGCAACCTCCGGCATTTGAGTTTGATCATTCGCCATCCCCCTCTCTGGATTGTCGTTGCCCAAGCGAGTACAAGTAGAGTCTATGGAAAGTCAACCCAGAAGGAGAGGCCTTATGCCCGAACAACGTATCAAGCTTCCTCGACGTCGATTTTTGAAGTCCGCAATCCAGGCCAGCGCACTATTGGCTGCGCCTCATTTCATACCGGGCACAGCCCTGGGCAAGAACGGGACGGTAGCTGCCAGCAACCGAATCGTGATGGGTGGCATCGGCATCGGCAGCCGCGGCGGCTACGACCTGGGATGCTTCCTGGAGCAACCGGACGTTCAGTTTGTGGCCGTTTGCGATGTGAAGGCCGTGCGGCGGACCTCAGTCAAGATGACGATCGACGGTAAGAACGGCAATCAAGACTGTGCCACCTACGTGGATTTCCGCGAGCTGCTCGAGCGCGACGACATCGACGCGGTGCTGATCGCAACGGGCCCGAACTGGCACGCGACTGCGGCGATGTATGCCGCCCGAGCCGGCAAGGACATGTACTGCGAGAAGCCGTGCACGAAGAACATTTCGCAAAGTCTGGCATTGGCGGAGACGATGCGCCGGACCGGCAGAATTTTCCAGGCCGGGACTCAGCGACGAAATCTGCCCCACTTTGCATTTGCCTGCGAACTGGCTCGAACCGGGCGACTGGGCACACTCCGCACCGTCTACGCCCACCCAGCCGGATTGAGCACAGTCAGCAGCGGCTGGCTCCCGGAAGAACCGCTGCCGCCCAAGGAACAGATCGACTGGGACTTGTACCTGGGCCCGGCGGCCTGGCGACCGTTCAACAAGGCGCTCCTGGATGGTTTCAATTTCGAGAAGGGGGGCGGCATGGTCGGCGGGGGAGTCCTCGAGTGGGGATCTCATTGCGTCGACCTCTGCCAATGGGCAGCCAATGCCGACCACACGGCCCCGGTCGAGTACAATCCGCCGGCGGGCGACGCGGTCGTCGCCACTTATGCCAGCGGCGTCAAGCTGGTCATTCGCAACGAGGGCTGGCTCCCGCTTGGCTCCTGCCCAGTGCGATTCGAAGGCGATGACGGCTGGATCGAGACCGGCGACAGCGGCAAGTTCGTGCTGAGTTCGCCGGAACTGCTCGCAGGCCGGAAGGTGGAAGAGATCGGCGGCTATCCGGCCACGTTCCATGTCCGCGATTTCCTGAACTGTGTGAAGACCCGCAGCCAACCGCTGGCCAATGCCGACGCGGCCTGCTATTCGCACATCGCCTGCCACGCGTCGAACATTGCCATCTTCCTCAACCGCAAACTCCAGTACGATCCCGTGAAGAACGAGTTTCTGAATGATGACCAGGCCAACCGCCTGCGGTCGGAGGCCTTGCGCGAGCCGTGGAGAATCTGAGTCTGCCAGCGGCTTAAAAGGTTGTCGGTTGACAAGGTTCAGAGTTCACGGGTTTGTTCGATATTGAAAAGGAAGAAGCGAAATGCGTATGACTGGATATTCTCTTGGGCTTGTGATGCTGCTTGCCGTAACCGTTCCAGCGAGCGCGGCGGAGCAGCCGGATAGCGCCGCCCTGGTGGGTGTGCTGAAATCGGATGCGCCGAAGGCGGAAAAGGCGATCACCTGCAAGCGATTGGCCGTCTTTGGCACCGAGGAGGCGGTTCCCGCCTTGGCACCGCTCCTGGAAGACGCCGAACTTGCATCATGGGCGCGGATCACCCTGGAAGCCATTCCCGGACCGGCAGCCGACCAGGCGCTGCGTGATGCGCTCGGGAAGGTCAGCGGGCGGCTGCTCGTGGGCGTGGTGAATTCGATCGGCGTACGCCGCGACAGCAAAGCGGTCGGCGATCTGGCGCCGCTCCTGAAGGCCGACGATGGGGATGTGGCTGCGGCTGCCGCAGTGACTCTGGGAAAGATCGGCGGAACCGAGGCGACCACGATCCTCGAGGCGGCTTTGGCCGATGCCCCGGATACCGTTCGATCGGCCGTTGCGGAAGGGTGTGTGCTCTGCGCGGAACAGCTCATGGCTGCCGGGAAACTGGACGAAGCGGTGCGAGTCTACGACGGCGTTCGCAAGGCGGATGTGGTCAAGCAGCGGATTGTGGAAGCCAGTCGCGGGGCGATCCTGGCTCGGCAGGCCGAGGGTGTTTCCGTGCTGCTCGAACTGTTCCAATCGGACGATAAGGCGCTGTTTGGCATCGCGCTCTCCACCGCCCGTGAGCTTTCGGGGGAGGGAGTTACGGAAGCATTGGTTGCGAGCCTGCCCAAGGTGGCTGCGGAGCGCAGGCCGTTGGTGATCCTGGCATTGGCCGATCGAGGCGATGCGGCCGTGCTGCCCGCCATGCTGGCGGTGGCCAAGGACGGCCCGGAATCCGTGCGCGTGGCCGCGATCAATGTCGTGAAACAATTGGGGGATGCGTCGTGCATTCCTGTGTTGCTCGACCTGGCAACCAAGGGAGAGGTAGACACGGCTCGGTCTGCTCGAGAGGCCATGGAGGCACTGCCCGGCGAGGGTGTTAATGAGGAAATCGTGGCACGTCTGGCCGAGGCCAAGGGGGACGTGCGGGAGGTCTTGATCGACATGGTCGGGCGACGCCGCATTCCGGCCGTTCCGGCCCTGATCGAGGCGGCCGACGACGCCGACGGCGCCATTCGTGCGGCCGCGCTCACGGCCCTGGGAGAGACGGTCGATCTGGCGAACGTTTCGGTCCTCGTCGAGCGGGTTCTTGCCCCCAAGCACTCGGAAGACCGTGGGCCGGCGTCCAAGGCACTGCTTGCCGCCTGCGTTCGCATGCCGGATCGCGAGGCTTGTGCCCAGAAACTGGTTGCCGCCATGCCAAAGGCGGCGGCGGAAAAGGCCACCCTGCTGGAAACCCTCGGGGCCATGGAGGGTGCAACCGCACTGGAGGCGATCGGCGCGGCGGCCAGGAGCGGAGACACCAAACTGCAGGACCTTGCCAGCGAGTTGTTAGGCAAGTGGATGAGCGTGGATGCGGCGCCGGTGCTCTTGGATCTGGCCAAGAGCGAACTGGACGCCAAGTACAAAGTCCGTGCCCTGCGAGGATTCATTCGCATCGTGCGGCAGTTTGACGTTCCCGAGCAGCAGCGCGCCGAGATGTGCCGCGAGGCTTTGAAGGCGGCCGAGCGCGATGACGAGAAGAAGCTCGTCTTGGAGGTGCTCGAACGCTATCCCAGCGTGGAAGCCATGCGGCTGGCGGTCGAAATCGCCAAGACACCGGCACTGGCCGATACGGCCAAGGCAACGGCACTGGTCATCGCCCAGAAGATTGGCGGAACGGCCGATGTCCGCGAGTTGCTCGCACAGGCGGGCCAGGAACCGGTCAAGGTCGAGATTGTCAAGGCGGAATATGGCGCCGGCACGACGTTCAAGGACGTCACGGAGATCGTGCGCAGCCGTGCCGGGAGCCTTCCGTTGATCATGCTGCCGTCGGCGAGCTACAACGAGGCTTTCGGCGGCGATCCGGTTGCGAGCGTGGTCAAACAGCTCAAGATCCAGTACCGCATTGACGGCAAGGCAGGCGAGGCAACCTTCGCGGAGAACGCCACGATCCTGCTGCCGATGCCGAAGTAGGAGGCCCTGACAAAAGGCAAACGCCCCGGGGACATCGATTTGTGCAACCGGCAGACTTCTGTCAACGGCTGCAAGAGGTGGTTCCCGGGTTCCGCAAGGGAACTTGACGCAGAGAGTCGCGTGAACGACGGGGACTCGTGCGGCACACGAGCCTCGCAGACTAAATGGCCTTGCGTGATTCCCAGAGGGAATTGCGGCAAGGCGATCAGGAACTCGGTGGGACGTTCGAAGGCAAAACACGGACGCAACCCGAGCGTGGGGCAAGCCCGCGGCTATCTTCAGGACGACTATTTTTTCGCGAATCACGCAAGGCCATCTAGAAACAGACAAGGAGTTCGATCCATGAGATACCTGGTATTTGCGATCCTATTGGCGGCGGCGATTGGCGCTCACTGCTCTGCGGCAGCGCCGGACATCGCCTTCGAGAAGCTCCAACTGAGCGACAAGTTTCTCTGCGAAGGGGCCTATTACGGCGACTTCAATCGGGACGGCAAGATGGACGTGGTCTCCGGCCCCTACTGGTATGCCGGGCCCGATTTCCAGCAGCGTCATGAGGTCCGAGCCGTCGAGGAGTATGATCCCAAGGGCTACTCCGAGAACTTTCTGACCTACACGGGCGATTTCAACGGCGACCAATGGTGCGACATTCTCTACGTGCCGTGGCCGGGCAAAGATGGATCATGGTACGAAAATCCGGCCGGAAAACCGGGGCCGTGGAAAGAGCATGCGGCGCTGACGAATGTCGGCAACGAGTCGCCGGTCTGGGGCGATGTAACTGGTGACGGGCTGCCGGAACTGGTCTACAACATCGACGGATTCCTGGGGTATGGCCAGTGGGATCCGGCCAAGCCGGACCAGCCGTGGACGTTCCACAAGGTGAGCACGCAGGGCGACTACCAGCGATACACCCACGGCGTCGGCATCGGCGACATCAACGGCGACGGGCGTGTCGACGTTCTGGAGAGCGGATGCTGGTGGGAGCAGCCGGCCGACCTCACGGCGGACAAACCCTGGGTCCAGCATCCCTGCAAGTTTGCCGAAGCCGCGGCCCAACTGCTGGTCTACGACATCGACGGCGACAAGCTCAACGACGTGGTGACGGCCTGGCACTGCCACCTCTACGGCCTGGTCTGGCAGAAGCAGGTCCGCGACGCCCAGGGGGGCATCCGCTTCGAGCAGAACGTGATTCTGCCCCCCGAGCCGGACATGAATTCCAGCGATCTGCGGATCAGCCAGCTTCATGCCTTCGATCTGGCCGATATGAACGGCGACGGGCTGATGGATTTCGTTACCGGCAAGCGATTCTGGGCCCACGGCCCGGAGGGGGACAAGGAACCCAATGCGCCGGCGGTCGTCTACTGGTTCGAACTGCAGCGAGGTGCCGACGGGGCCAAGTTTGTTCCCCACATGATCGACGACGACTCGGGCGTGGGCACGCAAGTGGCAGCCGCTCAACTCAACGCCGATTCGGTCCCCGACGTGATCGTGGGCAACAAGAAAGGGACTTTCGTCTTCCTGAGCAAGCCGGCGAAGTAGGCAACCAGCTCAAGGCGGATTTTGGAGGTACTGGAACACACCACTCAACAGGAGACAGCCATGACCACTCGCCGTGATTTTCTGAAGTCGACTCTCGTTGCTGGGGCAGCCGCGGCCGCTCCGCTCTCGCTCCTTCGCGGCGCGCATGCCGCGGGCAGCGACAAGATCAAGATCGGGCTGATCGGTTGTGGCGGCCGCGGCAGCGGGGCGGCCGTCAATGCGATGAATGCCGGTCCGGACGTGAGCCTCGTGGCGATGTGCGACATCTTCGAGGATCGGGTAAGCGGGGCCCGTGAGCGACTCAAGCAGGAGAAGCCAGACCAGGTGGCCGTCGACGATGACCACATGTTTGTGGGTTTCGACGCGTATCAGAAGGTGATCGATAGTTCGGACGTGGTGCTGATCGCAGGCGCGTCGCATTTCCACCCGACCCACCTGACGGCGGCTGTTGCGGCCAACAAGCACATCTTCTGCGAGAAGCCCCACGGGCTGGATGCCCCAGGGCTCAAGGTGGCCATGGCGGCGGCCGAGGAAGCGAAGAAGAAGGGCCTGTCGCTCGTCTCAGGGCTCTGCTGGCGCTACGATCTGGGGGTCCGCGAGACAATCAGACGGATCCAAGACGGTGCCATCGGCGACATTATCACCGTTCAGGAGAACTACCTGACGCAGCCCTACATCCTGCGGCCGCGACAGCCTGAGTGGAGCGAGATGTACTACCAATATCAGAACTGGTATCACTTCAACTGGCTCTCGGGCGACCAGACGGCCCAGCAGTTGATCCACAGCATCGATAAAGGCTCGTGGGTGCTGGGCGACGTGCCGCCGCTGAAGGCCTGGGGAATGGGAGGGCGGCAGGTCTGTCTCGATCCGAAGTACGGAGACCAGTTCGACCATTTCTCGGTGGTCTTCGAGTACGAGAGCGGCGTTCGCATGTTCGGCTTCTGCCGTGATATTCCCAACTGCCACAACGGCACGACCGACACGGTCTTCGGCACGAAAGGCCAGGCACACATGCCCTCGCGCTGCAGGATCACCGGCGCCACGGAGTGGAAGTACGACGGCCCGGAGGTGAGCATGTACGACCAGGAGCACAAGGAGTTGTTCGACGGCATCCGAGCCGGCAAGCCGGTGAACAACAGCTCCTACATGTTTACCAGTTCGATGCTGGCGATCCTGGCCCAGATGGTCTGCTACACGGGAAAGGAGATCACCTGGGAACAGGCGATGAACTCGACCCTCAGCTTCACGCAGAAAGAGTACAGTTTCGAAGCCGAGCCGCCGTTCAAGCCAGACGCCAACGGCAACTATGCCACGGCGATGCCGGGGATCACGGAGTTTGTGTGACGGATCCGTTACTTGCCGAGCTGCTGGTCGAAGAATTCCAGCAGCTTCGGCAGGGCGATCTCATGGGCGCCTTCGTGAACGTGAAGCTGCACGTTGCCCGGTTTTCCCATGTCGGAGTAGGCCACGCGGATCTCCTCCATGGCGGGCCGGGCAATCGAGGGCGGGAACTGCGACGGAGGTTCCTTCTCGCCGTTCTGGCAGAGGAGCGGACGCGGGGCCGTCAGGCAGTAGATATCGGGGAAGTCGACCAGTTCGCGCAGGCCATCGAACTTCCAACACATGCAGTGGTTCTGTTCCATCTGGTCCATTCGGGTGAGGAAGCCGCTGCTGACGGTGGCCGCGACGCGGGTATCCATGGCGCCGAGCCACATGGCCATTTCGCCCCCGAGCGACAGGCCGGCACAGCCGATCCGGTTCGGATCTAACTCAGTCATCGAGCGCAGGTAATCCACGCATCGCATGAGGTCCCAGAGCCGTTCGCCCATGAGCGTGCGGTTCTCCTCATAGACATTGTGCTGGCCCACATCGGTGGCAATGGTAACATAGCCGCGAGAGGCCAGCTCGGCCGCGAATCCCTTGTAGATCTTCAATTCATCGTGGACGACCCGGCGATTGCCGCCATGGCCGTGGATGCAGACGACGGCAGGGGATGGGAGGAGGGCATCCTTCGGCACGGTGACCAGCACACGCATGGTGCGTGCGGACGTGGAGTGGATTTCGATCTCCCGTTCGATGTACTTGCCCTTGTCGGCGGTACCGACAACCTGCGGCATCAGGGCGATCTGGGCCTCCTCGGCCACCAGGTCATCCATCCTCATGGTCCGAAACAGTCTCGCCCGCACGTCCTGCTGCCAGGCCTCGGCCGCCGCGGCCGATTGCGAGGCATATTTCATGGTCCGCAGGGACGGCTGGTCGGCAGGAGCGGGAGCGGCAAGCACCGGCAGGATCAGAGCCACCAAAAATATCCATCGCAGCCAAGCGTCTTTTGGGTCCATCTCAGATCTCCGCTTTCTGATCGAATTACTTGGGGTTGGAAGAACGGCTCTCGACACGGTCACGGTTGCCGTCACCACTCGGCGGTGAAATCGCAAATCGGCGCGCCCAGAAATACGTTGGCCACTTGGGTGGTACCCCCACAAACCA
>CAYSCH010000118.1:0-23360 GCA_964429355.1 uncultured Planctomycetaceae bacterium | reverse complement strand
GCGCTTCTCCACCGCCGCATCCAGCGCGTGAATGGTCAGAACCGCCATGCGGACACCTCAGTGATGCATTATTGATGTATTCTGATGCAATTATACATCATTCCGGGCCGGGAAGCAAGGGCGGGTGACCGGCTGGAGGCGTCCGGCATCGCCGCCCGGTTTTTCTCGGACAGGAGCGGAACGGAGCTTTCTTTATTTTTAGTGACGTATACATTATCGCCATACAATTCTAAGCACGTTTAAGACCATGAATAACACAATTCCGACAAAACCAACGGAACCCCCGGCGCTCGCTCCCGCGTCTTCCAGCCAGCTCAACCTGTGGCGCGACAACTTTGTGTTTTGGCGCCCGGACCTGCCGGTGACCATCCAGCGCATCGACCAGTGCGACTGCGCCCTTCACCGGCACGAGTTTGTCGAGATCGCCTTCATTCTGCGGGGCAGCGGCTGGCACCGGTTGGGCGGGGGGCGGCAGCCGATCCGGCCCGGCCAGTTCCTGGCCTTGTCCGGCCGGCAGTCCCACGGGTTCCAAAAGGTTTCCGGAACGGCGGTGGTCAACGTGCTCTTCCGCCGGCAGTTCTTGCGCGCCCACCAGCGGCAGCTGGCCACTCATCCCGGCATTCGCCTGCTGTTCCCCGATTTTCCGGCCTTGGGCGAGGGCCGCACACCGCCACGCCTGTTCCAGCTTACTCCCGACCGCCAGGAAAGTTGCCTGGCTCTTGTCCATGAGCTGGAACGGGAACTGTGCCAGCAGGAGCCGGGGTTTGTCCTGATGCTTCACGGCCTGGCGCTGGAACTGCTCAGCCGCCTGGGCCGGTTTGCCGCGGAGAGTGGTGGCGGCCCCGATGCCGCCACCCTCCGCCGCGCCCAAGCGGTCCCTGAAGAATACCGCAACCTGATCGTTCGTGTGGCCGGCTATAGCGACTACTTCAACGACGTAGGTCCCGAACTCCAGGAAGAGATCATCTCCCGAACGGCGCAGCAGACCCTGTGAGCCCGGAGTGGGAAATTCTTGCTTCTTTCCCACCCGAGCTTGTCCAGATTGTCCTGGTGGAAATCGGTGTGGCAACTGCCACCCGATCCTCAGCTACCCTGTCTTATCTCCTCTCGTACGCGGCCGCGGGCGGCAGACGAGAGTAACGCCTCAAGCGTCCAAATGGACCCGACCTCCCCCCACACTCGTCATCCTCGAATTGCCGGCCGGCTCTGTGTCCTTGCAGCGGCGCTGCTGTGGAGTTCCTGCGGCCTCTTTGCCCGGGCGCCGATCTTCGACAATTGGCCTGAGACGCAGCGCGGACTCCTGTTTGCCTTCTGGCGAGCCGCCTTCGTGGCCTTGGTGCTCCTCCCGACGGTGCGCAGGCCCCGTTTTCGACCCTTGCTTGTGCCGCTCGGAATCTGCTTCACACTGATGAACGTGACCTATCTGAGCGCCATCATCCTCACCACGCCCGCCAACGCCATCTGGCTGCAGTCCGCAGCCCCATGGTGGGTTTTCTTGATTTCAGTCGTTGTATTTCACGAGCCGGTGGTGAGGCGAGACCTGATTCCCCTCGCCTTCGGCATGGCGGGAGTGGGTACGATCCTGGCCTGCGAGATCATCACCCACCCCGGCCAGAATCTGACGGGCATCGCCTGCGGCATCGCTTCGGGGATCGCCTATGGAGGTGTCGTGTTCTTCATGGGTAAGCTCAATGCTGAAAACGCCTCCTGGCTCGTCGCCCTGAACCACGCGGTGGCCGCCGCCGCAATGTTCCCCCTGGTCGTCTGTTTCGGCCTCTGGCCGTCGCCCATCCAACTCTTCGTCCTCGCGGCCTTCGGCGTCCTGCAGATGGCCGTACCCTACCTCTTGTTGATCCACGGCCTGCGAACGATCCACGCCCAGGAGGCCGTCTCCATCGGGCTGATCGAACCCGTGCTGATGCCGCTCTGGACCTACCTTATCTGGGGTGTCACCACCGCCTGGTGGACGGTCCTCGGCGGTGCCCTGATCCTTGCCGGTCTCCTTTACCGCTACGTGTTCCTCGATCTTCGCGATCGCGCCTGGAAGGCCTCAGGGCGTCCGCCGAAGCTGGGCCATTGAGGCAGCTTCCAGCCCGGCTTCGGAATTCGGCTTCTCATCACGGGCCCCAAAACCAGCGGTACCAGGGGTGTGGCTACTTCATGATACCGAACCGCGTCCAGGTACGAGCGGGCCAGTAGAGGAACTGGGCCTCGCCGAGCACGTCGGCCTGGGGAATGAGCCCGAACTGGCGGCTGTCTTTCGATTGTTCCCGGTTGTCTCCCAGGACAAAGACCATGCCTGGCGGCACACGGGTTTCTTCAACGTCGGGGCTTTCCTCCTTGCCGGTTTCTGTCTGTACCTGGTAGCGGAGGTTGCCGTTCTGTTCCCAGAAGACACTCCCTGAAGACTGGAAGCCCTGGAGCTCGGGAGTTCCGTTTTCGACGGCGTCTCTTGGAAGCGGCTCGCCGTTCAGGTGCACCTCGTCGCCACGGACCGCGACCGTATCGCCGGGTATGGCGATCACCCGCTTGACCCAACGTTGTCTTCGGTTCTCCGGGCTGGTGAAAACGATGATCTCACCCCGTTCGGGCGAACGCGAAGCGTAAGCCGTCTTGTTGACCAGGAAGCGATCGCCGGCCTGGAGGCTCGGTTCCATGCTCCGTGTGGGACAGCAAAAGGCTTCCATCACGTGGGCGCGGAGCTGGACGGCAATCGCGAACGAGAATGGGATCTGCATCAGAATGAGCAGAATGTAGACCACCAGGCGATTGTAGTCGCGGCGGACGTACGAACGGTCAGATTGCATGGCGATTCGGCCACTGTCGACGACCGCGTAAAAGTAGACGGCGGTGGCGGCGCCGTAGCCTGCCGCGATCAAGAGTAAGACCAAGGTGTTCACGCCGATTAGGGCACCGACGGCGACCAGTGGCATGAGAAAGAAGGGGATCGTGTACAGGACAAAGCCTTTCACGAAACGGCCGCAATAGATGTGGCCCAGGCCCGTACAAAGGAGCGAAAGCAGCACGGCAATCCAGGGGCGGCGGACGCAATACTCAGCGGTAGCCATAGCTCAACCTCATTCGGTCGCGATAAAAAGGGAATAGACGCACCCCAATCTCAAGACGAAGACAACGGAAGCGACGATGCAGGCCGTCACGTGAAACCATGTTGCATCGGCCAGGCGGCAGTGTTTGGGCGAAACATGCGAGGGGACCGCGGCGATGCGGTCCATGACGTGGTCGGCGAATTCTGCGGGCGGATCGACATTGCGCCGCGAGGCCAGCCATGCGTGGAGGTCTTTGTGTTCGTGCATGTTCAAAACTCCGAGAGCTCTTCGATCATTTCGGCAAGTTTCTTCCTGGCACGATGCATTCGCGATTTGACGGTACCAAGCTCGACTCCTTCGATACGGGCAATCTGGTCGTAGGGGAGTTCCATGATCGATCCCAAGACGAACACGGTCCGTTGCTCAACTGGAAGGCTGCACAGGGCAGCGTCGAGTCGCTCACACAACTCATCGCGTTCGAGCTGCGATTCGGGGCGATGGTCGTCGATCGGATCCGGCAACGAATCGGCCGACTGGACACGACGGGACTTGAGCTGGTTGATGCAGAGATTGCGGGCAATCGTGAGAAGCCAAGTCAAGAAAGCCGCTCGCGCCGGATCGTAGGTCTGAAGGTTTCTGTAGGCGGCGAGGAATGCCTCCTGGGCCAGATCTTCGCACAAGTGCCGATCCGGGAGCAGGTTCTGCAACAGGCAGAAGACTGGACGCTCGTAGCGTTCGACAATCGATCGATACTGGTCGCGGTCGCCCGTCAGAACGGCTCGAATCGTGGCCTGTTCGTCGATCATGCGCGGTGGGGTTCGGTTGGACTGTGGTTGTCTTCCGGAATCCTCTGTTTGCCCAAGTGAGGACCAACGGCGGTTCATTTGGGCAAGCACGGGACTGAGACCGGCTCTCAAGGTTATACAAGCGTGAAACGGAAAGGTTCCCGGGCGGAAAAGAAAGCTCAACTCGGCCGGCGCAGATCATTCCCGCTTCCCGTGCGGTTGTGTAGCATTAGTTGAACGGCGCCGCGTTTGCCGGCGTCAGTGACTTGGCTTTAAACGATTGTTCGGAAACGACTTCCGTTTGAGACACGGTTCTGATGGGGCTCTGTCCGAGTGAACGAGGGCAGTGGAACTTCGACCACATTTTTTCTCCACCCGCAGGGGCAGGTACTTCCCATGGCAGGACCCGAGCTCGAACTAGCCGCCGCCGAGTGTCGCCAGTTCTTCGATGAATTCCACGAGGCCTTGGCAGAAAAACTGGTGCTGCCGGCACAACTCGTGAAATTGGCGCTTGTTGGCCTCCTTACTCGTGGCCATCTGCTGCTGGAAGGTAAGCCCGGGTTGGGGAAAAGAACGTTGGCTGCCACCTTGGCGGAACTTGGCGGCCTGTCGTTCTCGGCCTTTTCTTGCACTGGCGACTTGACGCCGCTGGACCTGACGGGCGACGAACAGCTTCGCGAAGCCCCCGAAGGTGGACGACACAGGTATGAGTTCATGCCCGGGCCGCTGTTTGCGAATGTGGCCTATATCGAGGACCTCCATCTGGCGCCGCCGAAGTGCCTGGCGGTTGTGGTCGAGGCGATGCGAAGCCAGCAGCTTGGACCGGGGCGGAACGTTCACGATCTTCCCAGACCCTACTTCCTGGTTGCGTCAGTAGCCCCCGATCTGGATGACACGGCCATGGCGTTGGAGGCTTCTGTGACGGATCGATTTGCTGTGCAGTTATCGTTTGACTATCCGGGCGGAAGCGACGAATGGGAGATTGGGCGGCGAGCAGGCGGGATGGCAGGTGGCGATCGAAAGGCGTTGGTTTCTGCCGAGAAGCTTTCCCAATGGCAGGATGCTGTGGCGAGAGTCGAAATGCCGGACGAGGTCCTCGGCTACGCCTGGGCCTTGGTCCGGGCCTCCCGGCCGGGCAACGATCTGGCCCCCGACTTTGTGGAAAAGTGGATCCGGCTGGGCGTCAGTCCTCAGGGCCTTGTCGCCTTGACATCCACTGCCAAGGCCCGGGCTCTACTGCGGGGACGGACCGAGAGCAGCCGACGCGACGTGTACGAGGTTAGCCGAGCGGTCTTCCAGCATCGCTTGCGACGGAGTGAAGAGGCGAAAGCAGCCGGCCTGACAGTCGACCGGCTGCTGCGAATGTTGCACGAGCGGATCTCGCTCGACGGGGACTATCGTCCAGAGGGGCTGTCCTGAAAACCCGCCGCAAGACGGGTCAGTGCTGGACAACCGTTGGCTCGTCGACCCGCTTGTGCTCCACGTCTTTCAACTCGCGCACCCAGATATTCCGGAACCGTACCGGGTTGCCGTGGTACTGGAGCGTGATGGGGCCCTTGTCGGGATGGGCCTTGTAGGCTGGCGGACGATCGAAGGGGGTATCGCCCTCCAGTTCGAAGTGGTTCTGGACGACTACGCCGTTGTGAAGGACGGTCACGAATGCCGGGCTGACAAGCTTGCCCTCGGCGTCGAACCTGGGGCACTTCCAGATGATGTCATAGGTTTGCCACTCGCCCGGCTTGCGGCAGGCGTTCACCAACGGCGGATGCTGCTTGTAGATGGCGCCACACTGGCCGTCGAAGTAGGTCTTGTTTTCATAGGAATCGAGAACCTGGACTTCGTAAGTGCCCATAAGGAACACCCCGCTATTGCTGCGGCCCTGGCCCTCTCCCTTGACCTCGGTGGCCGACGCCCATTCGATATGGACTTGGCAGTCGCCGAACTCGCCTTTGCTCCGCAGGGTGCCGGGCCCGGCGGTGATTGCCCCGTCGGCAACGGTCCAGCTCTCGCCTCCGTCCCAGGCCGAGAGGTCCTTCCCATCGAAAAGAACGACCGCATCGGACGGGGCCTTATCGGGTCCGCCCGGGTCGATGATGGCCGGTTCGGCCCACTCGATACCACTGAGATACTCACCGGCCCACACACCGCTGACGGCCATCGCCATGGCCAGGAAAGCGGCAACTGCTGCTGTCGACTTGCTCACGAGTTGTCTCCTGCAAAGGCGCAATCGAAACCAAAAACGAATCCTTCAATGATAGTCGCCGCGAAGGCCACAAAAAAGATGGCGGACGTGACTTGCGGCATCAGGGTGACAACAACCCCCCCGCTTTCTGAATGCTCGCACTTCGCTTCCCCCCGTGGTACCTTGGAGCGATACCAGGCACAATCCGGCGTTGCTTGAGAACCGGGACGCGGATGGTGGTCTCGCAGGGCAGGATGGCCGCTGACCATCGCCCTCCCGGGCAGCTCGATGCGGTCAATTTCGGCCGCAAATGCTGCGAAACAACGATTGCGGATGCCCGATCCCATGCACTTACTGCGGTGTTGACCGACATACGCCACTGCTGAGAAAGCGAACAATACCATGCGAACCGTATTTACCGGGGCGTCTTTCCTCCGTTGGACTTCTCTTTCTGTTGCCTTCATCGCTTTTGCGATCTCGGCGGCTCCAGCGGCGCAAGAAAGCGAGGAAGGGTGGATTCCGCTGTTCAATGGGAAGTCGCTCCAAGGGTGGAAGGCTTCGGAGCATGCCGAGACCTGGCGGGTCGACGAGGGCTGCCTCGTAGCCAGCGGGGACCGGAGTCACCTGTTCTACGAGGGTCCCGCCGGCAGTCACGACTTCCAGAACTTCGAACTGGTCGCCGAGGTGCGAACCGAGAAGGGCTGCAATTCGGGGATTTATTTCCACACGGAGTACCAGGAAAGGGGATGGCCGGAGAAAGGCTACGAGGTCCAAATCAACAACAGCTATGTTGGGGTCGGCAAGTACAAAGAACTGAAACGCACCGGGAGTCTCTATTCTGTTCGCAACATCTACAAGAGTTCGGTGGCGGACGGCCAGTGGTTCACCGTGCGGATCCGCGTGGCAGCGAAACGCGTATGCGTGTGGGTGAACGACATTCAGACAGTGGACTACATGGAGCCCGTTGCACCGATCCGGCCGGAGAGGCTGGCTGGGAGCGTTCTCTCCCACGGTACCTTCGCCCTTCAAGGGCACGATGCCGGGAGCCGCGTGGCCTTTCGCAAGATTGCCGTACGCCGGTTACCTGACGATGCCGACCCAACCGTGCTGCCACGCGCGTCGGACGAAGGTTATGGCGTGAAGGAGAACTTGCTGGACCGGTTTGCGGCCGCCGACATTCCGATCATTGATTTTCACGTCCATCTTCGTGGCGGACTCAGCGTGGAGAAGGCCCTCGGGCGGCAGGCGGTCACCGGCGTGAACGTGGGCGTGCTCGACAACCTGGGAGTTGGATGGCCCATCGAAACGGACGAGCAGCTTCGAAAGCTCCTCGATTCCGTGCAAGGCCGCCCAGCGCTTGTCGGTCTCCAGGTGAACGATCGCGATTGGATGACGAAGCATTCGAAGGAACTACTCGATCGGCTTGACTATGTGCTGGCCGACACGATGATCATGCCCATGCCGACGGATGACAGCAAGCCGGTCAAGCTCTGGATCTCCGAAGGTTACACGATCGACGACCCGGAAGCGTGGATGGAGCGCTACATGCGTCACAACCTTCGAGTTCTGGCTGAGCCGATCACGATTCTCGCAAACCCTACCTATCTTCCGAAGCCGGTCGAGCATCTCTATGATCAACTCTGGACGGATCAGCGCATGGAAACGATCATCGATGCAGCCATCAAGAACAACGTCGCACTGGAAATCAACGCCGGTGGCCTGCCCCATGACCGGTTCATCCGTATCGCCAAGGCGAAGGGCGCCAAGTTCTCATTGGGCACCAACAATTTCGATGACAAGCCGATCGACATGACGCGCTGCTTCGACGTAATCGATCTCTTCCAACTGCAAAAGGCTGACATGTACGCGCCTGAGCCGCGACGTTCGCGGCCCTGAGGATCGTTTCAGGAGCCGCTTCTCGGCAGAAGACGTGCCTTTCCTGACAGACAACCTCTGCGCCAGCACTCCCAGCAGGTGCGTTCCTGCGAGATGAACCGGCAGGGATCGCAATTCGTAGAACCTGTGGCCACAGGGGGATCCAGGTTTCTTGACATTTTCTGCAGGGGCTGCCCGCGCGGAAAACGTAACCTAAGCTTTTCATACGATGAAACGGTCGCTCGGTGCCAGTGCGCGAGCGCGGCGTCAAACTTGCCTGAACCTGTAGAATTGCTACAACCGTTACAGTGTGACGCAATCGACACCCCCGGCGAGAGCCAAAAACGGCCAAACGTTTCGTCCGAGCAGGGATGCTTCTTGACAAGTTGGCGGATCTGAAGTCTGTTGAATTCGGTCCTGTTCGTTTCCTGCGGAGTCGAAAAATGTCACTCAAGAAAACATCCGTTGTTGCCGCAGTGGCCGTAATGGCGGCCTTGCTCGTCCCCGGTGCTTGCCTGGCGGGACTGTTTGATTGTTTCAGCCCTCCAGCAGATCCAGTGACCTACGCGCCCCCTTATCAGGCTCAGTACACGGCCTACATGCCGACCTGCGATCCGTGTAACCCCTGTGCGGCGTCGCAGGCGAGCTATGTTCCCGAGGTGAGGTATCGTTGGAGGTACTCTCGAATCGAGCGCACCGAATATCAACCGGTTGCATCGGCTGACCCGTGCACCGGCTGTCCGGTCACGTCGTATCGTCCGGTCGTGAAGAAGTCGTTGCTGCCTTGGTTGCATCGCGAGGCGTACACAACCTACCAGCCCGTCCCCTACGGTGGCGCAACTCCCGTGAGTTATATGCAGCCGACCTACCAGCCGAGTTCCTGCAACCCCTGTGATCCCTGCGGATCCACCTGTGATCCCTGCGGCGGGGCCAGCATGGCCGCACCCTCGCTCAGTTCCGGCTGTTCGAGCTGTGCGTCAGGAACGTCGACCTACACTCAAAGCAGTTCGGCGGACCCTGGTTACTCGTCTCCTAGCCAGACGACGTTTCAGTCGGATTGGGCACCTGTGGAAACCGGTTCCAGCCAACGGACTCTGATGCCCGAAGTGGACCCGAAGGTTGAGAGTCCCAGTCCGGAAACGACGAATCAACCGACTGCCATGCCGCGAATGGTCATCCCCACCGTCCCGGGCGACAAGACGGCAAGCATCAACCAGGTTCACGTGGTCTCCTACGACGAGCCGGCTGTGTTGGCCCCCAGTGGCAACCTCTTTGAAGCAGCTACGGTGATCATCCCGCTGCGGCTGGTCCCGATCAAGTAAGACTGCAATTGGCCGAGACACAAGAAACGAAGCCTTTCACACGCCGCACAGCGACCGACTGTGCGGCGTGCGTTGTTTCTTGGGGGCTTTGGAGGATTGAGACTGGATCAGTCTCCACTCTTGTCCGCATGTTTCGAATCAGGCGGTCCAGCCTTCGCGATATTCGCGTTTGAGCAAATGGTTGGCTTCTGGGCAGTTCGTGAACTGCATCGCCTCCGAATCCCACTGAAGGGTTGTGCCCATGCGGTAGGCGATATTGCCGAGCAGCATGGCTTCGGTGACTGCCCCCGAGTAGTCGAAATTGCACGTGGTGGGGCTGCCGGTCTTGCAGGCCTCGATCCACTCGCGATGATGACCGACCGACGGCGGCAGATTCGGTTCCGGCGGTTTGTATCCTGTGAACTTCTTCTCGGGCCAAAGCAGGTATTTGTCGTAACTGGCCAGGAGCATGCCTTCCGTGCCGACGAAGACGCCCCAGGCCCAGTCGGGAAACTCGTGGTCGGCAAATACGGTCATTTTCTTGGCTCCATGGGTCCACGTGAGCGAGACCGGCGGTTGGTCGCCCCGGGCTCCGAATTGGTAACGGACGTGCTGCCAGGCCGGCGTGCTTTCCAAATGGGGTGGCGGCCCCTCGGCCTCGATGGTATTGGGAGCATGGAGGTCCAACGCCCAGAACGCCAGGTCGAAGTAGTGGCATCCCATGTTGCCGAACTCGCCGCCGCCAAAATCCCACCAGTAGTGCCAGTCGTGCGGAACGTAGCAGGGATGGTAAGGACGCTCGGGTGCCGGACCGAGCCAAAGGTCCCAATGGAGACCGTCGGGAACGGGCGGCCTGTCTGCCGGCCGATCGGCCGCACTGCCGCCGCCGCGGAGCCAACAATGGCATTGGCTGACCTCGCCGATCGCCCCGGCGCGAATCAATTCCACGATCCGCCGATAGTTGTCGCTGGCATGAATCTGGGTGCCCATCTGCGTGGCCACCTTGTTTTCGGCTGCCACCTTCGCCGCCTGGCGGGCCTCGTGCACGGAGTGGGCGAGCGGCTTCTCGCAGTAGGCGTGTTTGCCCATTCGCATGGCCGTCACGCTGGCGGGCACGTGGATGTGGTTGGGCGTGCTGACAACGACCGCATCGAGCTGGCTATCCATTTCGTCGAGCAGTCTGCGGTAGTCGGCATACTTCTTGACGTTGGGATACTTGGCAAATGTCTCCGCGGCCCGTCGCTGGTCGACGTCGCACAGGGCAACGATGCTCTCGCCCTGGACGCCCTGCAGGTTCGCCGCCCCCCGGCCTCCGGCTCCAATGAGCGCGACGTTGAGTTTTTCGTTCGCCTCGTAAGCGAAAGCCGAACGGCTGCTGCGGAGGATCGTCAATCCCACGGCGGTCGCCGCGGCTGTGGTGAGGAATTGTCGACGAGTGGCCTGGTACGGCATGGCGGGGCGTCCGGCAAGGGGTGAGGGAAGTAGGTTGGCAGGATGCGATCAGCATCCGGTCTTTCCAAGGCGTTGTCAAGTTTGGGGCGGGTCAGTGGGTCAGTCGATGGCCGGTTACCACTGCAACGGGGGATTCTGGTGGGCTGGGATCTTGTCTTCGAGGCTCCAGACCACCCATTTTCGCCGAAAGCCGGCGAGGTAAGATCCCGCCCACTTCCACTAGACCCCGAATTGTCGTACTATACGTCTGAGCATTAATTTGCCTGTTTTCCGCCAGTTTTTACTCTCTTGGACGTTACTTCTACCGTGACGGACCCTGCCTTCCAGGACGAAATTCTCGCGGGGCTCAATCCCCAGCAGCGGGAAGCGGTCTGCCATGGCGACGGTCCGTTGCTGATCGTCGCCGGAGCCGGGACCGGCAAGACGGCTACGCTGGTCCATCGGGTCGCCCATCTGATCGCTCGCGGTACCGATCCGCGGCGGATCCTGCTACTGACGTTCACCCGCCGTGCCGCGGCGGAAATGTTGCGGAGAGTGGAAGGGTTGCTGCTTCAGCTGGAGGGTGCCGGAGCAAGTCCGACCAGGTTCCGGGGATCGGGGATCTGGGGTGGGACATTTCACGCCATCTCGACGCGGTTGCTGAGGCAGTACGGCAAGTCGATCGGGCTTCCCGCAGAGTTCTCGATCCACGATCGGAGCGACTCGGAAGATCTTCTGAATGTGGTTCGCACCGATTTAGGGTTCGCAAAAACCGACAAACGCTTCCCCAGGAAGGGGGCGTGCATGAGCATCTACAGCCGTTGCGTGAACGCTCGGCAGCGGCTTGGCCCCGTGCTCAAGCAGTACTTCCCCTGGTGCCAGGAATGGGAAGACGAACTGAAGAAGCTGTTCGACGGTTACGTGGATCGCAAGGAGTCCGCCGGCGTGCTGGACTACGACGACCTGCTCCTCTATTGGGACGCCCTCCTCAGCGATGAAGAAGCGGGCGATCGCGTCCGCAGCCGCTTCGACTGCGTGCTGGTTGACGAGTACCAGGACACGAATTCCCTTCAGGCTTCGATCCTTGGCAATCTCTCACTGAGCGGCAAAGGGGTGACCGTCGTCGGCGACGACGCCCAGTCGATCTACGCCTTTCGGGCGGCTACCGTCCGGAACATCCTGGACTTTCCCAAGCAGTTCCCGGAGACGACGGTCATTCGGCTGGAACAGAATTACCGCAGCACGCAGCCCATCCTGGCAGCCACGAACGCCGTGATCGGACTTGCCCAGGAACGTTACAAGAAAGACCTGTGGTCCGACCGCGACCAAGGTGAGAAGCCGGCTCTTGTTACCTGCGAAAGTGAAGAGGATCAGACCGAGTACGTGATCCGGACGATCCTCGAGCATCGCGAGGCGGGGACCGACCTGCGGCGGCAGGCGGTGCTGTTTCGTGCCTCTCACCACAGCATCATGCTCGAAGCCGAGCTCTCACGCCGGAACATCCCCTTCCACAAGTACGGCGGGCTCAAGTTTGTCGAAACGGCCCACGTCAAGGATCTGATGGCGTTTCTGCGGCTGGCTGAGAATCCACGCGACGTGGTTTCGGGGAGCCGATTGCTCGTTCTGCTGCCGGGCATCGGTCCGTCTCGGGCAAGGGAATTGATGGAGATGCTCGTGGGCTCCGGCGGCAGCCTCACCCCCTGGCGCGACTGGAATCCGCCTGCCGCGGCGGCCAAACACTGGCCAAAGCTGATCGAAATGCTCGACAAACTGGGCGATCGCAGTTTGGATCTTCCCACCCAAGTTAACCTGGCACGCCGCTTCTACGCCCCAATTCTCCTGGAGAAGTACGACAATCCCGTACCGCGAAATCGCGATCTCGAACAGGTGGAGCAGATTGCGTCGCGGTACCGTGACCGGCAGACGATGCTGGCCGAGTTGACCCTCGACCCGCCCAGTTCAACCCAGGACCTCGCCGGCCCACCCCTGCTAGACGACGACTACCTGGTTCTCAGTACGATACATTCGGCGAAGGGACTGGAGTGGGACGCCGTGTATGTGATTCATGCGGCCGACGGAAACATCCCGTCGGACATGGCGACCGGTTCGCCCGAGGAGATCGAAGAAGAGCGGCGGCTTCTCTACGTGGCTCTCACACGGGCGAAGAACTGGCTCTACGTCACCTGTCCGCTGCGCTACTACTACTCGCCCGGGCGTACGAGCGACGCCTACGGCTATGCCCAGGTGACACGGTTCTTGCCCAAGAGCATCCGCTCTCACTTTCGCGAGACGGTCACCTCCCCATTTGGTGGCGAGGACGAGGGGGAGACCCAAGTGGAGACGAAGCTGTCGAGCCAGGCCGTTCGGCGGCGGACGAAGGATCTATGGTCTTGATCTGAGTCATCTCGCAGGTCCAGCTGGCACAAAATACGTCCGCACCATCCAGTCAAATTTGCCGTCGACCGGTTTGTAGCCTTTTTCCACGGTCCCCTGAAATGAATGCGACTCCTTCACGTTCGTCCCCTCAAAAAGTTCTACCAGTATAGCCTCACCCACGAAAACGGAGTACCCTTTGAATCTTCTGCCGAGAACGGCATAATTGCGGTCCATGCATCTTGGTAGTCATCGTCGTGTGACGGCGGACCGCATGATTGGCGGTGCCCAGAGTATTCGCTTGCCACCCGGCGCAAAGCCATGAAAGGACTTTCCATGCCCGACCTCGAAGACGGCGAGACCTTCGAAATGAAGGGCTCGGCAGCCAAGCCGTACCTGATCAAGAACGTTGGCGGTGTCTATTCCTGTTCATGCCCGGCCTGGCGAAACCAGTCGTTGGCTATCGAGCAGCGGACCTGCAAGCACATCCGCAAGCTCCGGGGTGAGGCGGCGGAGAAAGAGCGTGTGGGCGTCGCCCTGCCGCCCATGCGGGCAAGTAAGGTGGAGAAGGCCGGGCCGCCGCTTCTGCTGGCCGAGACCTGGGACAACGCCACCGATCTTTCCGCTTGGTGGATGAGCGAGAAGCTCGACGGAGTTCGCGCTTATTGGGACGGCAGCCAACTCCTCTCCCGCCTGGGGAACGTCTATCACGCGCCTGACTGGTTCCTCAGCGGCCTTCCCAAGGTACCTCTGGACGGCGAGCTCTGGATGGATCGCAAGAGTTTTCAGAAGACGGTCAGCATTGTCCGGCGGCAAGACAAGAGCGATCACTGGAAGCAGATCCGTTTCCTTCTGTTCGACGCCCCAGGGGTGAAAGGCGATTTCGAAACTCGTCTCGAATTTTTGAAAGACTCGGTTGTTCCGAAGAAGTCGCCCTACGTGGAAATTGTCGAACACCAGGTCTGCAAAGGGCTCGAGCACCTCAAGAACGAGCTGGCCCGAATCGAATCTCTGGGTGGCGAAGGACTGATGCTTCGCGAGCCAGGATCGGCCTACGCCGCGGGACGCTCCCCAACGCTGTTGAAAGTGAAAACGTTCCACGATGCCGAGGCAACCGTACTGGACCACCAGGGTGGAAAGGGCAAGCACAAGGGACGGTTGGGTGCCCTTCTCGTCCAACTGAAAGATGGCACAGAGTTCTCCGTCGGTACCGGTTTCTCAGATGCCCAGCGCAACGATCCTCCGCCCGTCGGCAGCACGATCACCTTCCGCTACCAGGAATTGTCCGACGGCGGCGTGCCTCGTTTCCCGTCCTTCGTCCGCGTCTGCAAGCTTGCGGCACCTGGCCGGAAGCCGAATGCAGACGGCAGCCGGGCATCCGAGAAGCGGGCGACATCCGTGGGCAAGAAGAGAACCGCGGCAGAAACTCGGATGTTTGAATTCAGTGACGGCAAGTCGAACAAGTTCTGGGAGATCACCGTCGACGGTTCCGAGGTCACAGTCCGCTATGGCCGGATCGGCACCGACGGACAGACCAATACAAAGACTTTCGCGGACACAGAGGCTGCAGCGGTCCACGCCGAGAAGCTCGTCGAGCAGAAGACAGGAAAGGGATACCAGGAGCTGTAATCGCGTATCGCGCCACAAACGCTCTTGCCTACGGCTTGCCGTCACGCGGTGTTGGCTGCGGCCGGCGTCAGTGCCTGATTCAGATCTTGCTGCAGGTCGCCGAAATCCTCGAGCCCCACGGACAGCCGGATCAGTCCATCCGCGATCCCGTGGGCAAGGCGGTCCGTGCGATCGTAGCTGGCGTGCGACATCGACGCCGGCTGCTCGATCAGCGACTCGACGGCTCCCAGGCTGACGGCAAGCTGAAACAGTCTGGTCGACTCGGCCACTCGCTTGGCCGTGGCGTAGTCGCCGGCAACCTCGAAGCTGAGCATGGCGCCAAAGGCCCCGTCCATTTGCCTGGCGGCAACCTCATGACCCGGATGTGTGGGGAGCCCCGGGTAAAGTACACCAGCGACACGATCGTCGGCATCCAGCCATTCCGCCAGCCGCTGGGCAGTACGACATTGCTCGCGCACTCGAAGATCCAGTGTCTTGATCCCACGGGAGCAAAGAAACGATTCCAAGGGCCCCATGACGGCTCCCGTCGCGTTCTGGATGAAATAGAGACGGTCGTAAAGGTCTTGATCCTTCACGACCAGGGCTCCGCCCAATAAGTCACTGTGCCCGCCGAGATACTTTGTCGCCGAATGCATCACAATGTCGGCCCCAAGTTCCAATGGGCGAGTCAGGACCGGCGTCGCAAAGGTGTTGTCGACCCCCAGCAACGCCCCGCGCTGGTGGGCAATCTCAGCACAGGCGGTAATATCAATGATCGACAGGAGCGGATTGCCCGGGCTCTCGATCCAAACGAGTTTCGTCTCCGGTCGGATCGCAGCCCGAAAGGCCTTCAGGTCTGTTGCCGGGGCGAGCGAGACTTGAATCCCTGCACGATTGACCACCTTGTGCAGCAGGCGATAGGTGCCACCGTAGACGTCGGTGCCCGCCAGCACATGATCACCCGAGGCGAAAAGCATAGTCGCCCCATGAATGGCCGCCATTCCCGAAGCGTAGGCCAATGCGCCGCACCCGCCCTCGAGCGACGCGAGAGTCGTCTCCAACGCCTTCCGGGTCGGATTTCCGCTGCGGGAGTAGTCAAATTCGCCCCATTGGCCAGCCCCCGGTTGGACGTAGGTTGCCGCCAGATGGATCGGCCTGACAACAGCGCCGGTCTGTGGATCTCGCTCGTTTCCAACGTGAATCGCACGAGTTCGGAAGTTCATCTCCCATCCCTCTCGAAGCCGGCATGTGTTTTGGAGCGGTACGTCCTGAACGGGCCGGCGATGTCGCATTCTTCCTTGTCACACCCATCGCTGGAGTTTTCCGGGCGTGCCATCCGAACAGCCGCCTCTATCGCTCGAGAGCCTGCTTGAGATCCGCGATCAGATCCTCGGGGTTCTCGATGCCGCAGGCCAGGCGGATCATGTTGTCGGGAATCCCCACGGCCTCGCGTTGTTCCTTGGTGAAGCTGTGGTAGCTCATCACAATGGGCTGCTCGATGAGCGACTCGACACCGCCCAGGCTCGGGCCGATGCGTGGAAGTGTGGTAGCATCGACCACGGCAGCCGTCGCGGCGTGATCTGCATCCTTGACCAGAAACGTGACCAGACCCCCGAAGCCTCGCATAGTTCGCTTGGCCACAGCATAGTCGCGATGGCTCTCCAGCCCCGGATAATAGACCTTCTCGATCCGCGGATGGCCCTCAAGGAACTGGGCGATCCGCAGGCCATTCTCATTGTGTCGCTGCATGCGAAGTTCGAAGGTCTTGACCCCTCGAAGCAGAAGATAAACCTCATGGGGGCCAATGCACATCCCCGTGGCGCCGCGGAGATTGCGAACTGGTTCAAGAGCTGCGTCGGAGGCAATCACCGCGCCGGCAAGAAGGTCATTGTGACCGGCCAGGTACTTCGTGCACGAATGGACGACGTAGTCCACTCCATATTCGAGCGGCTTGACGTTGTAGGGCGTGGCCAGTGTGGCATCGATCATGGTGAGCACATTGTGTTTCTTGCCGAGGGCGGCAAAACGCTCCAGATCCACGACGCTCAAATGCGGGTTCGTCGGCGACTCGCTGATCAAGAGGCGGGTTTTCTTGTTGATTGCCGCCTCCATCCGATCGTAGTCGCAAGCGGGGATCTGGTGCGTGACCACACCGAACTTGCCCAAGTGCTTCTTGCACAGTTCACGGGTTCGATGATAGCACTCGTCGAACAGAATCACCTCGTCGCCCGATTGCAGCAATGCCATCAACAGACTGGCAATTGCGGACATGCCTGTCGAATAGAGAATCGCCGCCTCACCGCCCTCCAGGGCCGCCAGCTTTCTCTCTGCCACGCGTTCGGTGGGATTGCCGTACCGCCCGTATTCTTCGCGAGGCTGCTTCTCGGCCACATAATCGATGGCTGCCTGCGTGTTGGGAAAGGTGTAGGTCGCCGAGCAGAAGATAGCGTCGGTCATGGCGTTGCCCACTTTCAGTCGGTCTTCACCGGCGTGGACAGCCAGGGTTGAATCGGCCAGCTTGGGGCCATTGGGGTCGGGCAGACGCGGTCGGTCGGTCATGGCAAATTCCAGTAAGGAAGGATCCTTGTGTCGTATGGAACAACGCAACGGACGGGCCAACGCGGTTCACTCGGTCTCAGACAACAAAAAAGCCGCGACAGGCACCCGAAGGTGGTCGCGGCTTGGCTCTGTCTGAAGTTGACCGTGGATTGGGACGAAATCCTCCTAGCCACGGTGGCACTTTAGCAGTTTTGGCTGCAAGCGGCCGCAAATCCCATCTTGAAGCTCATTCTATTGTCCTCTTGTCCCAACAGCAAGCCTGTAATGACAGCTTCCGGTGACATAAATGGCTCCGCCGGTCTTGCGCCAGACGATTGACGAGGCCCGGAATGAACTTTCCCCAGTTGCCCAGTTTGACTTGACGTCATCCCCAATACTTGGGTACGCTCCCGGGCTCATCTTCGCACACAATGCACGCCGATATTGGTCGAAGAACTACCCCTTACGATGCAACCCACACGGTCGGAGCCCCCCAAATGAGCCAGCCCATCGCTCGATTTTTCTGGGCAGTGCCGCTGTTCCTGCTTGCCGTGACAGGTTGCGCCTCGCCTGACCGTGCGGATCAAGGTGCTCTCCTGGGTGGTTTGCTCGGTGCGGGAACTGGGGCTCTGATCGGCGATGCCTCCGGTAATGCGGGAGCGGGAGCGGTTATCGGAGCTGGTGTGGGAGCCCTGACAGGGGCAGTGGTCGGAAACGAGATTGACGAGATCGAAGCTCGAAACCGGGCTCAGATCGAGGCCCAGCTCGGCCGTCAAATTCGTGCCGGAGCCGTCTCGATTGAAGATGTCGTGATGATGTCTCAGAGCGGTGTCCAGGAAGAGCTGATTGTGAATCACATTCGGGCAAACGGCATGATTCAGCCGCCAAACACCCAGGATCTGATCTACCTCAACCAGCAGCGTGTCAGCAGTAGAGTCGTGGCGGCGATGCAGGAACCGCCTCCTGTTCGTCAGCCGGAAACGGTTGTCGTGCGGGAATCATCGCCTGTGGTTGTCCACGAGGTCTACGGACCCCCGGTCTACCACTATCCGCCTCCCTATTACTACCGCCATCATCACTATCCCCCACCGCGGCCAGGTGTGAGCTGGGGTGTCAGTTTCGGCCACTGAGGTGGAACTGTTGGGAGATGGGTTCCAGAACTCATCGAATGATCTTGCTGGTGATCATTGCGGGTGTATCTGTAGAATCCCCAGTTGCCAGTGCGGCTCGCGCCGGATACAAAAGGGATACTACCTCAGCCCGCGAGGTCGCCGGAAAGGCAGGTAGGGGACGAGGTTCCGGGCGTTCGCGACGAGATTGCCCCGTAGCTCTCGCTTGGCCTGTCTGTGTTCCAGTCCAGAGTCCTGCTTATTGCGCCGGCGAAAAGAGGCACCAACAGGCAACATCGCCCTGTGCGTTGTTCCGCTCGCCCGGTTCCGATGTGACTGCTTGCGTCCATGCCCTCTACTCCTTCGTGTGACCTATCCGATCGCGTCGCAGTGGTGACCGGTTCCTCTCGCGGAATCGGCCGGGCAATCGCTGTCGAACTGGCAGCCGCAGGGGCTAGGGTCGTTGTTCACGCCGGCCACGACAGGCATGCCGCCCAGCAAACAGCGGAGGCGGTGGGTGTCGAGGGTGTTGAAGTGGAAACGATCATTGCCGACCTCAGCGCCGATACCGCTCAAGACAGCCTCCTTGACCAGACCTGGCAGTGGAAGGGTCACGTCGATATCTGGATCAACAATGCCGGTGTCGACATCCTGACCGGCGATCGGCCTGATTGGAGTTTCGAACGCAAACTGGACGCTCTCTGGCAAGTCGATACCCGCGCCGCCATCCGGCTGAGCCGAGGCGCAGGAAAGAGAATGGCCGATCGTGGGGCAGGGGTCATCCTGAACATTGGCTGGGACGGTGCCGAACGGGGTATGTCGGGCGACACGGCCGAGTTGTTCGCGGCCAGCAAGGGAGCCGTCATGGCCTTCACCCGAAGTCTTGCCCAGAGTCTTGCACCCGCAGTTCGCGTCAACTGCATGGCTCTCGGCTGGATCCAGACCGCCTGGGGCGAGCAGGCTTCCGACTACTGGCATGGCCGGGCCAGACGGGAAAGCCTTGCCGACCGCTGGGGAACTCCTGAAGACGTGGCGCGGGTCGCTCGATTTCTCGTCTCGCCGCAGTCCGAGTTCATCTCGGGGCAAGTCATTCAAGTCAACGGTGGATTCCGGGTCAGTTCGGAGACTGGAGGGCAGACGGGAGTGAATCCGAAATGATCAACGAGACGTTGCTTGCCTTCTGTCAGCAGGCCTTCACCCACGGTCTTTGGCCTCCAGCCTCCAACCTCTGTCTATGCCGCACTACCTCTTCGTAACCGGCCGACTTGCGGAACAACCTCTCCGCCGAATCCTTGCGGCGATTGCCCCTGCGGTCGGTTTCGACTTCTCCGTGGCCGTCATGCCGATCACGATCGCCGCCTTGATCACTCCTCGCTGGCTGGCCCGTCATCTTGAGGTTCCTGAGGGAATCGCAGCCGTCATTGTACCGGGGCATTGCAGGGGCGACCTGTCGGTGGTCGAGGAGGTTGCCAAAGTGCCGGTTCAGCGGGGGCCTTACGACCTCCGGGAACTCCCGGGGTTCTACGGTCGTACGACCGAACCGTCCGACTATGGCAACTGGGATATCGAAATCATCGCGAGAATTCCATCGGCAGACGAACTGTCCCACAACGAAATTCTTGCCCGGGCGGAGGCCTTGGCCAAGGACGGAGCTGACACGATCCTCTTGGCTGGATCCGGCCGTCCGTGGCCCGGTCTTGCGATGGTTGTCGAAGAGTTAGGAGAAGAAGGTCTGCGCGTGGCCCTCGCCGATGTCGCCCCGCTGGACCTCCTCAACGCGGTTCCACGCGGTGTCAGCCTGGTCTTCCCCGCCGACCTCCATCAGCAAGACGCTGCCATAGGACTCGGCTGCGAGATCGTCCTCCAAGCAAGCGGCATGTCGCGTGATGACCTCAGTCGTGCGGCCGACAGGGTAGGTCGGCAGGGTGTTGGATTCCGTGTCGATCCAGGGTTGGAGCCGATCGGCTTGGGGCTTGTCGACACTCTGGCCCGGTACTGCGAAATCCGGCGGGAATGGCCTCAGTTGCCGATGGTAATGTCTCTTGAGCCGGTTACTGAAACGACGGCCGTCGATTCGGCGAGTCTCCACGTTGTGCTGGTTGGCATGTGCCAGGAGCTTCGCGTTGGTTCGCTGGTCGTAAGCCAGAACTCGAACTGGACTCGGACGGCCGTCCTGGAATGCCATCTTGCACGACAAGTGAGCCACCACGTGGCAGCCTGCAGATCGCCGGCCGGTCGGCTCGAGCCGGGACTCTTGCTGCTCCGCGACGGAGCGGTGCTTGAGTTTGGCCCCGAGGAGCTTGACCGTTTGGCCGAAGTGCTCAAGGATCCGTCCCCCCGCCTCTACGCCGAGGGGGGCCGGTTGCACGCCGTCAGTGACGGGAAACACCTTGAAAGCGACGATCCCTATGACCTGTTCGATCAAATCCTGTCGAACACGGATCGCACTTTCGACGTCGGCCAGGCCTTCTATCTCGGCTACGAAATGGCCAAGGCAATGGCCGCCTTGACGCTTGGAAAGACCTATCGGCAGGACGAAGCCCTGCATTGGGGAGTGCTCACGCGTCGCGAACTGACGCGTCTGGAACGCCGAGCTTTGCGTCTGGCTCGCTTGCGCGACGGTGAGTGCGACGAGGCTCGCCAGTATTTTCAGGAAGACGAAACAGACAGTTCTTCCGCGGAGTTGAAGGAGTGAGGCGGCCAGCGATCGAGCCACTCTTTGAAGAACTGGCTGACGCACCAGCATCGGCAACGGTCTTCTCGCGACTGTCTGGCCTGCCCCACTGCCTGTTTCTCGACAGCGCGATGCGTCATCCGAGACTCGGACGCCATTCCTTCATCGCGGCCGACCCGTTCGCCTACCTGGAATTCGCCAGTGAACAGGATGCACTTGGCACTCTCGAAGCGGCACTGCCCTGTTTTGACGTGCGAACACTCCCCGGGTTGCCGCCCTTTCAAGGGGGAGCGGCCGGCATTCTTGGATATGAATTGGGCCGACAATTGGAGAGGATTCCATGCCCACGTTTGGATGAGTTCGGTGTGCCGGTGCTGGCGGTCGGACTTTACGACGTGGTTATCGCCTTCGATCACCAGGATGACCGCACATGGATTATTTCCAGCGGTCTACCCGAGAGGGACTCGGCGGCGAGAATCGGCCGGGCGAGAAAGCGGCTTGAATGGTTCAAAAGCTGCGCACTGGGTGAAATGCGTATTGCGGCGCGTGCCGCAGGATTGCTCTCGAGGGGTGTCGTCCAGGCTGCAGGGCTTGCCACTCAGTTCCCGACGGAACATCTACCCCGCCTGACGAGCAACTTCTCACGCAACGGGTACCTGGCCGCAGTGCAGAAGGCGATCGACTACATCTACGCCGGCGACACCTTCCAGGTGAACGTGTCCCAGCGAATGCTCTATCCGGCCGTGGACGATTCGGTTGCCATCTATCACCGCCTCCGGGAACGGAACCCGGCTCCTTTCGGGGGCTATTTTGATCTGGGCGAGTTTCAAATCCTGAGCGCCTCGCCGGAACGATTCCTGCAGGTTGTCGACGGCTGCGTGGAAACCCGGCCGATCAAGGGAACATGCCAGCGAGCCGATCAGCCGACCGCTGACAACCGGCAGATGGCGTGTCTACAGGCCAGTGAGAAGGATCGAGCTGAGAACGTGATGATTGTCGACCTATTGCGCAACGACCTCTCCAAAGTGTGCCGGGCCGACAGGGTACAGGTTACCGAACTCTGCTCGCTCGAACGATACCAGTACGTATGCCACCTCGTTTCAGCAATCGAGGGACGCCTCCGGGACGGCAAGAGCTGCATCGATCTGGTGCGGGCAACCTTCCCTGGCGGTTCCGTCACAGGCGCTCCCAAGATTCGGGCCATGGAGATCATTGCCGAGTTGGAGCCTACCGCCCGTGGCCCTTACTGCGGCAGCCTTGGTTACCTCGGCTTTGATGGTTCCATGGATCTGAGTATCCTCATCCGCACGATCACGGCCGGACGCGGCTGGTGGCAAGCCCCCGTGGGGGGCGGAATCGTCGCCCAGTCGAGTCCGGAGGCTGAATACGAAGAGACCTGGCACAAGGCCGAGGGGCTCGTGCGTGCGTTTTTACCGTAGCAGGGGTGCGTCAATAACGACCGCTGACTCTCAGGAAGGCCCCTTCGAGCAGGAGGTCGTCGTAGTCGGGGTGCGAGGTGGAATTGCGGCGTTGGACGCTGTTTGCCCACCAGTTCCATTCATAACCCGCTGCTACTTCCAGAAGGCCGAATTCCCAGGCAACGCCCGCAGCCGCATCGGCGGCGTGATTCTCGTGATCGTCGGTCGCATCCCACGTGCCGTTGGTGTCAAGTCCGTTATTCTCCGTGGTGGACAGCAGGCCGGAGAAGGCCCCCTGCCCGAACAGACTGAGTTGCTCCGTGAGGGACAAGCGGCCCTTGCTTCCCAACCGGACACCGTAGGAATCGGTGTTCGAGTTCATGGACAGTGCCGACGAGCCGTCAAGATCGCGGAGCGAATAGTCGATCCGGCTCCAGCGGAACCCGACAAACGGTTCCAACTGGCAATTCTGGGTGAGGTAGATGACGCGGGCCAGGTCGAAGTCGTGGACTTGATAGTCGAGGTCGCCATAGGAAATTGGCCCGCCGACCTCGCCCCCGTTGGCCGCGGTAGCGGTGTCTTCAGCTGCGAGCCAGGTGTAGGTCCATGAACCCTTCCAGCCCGACGGGTGCTGGATGGCTATGCCACCACGCGCCCCTGCCTCCCAGTCGTGGTTGACAGGCAAACTCGAATCGAAGGCGTTTCTGAAATCGCCGCTCCAGGGTCGCCAGCACAGGGCCTCGCCGAAGGCGAAGAATTCCTGCGAACATGCCGGCGCAGTCAGTAACAGGACGATCAAGATCGATCTCATTTGATTGGCCCCCCATATCAAAGTGTATCGATTGTATCGGTTGTGCCGGTCAGAAAACTCAATGGCATTCTCGCGATCCCGTGGGCACGAACGGTCGAACTCCCTCGCTGGTCGGGCTTCCACTGCCAATGCCAATCGTCGGCAGTTTGATGCTTAGTATGACAGCGCTACATTAGCTCAAGCCCTCCAGAGGTGAATGCCGATAAGG
>CAYSCH010000117.1:0-23436 GCA_964429355.1 uncultured Planctomycetaceae bacterium | reverse complement strand
ACAGCAGGAAGGCAACCGTCATGGCCATGACGACGCAGTTGGGCGAGATTATTTCTCCCCCGGTGGCGACGGAGACGACCTTGCCCGCTCCCTTGAGCATTGCCCCCTGGCTGAAGACGAAATAGAACATGGCGAAAACGGTGTAGATGAACCCCAAGCCGCGGCCATATCGGTCGCTGACCAGTTCGCCGATGGTCGTGCACTCGCAGCGGCGGTACCAGGGGGCCATCAGCCAGTAGAAGGGCGTGATGAGCATGTTCTTCCACTGGTACCAGATCGTGGCAAATCCCTTATCGAAGGTCGCCCCGGCCTGGGCGACGGGATTCTCAGCATGGGTGCCGGTCCCGAACGCCTGACCCATCATCACCCACCACGGCAACTTGCGGTCGCCCAGGAAGTAGCCGCCGCTGGAGGCGATTTTGCGCGAGACCCAAAGGCCGAAGGCGGTAATGCCGACGAAATAGCCCATCAGGACCGCCCAGTCCAGCCAGGTGAATACGGCATTCGGATCCGCCATGGGGGGAAATCCTCGCTGAGGTTGAAGGTCGGAAGCAGGCGTAGCGGCTCAATCTACCCTGCCCGCGGTGCTTCATGCAACAGCCAACGGATCACTACCGAACTCCATGGCAGGTTGACAGGGCGGCAGGGCCGCCAACCAATACGAGCTACCGCTCGAACTGAAAACAGCCTGCTCCCGATAACGCGCGAGTCTTTGTGAAAAACTTCACGATCTTTGAGGATAGTAGTACAGAACGATCAAGGCCGCGAATACCCCCGGAAAGACCAAGAGCAAATTCGTGCCGCTCCGTTGGGGTCTTGTTTCCGATCGGCCAGGCTGCCGCCGGCTGCCGGCCCTACTGAGCATCCTGATTCGGTTGAAGTGCGATCAGTTTTCCGTAGGTCCGAACGTACATCCGGTTGCCGATCACGGCCGGGGTGGCATGGGTGCCTTCGGGGAGATCATGCTGGGCGAGGATCTCGAACCGGTCGCCGGCCAGCACGGTCATCTGGCCGTTCAGGCTGGTGTTGTAGACCCGGTTGTCGACCAGCAGAGGCGACGAGAAGAACTTCCCAGGCACCTTGCCGCTCCAGAGTTCCTTGCCGGACGTTGCCTCGATGCAGGTGATGAAGCCCGCGTCGGTCCAGAGAAGGAACTTCCCGTCGAAGGCCAGGGGCGTGGGCACATAGGGCAAACGTACCGCCGCGCGGTAGAGGATTTCCGGTTTCTCGTCACTGGTCACATCGGGCAACCGCACGGCCACGGTCTCCACGCCCATCGAACCTTTGCCGGTGGTCACGAACACCACACCCTCGGCAATGACCGGCGTGGCACAAGGCTTCAGGGTAAAATCACAAGGCAGCTCCCAGAAGATCTTTCCCGACTTGGGATCAACGCTCGCCACGCCGTGCCCTGTCGAGGCGAAGATCACCTGCACCGGCCCGGACTGGGGCCGATAGACCTTGGGCGTGCAGAAAGAGACAAGGCTGGTCTTGCGAGGTATCTGCCAGGCGATTTTGCCAGTCTTCGCATCCACGCCGATGAGGAAACACTCCGACCCTGAGTGTTCGATCATCCGAGGGGCCACGTCTTCCTCAGCGGGTGTGGTAGATCGCGTTGAAGAGGAGTTTGAACGTGCCATGGGCCTGGGCCCGCAGGGTGATTTCCGGGCCGCATAGGATCAAGGTGCCCTTTCCCATGGGGACCTCGGCAACGGCGACGGCATCGCTCAGGTGCGACTGTCCCCAGGCCCAGCCGCTGCGCAAGGGAGCATCCGTGTCGAACCAGGCGACGGGACGGACCCCTTGGAGGACGGCCTCGGGCGCAAGATCGAAGGCGGGGCTTTTTCGGAAGAAGATATCCACATGCTCCGGCATGCCTGCGGAGAGCGGGTTTGCCTTGTCAAGGCGCACCCGAAGCAGCGAGCCGGGAACAAAGAATTCTTCGGGCCCGAGCGGTCTGGGCCGACCGTCTTCGCCCATTTCTGTCAGGGCATTTCGCAGCGGAACCTCCAGGTGACGGGCGAGCGACGTCGAGCTGCCGATCGTCGCGATCGTGCCCCCGGCCTCCAGGAAGGCCTTCAGTTGCGGCAGGGTCTTGTCGGCAGTGATGCTTCCCGAACGGCCGCGGTACTTTTTCGGGATGGACTTCTCGTCGGGCGGCTTGAGGCCGCGACGGAGCGTCTCCGGCACCATACCGCTGACGAGGATCAGCACGTCGAAGCGATCCTTGAGGCTCCCCTTGTCGAGATCCGGCGGGAAGATGACCTGGATGTTGAACTCGAACTGTTCCAGTACCCAGCGCATCCAGCCCGTGTCGAGGGAACCTCCGTAGCGATCCAAGAGGGCAATCCGCCGAGGGCTCACGTCCGCGAGTTCTGTGTGGAACGGTTCGGGGACGGGGGTGAAGTCGAGCCCCAAGTCTTCGGCCGCTTGCTCAAGGACGGGAAGCACTTCCCGGCCATTGGAAATGTGCCACGTGCCGGCGGGAAAGGTCCTGCCCTCGATTTCGACCGATTGCCGCAAGCACTGAACGGGCCGTTTCGTATCGAGCAGCCGGTTGACGGCGACGAACGAATCGTTGACGGCCCGGTCGAGCAGGTAGCCGGTTGACGAGTCGGGCTCAGGCACGGCACCTTGGGGCGGTTTGGCCAGCCCTTCGATTGTTTCGAAGGGGCCGGAAAACCCTTCCAGCACCCGGTCGAAGACCACGCCCATCTGGCAGGCCAGTGTCCAGCCCGCGTGGTCGTAGGGGGCCGTTGGCGGTCCACCAGGACAAGGAAAGTCGTCGGGGTGATCCTGAGGTTCAAACAGGTCGAGAATGTATGGGCGGAAGGCCTGGGCCGTCTGCACGACGTAGGAGCCTTCCGGGTAGCTCTTGCCGGCCACTTCGCCGCGGCCGGTCATTCGCTGGACGGCGACCCCGGACTTGATCAGGGCGTTGACGAACTTGGTGGCCGTCGGGAAATCGGGCTGATCGGAAGGCAGGATGTAGCCGCGCGGGTCGCGATAGGCCGGATCGCGCAGGACCTGAGCGAAGATATCCGGCTTTTGCTCGGGTTTCGGCTCCGCTTCAGGCTGCTCGGCAGCCGGCTTCTCGTTCGGTTTCTTTTCGGATGCGTGTTTTGTCGCTGTTTCAGCCGCCGGTTTGGGGCCCTTTTCGGATGACTGCTGGGTTTTGCCAGGAGATTGTTTCGCGGCCGTTTCGGTGGCCTGTTGCCGCGTCTTCTCGGCGGCGAGCTGTTTTGCCTTTTCGGCCGCCTCCGCTTCGGCCTTGGCCGCCGCGCGTTCTGCCGCTTCGATCCGGGCCGGGCGCATGGTCCAGTGGTCGCGGTTGCCGCGATCGATCGAGTTTTTGCCCATGCGGTAGGCGTTCATCAGGAACTGCTCGCGATGACGGGAGGCAACGTCGAGAACGGCCCAATTGGCCGTCAGCGAGTACTCGACGGACTGGCGGAAGTGCCACTTCTTCTGCGGCGAGATGGGAAAGGGAAGATCCGCCGAGGGGAGCTGTTTCCCAATCTGCAGCGGAATCTCCATGGGAGTCGGATGTCCCGCCGTCTCTGTGAGCAGTCCGATCATGTTGTGGAAATAGGGAGCCGTGCGAAGTCCGCCGTTCCACCAGGCGGAGTAATTGGCCCCTTTGCGCATCGTGACTCCCGGCTTGCCTTCCGCGGCAAACCGGCTGTGCATGGCCGCTCCCACCAGATCGATCCCCAGCGGGACGAGCGGATCGAGGTTGTGATTGAAGGGATCGCGAAACGGCGGGGCGAACATCACCGTTCCGGCGGGGCCGGACTGGTGATGGTTGTAGATGATCTGGGGGAACCACTGTTCGAAGAAGACGCGGCAGACGGCCTCCGTTTCCTTCTGCGTAATCATCATGAAGTCGCGGTTGTTATCGTGGCCGATGTACTTCTGGTAGAGTGTGGGCAGGTTGCTGGTCGAGCGCTTCTTTGGGTCCGCCTGGCGCATGTACCAGTCCGACACCAGGTCGAGCCCGTCGGGATTCGGGCAGCAGCAGAGAACGATCACGTCGCGCAAGAATCGCTGCATCTCGGCGTCGTTACGGCTGACGATCTGGTAGACGGTCTCCATCAATTGCTGAGCACCGAGGACCTCCGTGCCGTGCAGACCTCCGTCGATCCAGACCACCACTTTTCCCTCGACGGCCAACTTACCGGCCTGCTTCTCGGTCAGCCCCTCGGCGAGTGCGAGCCGGCGGGAGATCTCCCGGTAACGGTCGAGCTTCTGGTGGTTGTTCGGTGCGGTGAGGATCGCCATGACCATCTCGCGGCCTTCTTCCGACTGGCCGATGACCTCCAACTTCAATCGCTCCGACTCCTGATCCAGCTTCCGCCAAAACGCCAGGAGCTGCTGGTAGTTGGCCAGAAAGTAGTCGTCGCCCAGTTGATGCCCAAACTGCTCTTTCGGCGAGGTGATCCGGGCGGGTTCGGCGGCCACAGCCAGCAAAGATGCCCAGGCCAGGATGGCTGTCAGGCACAGGGTTTCGCATCGGAATTTCAGGATCATCTCTGGCAAGCCTTTCCGGAAGGCGAAATGTGTGATTCCGGGAAGCACACTCGTCCCATGGGCACAAAGCCGAGCGCCGGGCAAGCCCGTGCGGCTATCATCGTTTCGCGCCAGCGAGCGCGATCGTCTGCTGAGTCGCTGGACACCGTCTCGAAAATTCTTTCCAAGATTTCGCGGAGTCTCTACTATAATTCGCGGCGCTGCCGCAAGCACGTATTGGCCCCCGTTTCGCTTCCAAGCTCCTGTCCGGGCATCCCCTGAAAACGACGCCACCGTCGATGAATCTCTCCAGATTCGCGGGGCCGACGGAGGGCCGCGCTCAACAATAAGTTACCGATTTCGAGGAACGGCGCGAGCCGTCCGGTACGGCGAAACCGGAGGGCTTGCGCCCTGCCGCTAACTCTCAATTCGGTAGTTTAGAGCCGATCCCAAAACTGCTGCCGCTCCTACCGTTTTCCGCCCGTGGGAGACCTTTCTTGTGGTTTTGGGATAGGTCCTTATTGTTTTGCAGCGCCTAAGGTACGTTGACGCGCGTGTCGCATTGGTCCTGCCGTGCTTGCCCGGCGCGTACTGGAGGCCTAAATTGGATCTCCGGTTTCACCCTGCCTGCACCCATCCGAAGGAGAAGTGTCATGACGAGAGTTGCGATTTCCGCAGTCATCGCCATGTCTTCCATCGTGTCTGCCGGACCATCCTCGGCCGGAGAGGTCGACGAGGGGAGGAGCGACTACCGGATTCAGCTCAGCTCGGCTGCGGGCGGCTTCGATGGCCAGACCTGCTGGGTCCATGCCCGAGCCGGGGCGATCCCAGCAGGGGCGCCGGGCAATCCGGGTGCAGACCCCCTGGTGGTGATGACGATGCAAAAACTGCTTCTCAGCGGGTCCGACGTATTCTACCCCCTGCACAATTTGTGGACCGACGACCTGGGCGCCACGTGGACGGAGCCCGAACTCCAGCCGGTCTTCGAGCGGCAGAAGATGGGCGACGGCATCGAGATGACGGTCTGCGACTTCTGGCCCAAGTGGCACGCTGCGAGCGGCAAACTGTTGGGGACGGGGCACACGGTCTGGTATGAGAACAACCGCGTGAAGGAGGTCCGCAAGCGGCACACGGCCTACGCCGTGTATGACCCGGCCGCACGGGCGTGGCTGCCGTGGAAACAACTGGAGATGCCCGACGAGCCGCGGTTTGTCAACGCCGGCGCGGGCTGCACGCAACGGATCGACCTGCCGGACGGCGACATCCTGCTGCCGATCTACTTCAAGCGGCCCGAAGATAAGGTGTCGAGCACCACGGTGGTCCGCTGCCGGTTTGACGGCCAGACGCTGCGCTACGTGGAACATGGCGACGAGTTGACGGTCGATGTGCCGCGGGGATTTGGCGAGCCCTCGCTGGCCAGGTTCGGCGATCGTTTCTTCCTGACGATCCGCAACGACCAGAAGGGCTATATCACCTCGGGCCCTGACGGCCTACACTTCGATGAGCCGAGACCGTGGACCTTCGACGACGGGAGCGATCTTGGCAACTACAACACCCAGCAGCACTGGGTCACACACACCGACGGCCTGTTTCTGATCTACACCCGCCGGGGAGCCAACAACGACCACGTCTTCCGCCACCGGGCGCCCCTGTTCATGGCCCAGGTAGACCCAGAGCGGCTGTGCGTGATCCGATCGACGGAGCGGGTCCTGGTTCCCGAACGAGGCGCGCGGCTGGGGAATTTTGGAGTGACGGAGGTCGGTCCGAACGAAACCTGGGTGACGGCCGCGGAGTGGATGCAGCCGGCGGGGGTCGAGAAGCGAGGAAGCGACAACCGCGTGTGGGTGGCGAAGATCCTATGGAGCAAGGGCAATGGAAAGGCCGAGTGACGAGTGGGCAGGCGACGGCTCACGGAGGCTTGGTGTTCCTACAAGGCTTCTGGTCGGCATCACGGCCACGGGCGAGGCGGATGCCAACGAGTTCTATCCCAACGACAACATGCCCCCCGGCATGAAAGCCGCAGAGATTTGCCTGGAACTGTACCGGCAGTTTCGAGCCAAGCCCCACGCATTTCTGCTGGAGAAGTCCCTATGAGCGAAAAGGTACCTACGCAAGGGCAGGTCCTCATCTACCATGACGGAGCAACCCGTCTCCAGGTTCGATTGGACGGCGCGACGGTCTGGCTGACTCAGGCGGCGATGGCGGAGCTGTTTCAGACCACCACCCAGAATATAACCATCCATCTGCAAAGCATTTACGACGAAGGCGAATTGTTGGAGGCGGCAACTTGTAAGCAATACTTACAAGTTCGCCAAGAGGGGGGGCGGAACGTCCGACGCTCTCTGAAACACTACAGTCTCGAGGCAATCCTGGCCGTCGGCTATCGCGTGCGCTCGCCGCGCGGGACGGCCTTCCGCCAGTGGGCGACGACCCGGCTTTCCGAGTTGTTGGTCAAGGGCTTCACGTTGGACGATGAGCGCATCAAGGCGGGAAGGACTCTGGGAGCGGATTATTTCGAGGAACTTCTCAACCGAATTCGCGACATCCGCGCCAGCGAACGCCTCTTCTATCAGAAAGTCACCGACATCTACGCGACCAGCATCGATTACGATGCGAATGCCGATATGACACGCCAATTCTTCCAGGTGGTGCAGAACAAAATGCACTGGGCGGCCCACGGGCACACGGCCGCCGAAATCGTGCACCGACGCGCCGACGCCGCGAAACCCAACATGGGCTTGTCGATCTGGAAGAACGCCCCGGCCGGTCCGATTCGCAAGGCCGACGTGGTTGTTGCCAAGAACTACTTGATGGAAACAGAGTTTTAAAGGTCGCCTGTTCTTTGCCGATCCTGGGGATGTTATCTATTCCACGATCGATGTTCGCAACGGGGCCATGGGATTATTCCCGAGGAATTCGGGCGTGTTTGTGTGAGCAGCGAATACCCAGTCTATGCCGTCGATTCGGCGTTGGCCGAAGCTTCCTTGGAGTCCAAACGGCGATGAGTAGGCGTCGCACTGGCGCAAGGGCGAGACGTCCGTGGCACGAAGCGTGCTGCACGCGGCTGGCACCAACTCGGCCCGAGACGCATCCTGCTGCCACAATTGTCACGCTCTGCGCCCGAATCTACTGCCCCCTGACTATGGTTTCTCGCGCCGGTGCCGGCTATGATGACCCGAAACGGGCCGACCGAGGCCACTTTCGATGCGAGTATTCTTTCCCCCTGGCAATACGTTGAGAACCCACGCATGCCCAACAAGACCGGACGGCGAGGGTTTCTGAAACGGACTGCGATGGCAGGCGGAGCGCTGGCCCTGGCGGGGAGTGTAGTGCCGCGGGTTCACGCGGCGGGAGACGAGAGCAAGCAAGGAGACACATTCTCATGAAACGACGAGACTTCTTTGCCGCTTCGGCGGCCACCGGATTGACACTGGGAATGACCGGGTTGGCCCACGGGGGCGGCGGGGCCGGCGGAAGGGATCTCTATCTGCTCGCCAAGTTCACCTTTGCCTCGCCCGAGAAGCTCGAAGCCTATGCCGAGTTTCTCAAGGAGGCGGTGCCGGCGCTGAATCGGGCGGGGGCAAAGCCGGTGGGTGTGTTCCGCCTGTTCAAGGAAGACAATCCGAAACTCGAGATCGAAGGCAACCCCAACGAACTCTGGGTCCTCCTGCCGAACCCATCGGTGGACATGCTTCCGCGGCTCGTCGACGATCCGGCCTGGAGTTCGGCCACCGCCGAGGCGATCTTGATGGCTCCCAAGGATGATCCGGCCTACGAACGATTCGAGAGTTCGCTGCTGCTGGCCTTCGAAGGGCATCCCAAGTTGGAAGTGGCTTCGAACAAGGACACCCGCGTGGTTCAGCTCCGCATCTATGAGAGCCACACGATCGAACGGCATTTGAAGAAGGTGGCCATGTTCAACGAAGGGGGCGAAATCGAGATCTTTCGCAAGGCCGGGATGAATGCCGTATTCTTCGGCCAGGCCCTGGTCGGGAGCTTGCTGCCCAACCTGACCTACATGCTCCAGTTCGACGATATGGCGGCGATGGAGGCCGCGTGGGACGCTTTCCGAAATCATCCGGACTGGAAGACGCTCAGCCAGGATCAGGAGTACAAGGACACCGTCTCGCGGATCACGAACCTGGTAATGCGGCCCTTGGCGGCATCGCAGGTCTAATGGCCTTGCGTGATTCCCGAAGGAAATTGAGGCAAGGCGCTGAAGGAACTCGATGGGACGGGGCCGACAGAATTTGCACGCAAGGCAGGGGCGCAACCCGAGCGCGGGGCAAGCCCACGCGGCTATCTTCATGATGACTGCCCTTGTGCGAATCACGCAAGGCCATTTGGTTCGTTTCACGATGAGGCCTATATGACTGCTGCACTACGTATGTGTCTTGTTGTTGTCTTCCTGGCCGGCTCGGCAAGCGTGGGCGTGGCCGCGGCGCCGGAGGTGGTCCAGGAGTGGAGGTTCGACCAGGACGGGCAGCTCCTCGGCTGGTCCGCGGGCGGGCACATCGAGGGGACCCGGGTCGAAGCCGGCGCCTTGCGGGGTAAATCGGTCGGATGGGATCCGATCCTGATTGGGCCCGTGTTCGAGATCCCGGCCTCTCCCACCCAATTTCTGGAAGTCCGCATGCGCTGCGAGCGAACCGGCAACGCGGAACTGTTCTGGACGGAGACGCTGGAAGGGAAGTACGGCGGGTTCAGCCAAGACAAGTACGCTTCGTTCCCGGTCGCGGGGGGTGAAGAGTTTCGCGACTATCGCGTGTATCCCTTCTGGCACGCCAAAGGGAAGGTGGTCCGCCTGCGGCTCGACGTGCCCCCCGATGGCGAATTCGCGATCCAATCGATCCGGATTCTCGATGCACCCGTCTCGGCTCCTGCGGCGGAGCCGGCCTGGCTGTCGGCCGATGGGCTGGCCGCCTGGCAACCCGTGCAGCAGACCGGCCCGATCAACGTCGCCGGCGATCAAATACAGTTCCAGGCCGAAGGCAATCGCCCGATCCTGCTCAGTCCGCTGCTGAAATTGGACGGCCCCAAAAGGCCCATCCTGGCGGTGCGGATGGCGGTCTCGGCCGGGTCACTGGGCCGAGTCTACGCGGTCAATCGGAACCAGGTGGGGTGGGAGGACCTGACATTCCCCCTGAAGCCCGACGACCGGATGCACACCTACAATGTTGACATGGGGGGACTGGCCCGTTGGCAGGGAGAGGTGATCCTGGTTGGTCTGCAACCGACGGATGCACCCCAGGCCAAGGTTTCGATCGCGGCCATCGAGATTGCCGACTCCCTTCGCGGTCCGGTGGAACTGGAAATCGGCTATTTCGGCAAGGCGGAAGGGGTGAACCGTGCGGGCAAGCCCGCGCAGATCATCTGCACGGTACGGAATGCGGGCGGTGAACTGGCCGAGAACGTGACGGCCAGCCTGGAAGTACCGGACGGCGTGAAGGTTCTCGGCGAGTCCCGCCAGACGTTTGAACCGATTTCGCTCTACGTGGCCAGGAGCGCCCAGTGGCAGATCCAGGCCGACAGGCCGGGGGCCGTGCGGCTGAAGGTGGGGATCGAATTGGCGGGCCACGAGCCGGTTGCGTCTGAGGCGACGGTGGACATTACGCCGCTGCCGCAAGTGGCTGCCACGGGTTATGTACCGGAACCGCAGCCGGTGCGAGGCGCCATCGACGTGGGGGCATTCTATTTTCCCGGCTGGCAGAGCGCGGACCGGTGGGCTCCGATCCTCGACTTCCCCATGCGACGGCCGGTTCTCGGCTGGTACGACGAAGCCAATCCCGAGTGCGCCGACTGGCAGATCAAGTGGGCGGTCGAGCACGGTGTGAACTTCTTCATGGTGGACTGGTACTGGTCCGAGGGGAGCCGCCATCTGGACCACTGGCTCCACGATGCCTACGCCAAATCGCGCTATAAGGACCACCTCAAGTGGGCCATCATGTGGGCGAATCACAACCAACCGGGCACACACTCCCTGGAGGATTGGCGGCAGGTGACCCAGTACTGGCTCGATCACTATCTGAAGACCGACCAGTACTATCGCATCCAGGGACGCCCGGCCGTGTTCATCTGGGCGCCGCAGAACGTCCGCAACGACCTCGGCGGCAGCGAAAAGGCCAAGGAGCTCTACGATTTATCGCAGAAAATGGCCCGCGATGCGGGGCTACCCGGCATCTACTTCGTGGCCATGAGCAGCCACGGCAACGCGGAAAACTGCCGGGAACTGAAGACCGAGGGTTATGAAGGTTTTACTTCCTATCACGGATTCCAGCTTGCCGAGCAGGAATTGGGCACGCAGTATTTCTCGTTCGAAGAGGTTGTGCGGACCAGCCCCCAGGTCTGGAAAGACGCCGACGAGCATTCGTCGGGCCTGGACTATTTTCCCATCGTCGATACCGGCTGGTCCTCCGAGCCGTGGCATCGCAGCAGCGCCCGGGTGATTCACGGCCGCACACCCGAGCGGCTTGGCCGGTTGTGCGAGGAGGCACGACTGTATGCCGAGGAGACCGGCAAACAAATCGTCTGTCTTGGCCCCTGGAACGAGTGGGGCGAGGGGAGCTATATCGAGCCGTACGCGGAATATGGGTTTGGGGATCTGGACGCGGTGCGCAAGGCGTTTTGCCCCCCGGGCAAGTATCCGCCGAACCTGATACCGGCCGACGTCGGCCTTGGCCCCTACGATATGGTGTTCTCGCCGGAAAAAACCAGTTGGGAATTTGACCGGGCGGAAGACAAGAAGGCCTGGGCACCGAACGGCTCGATGCAGGTGGAGCTTTCAGAGGGGATACTGAACGGTCGTTCCACGGGTGACGATCCGATTCTGAGCGGCCCACCCGTGCGGATCGACGCGAGCCAGATTCACCTGCTTGCGATCCGCATGCGGAGCAACCGCGACACGCACGCCCAACTGTTTTGGGGCACGACCACGCTCCAGCAGAGCGAGACGACGGCAGTCCGTTTTGCGGTACCTGGCGATGGCCAGTGGCATGACTACCGAGTCGATCTGCGGGAGAATCCAGCCTGGCGCGGCGTGGTTGTCTCCTTGCGGTTCGATCCGGTCGCTCAAGGGGAGACGGATTTTGCCGTGGATTACCTGCGGCTCAGCCCTTCGAACGCACCTGTTCCTTGATCCGCTGGATGTGTCCTCGTCCCAGGGCTTTCACCTCGCAGCCCAGCTCGAAGTAGCGGCGAATCTCGTCGTCTGACAGGATGCCGTAGCAGTCGATCACCGCCAGCGGCCCGCCGGCCCATTTGACGATCTGCTCGGGATCCAGTCCCAGATAGGCCTTGTGGGGAACCGCCAGGATGAGGGCCTCGGCGTCGCCGAGGGCCCCGGCGAGGTCCTTCTGCACGCGAAGGTCTTTGAGCGAGCCCTGATTGTGGAAGAACCGCGACCATGAGTGGCCCGGTGCGGGATACACATCCTGGTTCTCCAACTCGAACCAGTGGTCGACATAGGGGTCGTGGACCCGCATTTCGGCCCCCATCTCGGTGAGCTTGCGCACCACCATTTCCGAGCCGCTGTAGCGGGTGTCGCCCACGTCCTGCCGGTAGCTGGCCCCGCAGATCAGGACATCGGCGCCGGCGATGTAGCGTCCCATGTTTCGCAAGGCGTCGCGCGTGAGTTCGGCCACGTGCAGGCCCCGGGTGTCGTTGATGTCGACCGCTGTCGGGCTGATTTTGAAGACCTGGTCGCCGTCCTCGAAGCCGAGGATATGTTTGTAGGCCCAGTAGCCCAGCCCGGCGTCCTTAGGCAGGCAGTAGCCGCCCACGCCTGGTCCGGGGAAGATCATGTTGCTGTGCGTCGGACGCATCTTGATGGCCTGGATCACCTTGATCAGGTCGACGCCGTTGCGCTCGGCGAACAGGCTCCATTCGTTGAGGAACGCCAGGATCGTGGCGCGGTAGGAGTTTTCGACGATCTTGGTGGTTTCCGATTCGATCGGCCGATCCATGACCGTCAGCGGGAACTCTTCGGTATTGAGCACCTCGCGGAGGAACTTCTCCACACGGGCGCGGGCCTCGGCGTTGCAGCCCGAGCAGACCCGCCAGAAATCGCGGATCGACGAGACGTAATCGCGTCCCGGCATCACGCGCTCGAAACTGTGGGCCAACAGCGGCTCGGTGGTGATCCCGCGGGTGGCGAAGGCCTTCTTCATGATTGGCCAGGCCACGAACTCCGTCGTGCCCGGAGCCACGGTCGTCTCGATCAGGGTCAGGCAGTGCGGCTGGACGTGCTGCCCGATGGTCCGCATGGTCGCTTCCAGAGCGCTCATTTCGGCGTCGCCGGTGCTCATCTTGCCCAGGTCGTGCTTTGTGTAGTCGCACTGCACGTCCACCACCACGCAGTCGGCCAGAGCGAGGCAGTCGCTGTTGAAAGTGGCCACGAGGGTTTTCTTGTCGTTCACGCAACGGGCGATCATCGGATCGACCTCGGGGTCTTCGGCCTTCACCGGCGACTCGCCGCGGTTGAGCATCGGGATCTTCCAGTAGCTGCGCGTGCTCGGGCGCTGGCAACCGATCACGAACTTGTTCGGCTTACCCGTCTTCTTGTCGATCGTGTCGGCGATGATCGCCGCCATGACCGCACCGACGAAGCCCACGCCCATGACGACCACCACTTCCTTTCCCTCGCGTCGGGCCTCGGCGACGAGCCCTTCCAGACGGGCCATTTCGCTGGAATAGTCGGTTTCAGCAGGAATGGGAAATTTCTCGCCCGAAGGGCTTACAGAATAGGTTGCCATGGATGGTTCCCGGAATTGAAGGAAATGCCAGTGTGTAGCACATCCGCCAGGCGGAGCTGCGGGACAGGCCGGCGGGCAGCAGAAAAGGGGGCGATTTGCCGCCCTTGATCGGAACGGATGGTTTTTGCCAATTCAGTCCCTCTTCCTGCCTTCCGACCGAGAATCCTGCCACCTCGGATGGCTAATCCAATGCGATAAGTCAAACGCAGAACGGTTGCGTTGATCTAGCGATTTTCACATATCACCCGTTCCGCCGTCAATCAGAAAACCGGGGCGGTTCAAGGTACGTATTCAAATGCGAACCAGAAATTCCACCTGGACCGTTCGTGACTGCCGGCGGGCCGTCATCTTCGGCAATTCCGGCAGAATCTTACCGCTCTTTCTTCTCGGCCGGTATGAGCATGATCTTCTGCCAGATCTTGCGGGCCAAGTCCGTGCAGAGGTTTTCCAGGTCGCTGGCCGCGTCGGTCGCTTCCGTGTCGTTGAATTTCGACACGTAGAGGTAGCCCAGCTTGCTCACCAGCGAGAGCATTTCGGTACAGTAGTCGAGATAACGGCCCAGTTCGAAGGCGGTGAGTCTTCGCTTGGGGCTGTTGGCCGTGGGACGGCTGACCTGGGCGAGTCCGTCGGGGTCCTTCGTCAACTGCTTCATGTCGATCACGTGGGCGATGTCGCGGAGCCGGTTGAGGGCCCGGATCACCCGGCCGCGCCGGATCCGCCGCTCCGACGACCAGAGAAAGATCACGGCCAGTCCGATCAGGATCAGCAGGTTGCCGCCGGCCTCGAGAGTCTGGATCATGGAGTAGACCGACAACTGCTCATCGATGGGATGGCCGCGGAGGAGAACGAAGATGGCCCCAATGAATGAGAATATGAGCGCGCCGGCGACAAGCCGCACAGCGAAGATCGGCCGGCCGATGTCGGCCACAATCTTCTCGGTGTCCTTGGCGAGCTTGTACAACTCGTTGCAGACTTCGTGGATTCCCGAACTGGGGAACCGGTCGTGAATCCGCATCGACAATTGCTGGATCGTGTCGCGGACCTTGGATGCTTCCAGACGCATGGGGTGAACCTCCCGAGGTTGAAGGAACGCAGAGCCGCTTGGCGCCCGATGCCCAAAACATCGCCGACGGGATTGTTTTTTGCCCGCGGGGTACTCCTTCGTTGAATGAGGATATGGTAGTGGACCACGGATCGTTTTGGGAAGCGGCCTGGTGCCCAAATCCGAAATACGGGGGGCGAATTCGGAAGCAGACACAACCATGGAATTGGGAGATTCGATGGAGGTGCGGCGTAGACGGAAGGCTCGACTCCGGCTGTCGGCCGGCTCGAAAGCTGGTATCATAAGGCCATGGCCACCCCGATTCCCCCATCCCGGATCTTCCCGCCCGTTGACTGTGCCGACGACGACGGTATGCTTGCCCTCGGGGGGGAGCTGGATCCGGAGTGGCTGCTCGACGCCTACACCCACGGGATCTTTCCGTGGCCCTTCGGCAACGATTCGCATCCCATGGCCTGGTGGTCGCCCGATCCGCGAGGAATTTTGGAGCTGGACGGGATGTACATCTCCCGGCGGCTGCGGCGGACTTTGCGGCAAGGCCGGTTCGAGGTGACCTGCGATCGGGCCTTTCGCGAGGTGATGGCCGCCTGCTCGGTGGGGCCGGGCCGGCAGGGCGGAACGTGGATCACGCCGCGGATGGTCAGGGCCTATGCCAGGCTTCACACGTTGGGGTTCGCCCATAGCGTCGAGACATGGCTCGAGGGACGGCTGGTGGGTGGAACGTATGGGGTCGCCATTCGCGGCCTATTTGCGGCCGAGTCGAAGTTCTACCGTGAGCGCGACGCTTCCAAGGTGGCGCTGGCGCACCTGGTTGCCCATCTCAATCGGCGCGGTTACCTGCTGCTTGACCTGCAGATGGTGACGCCCCATACGGGCCGACTGGGCGCGATCGAGATCTCCCGGGACGAGTATCTCCAGCGTCTGGCGGTTGCCCTGGAGCAGGACGTGACGTTCGGCGATCGGCTCCTGGTGGGGGCGAATGACTTCTGAACGGGCAAAGAAAGGCCTGGCTGGTCTTCGCATGGGCCGATGGGCTGGGCGCTCCGAACGGACTCGGCTGTTGCCTTGCCGATGACCTGGAAAAAAGCCGGGCTGACTCGGACTCAGTGCGTCTTTCCAATCAACTCCGCCGCATTCTCCCGCGGGGCGTTGGCCGCCTGATCCCAGTAGGGGGAGAGCTTGCGCAGGTTTTCAACCACGCGGGGGAAGACGTCGACGATTTTGTCTACATCGGCCTCGGTGTTGTAGCGGCTGAAGCTGAAACGGATCGAGCCGTGGACGGCCGTGAAGGGAACGCCCAAGGCCGTGAGCACGTGCGACGGCTCCAGCGAGCCCGACGTGCAGGCCGAACCGCTCGAAGCGCAGATCCCCTCGGCATCGAGTTGGTAGAGCATGCCCTCGCCTTCGATGTAGTGGCAGGCGATGTTCGACGTGTTGGGCATCCGGGTGGCTCCACGGCCGTTGATCTCGATGGCAGAGATCCGCTCGCTCAGTTCGGCTTCGAGGCGATCTCGCATGGCGCGGATCCGCGGCTCGTCTTCCTCGTGCCGCTCGGCGGCGAGGTCCATGGCAGCAGCCAGGCCCACGATGAACGCCACGTTCTCCGTGCCGGCCCGCCGGCTGGACTCCTGGTGCCCGCCCACCATGAAGGGCCGCACCGGCGTTCCCCGGCGCACGAACAAGGCTCCCACCCCCTTCGGGGCGTGCAGCTTGTGCCCGGAATAGGAGAGCATGTCGATGTATTTGAAGTCGAGGGCCAGGTCGATCGGCAACTTGCCGGCCGACTGGGTCGCGTCGGTGTGGAAGACGATGTTCGGATCGGTCTCTTTGGCCACCCGGGCGAGGTGCTCGACCGGAAAGATCACGCCGGTCTCGTTGTTGGCGTGCATGATTGTGATCAGGAGCGTATCGGTTCGCAAAGCACGAACGAAGTCGGCCATATCAAGATTTCCCTGGCGATCGACCGGCAGGTAGGTCACCTCGTAGCCGTTGCGTTCGAGATCCTTGCAGACCTGGAGGACTGCCGGGTGTTCGACCGTGGTGGTGATGATGTGGCGGCGATTGGGGTTGGCCTTGGCGGCCCCGTAGATCGCCATGTTGTTGCTCTCGGTGGCACAGGACGTGAAGACGATCTCGTCGGCCCGGATCCCGCCGAAGTGCTGAGCGATCCGCTCCCTGGCATGTTTGACTGCGGCCGCCGTCTTCTGGGCCGGAGTGTACATGGAACTCGGGTTGAAATAGTGCTCCGTGAGGAACGGCACCATCGCCCGATAGACTTCCGGTGCAACTTGGGTGGTGGCGTTGTTGTCGACGTAGATCGTTTTCATAAGACGCTTTCAATTTCCGTAGCTGAAGTCGCCGTCCCGTAGCTGAAGTCGCCAGACTTTGGTCCTTCCGTAACAGCCAAACTCTGGCGAGTTCGGCTACCACTCTGGCGAGTTCGGCTACTTCCTCATTCCGATGTCGTCAGATCTGAATCACGCGGATGTTCTCGTCGACGGCTTCCTTGAGGTGGCGTTCGACAAGCAGTTTCAAGGTCTTGGCGGCCCCTGCGCAATCGGCACACGATCCGGCCAGCCGGCAATAGACGAGATTGTCCTTGATGTCGATAATCTCGATACTCCCGCCGTCTCGCTCGATCATCGGGCGGATGTACTCCTCAAAGGCCTTCTCCACCATCTTGGAAAACTGGTAGGGCGAGGGACGGGAGCCACCGCCTGCGGCCGAGGCCGATTTGGCCGGTTGGGGCGCAATGGGCGGCATAGGATTGGTCAACACTCGCAGTCCGCGTCCTTTCGTGCCGCTCCAGACCTCGTCGAGCAGGTCCTGGAGTCCGCCCGGCGTGTGGTGGCACGACATGCAGGCTCCACCCGCCTTGATGGCCCCGGTGATGTCGGGGATGGTGCGCAGGTTGAGTTCCTTGATCTTGCGTTTGATGTAGGGCTCACTCAGGGAGAAGCACTTGCAGACGATGCGGCCCTCTTCCTGCTCGTCGGCGTGAATATCGACGCCCAGCCGAGCCAGGTCGACGCCGCGGCGCTGGGCCCAGTTGAAGACCGCTGCCTCCAGCGCCTCGGCCCCCATCACGGAGCAGTGAATCTTCTGTTCGGGCAGGCCGTCGAGAAACTTGACGATGTCCTCATTCGTGATCGAAAGCGCGTGGATCGGCGTGTAAGACCCCTGCTCGATGAGCATGCAGAGGGCCTCGGAAGCCGCGATGGCCGACGTGCAGCCAAAGGTCAGGTAACGGGCGTCGGTAATGATGTCCTGAGTCGGGTCCGTTTCGTGACGTTTCACCCGGAACGTGAACCGCATGGCGTCGCCGCAGGCGATGGAGCCGTGCTCGCCCATCCCGTCGGGATCCTCGATCTCCCCGAGATGGGTCCCCGGCTTGCCGTGAACGGCGTCCATAAACAACTGCTTGGTCTTCTCGCTATACTGCCAGGCCATCAACAAACCTCGGAATCGCGATCCCGGGAAATCTTGCCATTGAACCATTCAGCATGGCAAACCTGGTGCCTGTCGGCAAGCACCGGCCACGCCTGCAGGAGGGACTGTTCTTTCAAGTATACAGTGTTGCCGGCAAGATCATTACGTTTTGACTGGCCAAGGAGTGCCCGGCCCGACGGAAAAACCGCCCCAAACCTTCCCACTTGACGGACCGAGGCGGCTGGTGGGCTGGCGGCGGGAACCGCCCAAAAGGTTGCCTTTGCCCCTTGGGACAGTTATCGTCGTGGACAGCCCATGCCAGCACAACCCCGTTGGAGACCGGCCACTATGCCCGACTCGACCGCCCCGACGCCTGCGCAGCCCCAAGCGAGCCCGACACGTAAAGGAGGAGACTTCGGTTGGCGTCGCGAGCGAGAACGGGGATCTTTCCACCGAGCACATACCGCCCGGATGCGTGAGCGAGGCCACACCGCGCCCTATCGCCGCCGAGGACCGATGGTTCTCCCTCCTTTCTCCTCACTGTTCTTTCGGATCACTGCAGTGATTCTTCTTGCGGCCAGTCTGATCGTCTCCACCACCCAGGCCGACGATCCGGCTGGTCCCGTCATGCCCTGCCACTTCGAGCCCCGGGCCGCCGGTCCCCAGGCCGCCGCGGCCGGTCGCCTTTACGCCGCCGCCGAGGGCCAGGCCCGTTACCTTCTCGGCCAGCTTCATCCCTGGAGCGAGGATCCCGGCATGCTGCTCCTGACCGAGAGCCGCAGCGGTGAGCATTGGATCCGTCCCAACACGGGCACGATCGAGGGACTGGCCTTTCTCTACCGTTTTGGGCCCTACGACGAGAATCTCGTCGGCCGATCCCGGCAACAGCTCCTCCGGGAGGCAATCGTGCCCATGATGCGCTACGTAGTGGCCACCCACGTAACCGGCACCAGGCCGACCAGCGACGGCAAGCCCTGGGGCGACGCGTGGCAATCGGCCCATTGGGCCCAGATGCTCGCGCGGGGCGCCTGGTGGGTCTGGGACGACCTGCCCCAGGATCTCCGCGACGGCGCCCGCCGCATAACGGCCCATGAGGCCGACCGGATTGCCGCCATGACACCGCCTGCCCAGATCAAAGGCGACACGAAGTCCGAGGAAAATGCCTGGAACAGTCAGATCTTTTCTGTGGCCATGCTTCTGATGCCCGACGACGCCCGCCGGCCCGAATGGGAAAAGGCCTTTCAGAAATGGGTTCTCTCATCCTACCTCCGCCCGAGCGATGCGGACTGCCAGACGGTTGTCGACGGTCGCACGGTGGCCGAACAATTCACCGGCGCCAATATCGACGACGATTTCACCCTGGAGAACCACGGTTTCGTCCATCCCGACTACATGACGGCTTTCGGCCTCTCCCTCGGCTGCGAAACCGACTACCGGTTGACCGGTCGCAAGTCGCCGCAAGCCGTCCATTACAACGTGGCGAGTATTTACGAGAACCTGAAGTGGTTCGTCCTGCCGGACGGCGGTTTCGTCTACCCCAACGGGCAGGACTGGCAACTGTTCCGCAACGCCGACTGGATCCGCACCCATTTTCTCATGGCCTGCTACGCCGGAGATCCCGACGCCTGGTCGCTCGGCCTGCGATCTCTCGACGCGATCGAGCGAATGCAGCGCCGATCGCCTGAAGGCAACATCTACCTGCCCGAAGAAACCTTCTTCGCCTCCACCCACAGCGACCTGTTCCGCAGTCTGACAGAGAGCTGGCTGACGCTCCACTCCGCCGATCCGATCCGCGACGAACCGGCCCCGCGGCTCGGTGTCCGCCGCCTCGATCCGGCCCGGATCATCCTCCACCGAACACCGACGGCCGTGCACACCTTGGCCTGGGGCGCGAGGACCATGGCCCAGTGCGTCCCCTCGCGATTGGACCGCATGGTCTCGCCGCACCAGCGCAACGGCATCGGCCACGTACGGCTCAAAGATGCCAGGTCCGAGCTGCCGATCCACGTGCGATCCGTCGACATCCAGTCGAACGATGAAGGTTTCACGGCCGATCTGGCCGTCGAACACGGCGATGGACTGATCACCGCCCACTTGCACTTCCGCTCCCAAGCCGACGGCACCTGGACCATGGGGGAACGCCTCGTCGCAGACAAAGCCCTTGAAACCGCCGAGATCGCCACCGGTCTGATCGGAATTTTGAACAATCCCAACTGGATCTACGAGAACGGGCAGCGAACGATCACGGTCGACGGAAAGACGACGGAAGTGGCCGCTCTCAGCGGACAGACTATTCCAGGCCAAGGCGCTCGCGTCATCCAGGTCGATAGAGCCTTCACGATCGAGAGTGCCGAACCCCTGAATGCCTGCTACCGGTCCGCAACCGCCCCAGATCGTGCCCGCGTAACGGACCTGCTCCTGCTCAACTGGCTCGGCGAGCCGAAACATTGGACTGCCGGCGAGACAATCTCTGAGTGGGAAGTTACCATTCGATGCAAGAACTGAACGAGAGGAGGACGATTCATGATCCGCTCGACTATCCGATCCCCATGGTTCCTCGCCCTGTCGCTGGCAATGGGAACGCTGCTGGCCACCGCAGCGGCCCAGGACGTCAAGGCCCCGTTGATCAAACTTCCGGTGACCTTCGGCGCGGCGATGGAGAACTCGCCGCTGGTGTTCGGCGACCGCCCTCTGCTGGCTCTCAACTATCGCGACGATACCAAGAATAATACCGACGCGTACAAGGCCAGCATGTACCTGTTCCTTCGCGACCTCCGCACTGGCCAGGAGATCGCCCGCTTCGGCGAGGGGCATTCGTTCGTCAGTGCCTTTGTCAACGGACCCGAGTTGAACGTTTTTGCCAGCGAGGGAACCGATCGCGACTGGTTCCAGAGCATCTATCGTTTCACGTCCACCGACCTGCAGACCTGGCGGCGCGAACTGGCCATTCCCCAGGAAGGCGGCGAGCACCTCTTCAACTGCTCGGTCTCGCGCGACGACCAGGGGTTTTTGATGGCCTACGAGTCCAATCAGCCGGTGACGTTCTGCTTCAAGTTCGCCCGGTCTGCGGATCTGAGCCGGTGGGAGAAGATCCCCGGACTGGTCTTTGCCGGCCAGGACGGCAAGGAGTACAGTGCCTGCCCCGTGATCCGCTATTTCGCCCCCTACTATTACGTGATCTACCTGCACGCAGCCATCCCCGGCCACAACGGGTGGGTCTCGTTCCTTGCCCGATCCAAAGACCGGGCCGATTGGGAGTTGAGCCCCGCCAATCCGATCCTCGAGGCCTCGCCGGGAGAAGGAATCAACAATTCCGACGTGGATCTGTTCGAGTGGGAAGGAAACACCTATCTCTACTACGCTACCGGCGACCAGGCCACCTGGGGCAGCGTCCGCGTGGCCATGCACGCCGGCCCCATGCGGCAGTTCTTCGAAGCTTGCTTTCCCCCGGAAACCTCCACGGTCCGGATATCGGCCAGACGCTGACCCATTCCGCCATTTCGCTGAAATAGAACGCACCACCGTTGAAGGAGTACCGTGATATGTGGTGGTTGGAGCATCGCTGGAGTCGCCGAGCGTCCACAGTCATCTTGCTGGTCTGCCTGTTCGGTACGAACTGTGCCGCCATGATCTATCGGCCGTCGGTTGGTCGATTCAAAGACGGCTTCGTGCTCTGGCACGAAGGCCAGTACTACCTTTTCAGCATGTACAACACGACCGGTGAGGACATCCACTTCCGCAACGTGTGGCTGGCGACGTCCGGCGACGGCGTTCACTGGAAAGACGTCGGTCCGGTCATCAAGGAGGCCCCGTTCAATATCTGGGCCATGTCGGTCCATCGGGTTGGCGACCGGTTCATTATGAACCACGGCAGCTTCAGCCGTCCCGGCGTGCAGAATGTCATCCGGTTCTGGGAGTCGTCGGATCTGGTGCACTGGACGTTCATGGGACACGACACCGATCTGTTTCCCGATGCCCGCTGGTATCCTGCGGAGAGCCGGCTGGACTGCATGGACGTGGTGCCGGTGGTGAAGGACGGCCAGACCAGTTACTACGGTTTTGCTACGGGTCCGGGCGGTTTTCTCGAATCTGCGGACGGCATCCGCTGGTCGGGAAGACCGCAGGCGGCGATCGACTGGGGCACGGTGCCGCCTCCTCCCACGCCGGCGGACGAGGGGGGACTGGAGATCGGTGGCTGCCACGAGATCCAGGGCAAGTACTATCTGCTCGGCGGCTGGTTCAACTACATGGGCAGTACCGGCTATGGCGTGTACACACTAACGGCCGATTCGCCGCTCGGCCCCTTCCGCGCCGACGACGCTGCTTATCGGCTGTGCGGCAATTCCACACGCTGGGTCGCCCTCTGGGCCCGTTTCTGCCCGACGAACGACGACCTGCTGATCAACGGCTACATGTATAGCGGCTATAGCTATGAAAACGGCGAAACCTGGCTGCCTCCGCTGAAGAGAGCGGTCGTCGACTCTGCGGGGCATTTGCGCCTGGGATACTGGAAAGGCAATGAGGCCCTCAAGGGAGCGCCGCTGAAGGTGGAGCTGAGTAGCTGCCAAAAGGTCTATCCGGCCGAAACCTCGCCGGAGTGCTCCTGCGACTCCGCCGACAACCGCCTCACTCTCCAGGCCCAACCCGAGCAGGGTTCCATGGTCCGCACGAACATCCCCACCACGGTCGCCCTGCTCGACAATACGTTCGATTGCAGCAAGGGCGTGGTGATCGAAGGCACGATCCAGGCGACCTGCCGCGATCGCCGGCTGGTGGCTTCCTCAGCCGGCTTCTACCTGGAGGAGAGGCCCGGCGAAGGCACGGCCATCCTGCTTCACAGCTACGGTCGGACCGAGATCGGCAAAATGACCCTCAAGGACCGCCTGGAATTCCATGAGGAAGACACGATTGGTCCTGGCTGTGCGGCTCCCAATGGCATTCTGTCCCACACCAACCACACCTTCCGCCTCCTGATCCGCAAGAACATGTTTGAGTTCTACCTGGACGACATGTTGGTCCAGACCTTCAACACGACCCACGACCCGGGCGGCATCGGCCTGGCGCCTCAGCGGGTAGGATTCATCGCCCAAAACGGCTGCGCCCTGCTTGAGAATCTGAAGGCCTGGTCGATGACCTTGGACGAGTAGGCCAACGGCAAATCAAGCCACTGGTCTGTGCGTGCTTCGGTCGGACAGGGAACGGACGTGATTGGCACGCTCGCGGGTCGCCAGACGGCCGTTGTTCTGCAGGCAGACGCGGATGAAGAGATCGGTCTGGCGATCCGGCATGTCGACGATTTCCTGGAGTGCCTTCTTGGTACGGTGACATCGAGCCGGTATCGCTCTACCAGGGCGGCATATCCGATGGGCCGACGGGCCATTGGTTCTCGAACGGGTGCGTCCATGGCACAGCCAGGAGAAACGTTTACGCGGCAAGAATAACAGTTACGCGGACGGACTTCGCCGGATAAACGATTATTCGTCAGCGACATCCAAGCGAGAGCAATGGCGGAGAAGCTGTTACTAGACGCGAGAAAGCTCGACCCGGGCCATTCGCTATGGAAATATCATTACCGCATCCACCTAAAAGAGGGACAGCCTCTCCTGCGTCGCGGCAGCAAGGTCGCGCTCAACAATGAGTTACCGATTTCGAGGAACAGCGCGAGGCGTCCGGTGCGGCGAAACCGGA
>CAYSCH010000116.1:3734-23547 GCA_964429355.1 uncultured Planctomycetaceae bacterium | reverse complement strand
GTCGGGCAAAAGCGAAGGCCACCCGTCTTGAAAAAACATAGCGCTGTCATATTAGAGCCGCCAACAAAACCACCGGCGGTGCACATCCATAGCCGTGGGAAACTCATACGTTTTGTGAGGGTTTCTTAAGCTTGCGCGGCGGAGAACCGTTTCACGCCCGGAACGGATCGGTCGGTGTTTGACGGGAGCGATGACCAGGTGGTGGATGGTTTGGGAGGGGGGCCGATGGTGGCGGGGCAGCGGCAGGTGGACGGCGGGGGAGGTTGGGGCGCGCGATTTGGGTGAGCGGGAGGAGGGGGATTAAGATTAGGAGTAAGATTAAGATCACGAAGAAGAGCAGGAGAGGATCGGGAGGATTATTCCTGTGCGAAGAGAGGTGAGATTCCGCCTGTCTCCGGATCGCCGTCTTTGCGCAGCAGGATCCGAAGCTGCTTTCCGTGATACCCGGAAAGATCGAGCGTGGCGGTCTTGGCGCTATGAGCAATGCCGTGGGCCAGCCGGGCGAGATCCTGGGGCAGACCGGCGTCGTTGAGCTGCTGCAGGAAGATCGACAGGGTCGCATCAGGGCAGCGGTCCCATGCCCCTTCGAGTTCCCAGGTGACTTGAGTGGCCTGCTTCGGACCAGAAAGCTTGACGCTGGTCACGAAGCAGAGATTCGTCAGCGTGATGTGATTTCTGGCGAGTTTCCACAGTTCGGGCTTCTCGAATCGCCCCTGAAGGTTGTAGCGCTGGTCGCCGCCGCAATTGTTGTCGATGGCCAGTTGCGGGTCGTATTCGAAATCGCGATACAGCGGCCGGAACAACGCCGACCCCACGTTGTAGACCACGCGGTTGTCGACGCGGTGTCCGGAGGCCGCCCGGGTCATGTAACGCCACTGAGACTGGAGCGGAGGCGGCGGATCGAAGTCGCTGTGGTCGGGCCGCGAGGGGGTCGCGTCGAAACAGATCCAGCCATAGTGGCTGCCGAGCCAGACCTGAGAGTAACGGTGGCCGTTGGTGCTGGGCGCCGATTCGTCCGCATCCAGGAGGCCGTTCTTGTTCGTATCCCAGGTGTCCGGGCCCATCTGAGTGCCGGTGCCGAGCCAACGGGCGGGAAAGCCCAGATGCCGCATCGCCCCGGCGACCATCACGCTCGTGCCCGAGCAGGCGATGATCTGGTTCTTGTCGTAGGGATGGTCGGAGAGTTCAATCTTCAGATTGGCCGGGTTGGCGTCGTAGTGCTTCCGGCCATAGTCGACAGCGGCGGGCCGGCGTTTGGGAGGAATCGGGTAATAGTAGTTGTCCTGAATGTACTCGACGACATTCCGGGCCGCCCAGTAGGGATTCTTCATGTCGGCCTCCACGTCGTACTTCCTCTTGATGTGGGCCTTGACCCGCTCGATGAACGCCACGTAGGTCTTGGTGTCGCTCAGGTTGTAGAGTTCCGGATCATCGGCCAGGTAGTTGGTGCCCTCAATCGCACTACGGTCAAGATCGACGCGATGGGGATAAACGAACTTTTTGTAGGGATTCGTCCACAGATCGATCTCGTACTGGGAGGAATAGTTCCGGGCCGGTCCATCGGGGTACTCGGCCACCCACATCGTCTGGCGGCTGGCCGGGTCGTCGGCCGGGTCGTAGGTGAAGCTCTTGAGTGTCGCGTTGGAGGCATTGGAAGAATCGACGAATGATTCCGTTTCCGGCCACACACCCTGATTGTGAAACTGTTCGTACGGGTAGGGCCGGGAGTAGTAGTGGTAGACCGCCCCGGCGCGTTCCACATCCCCTTCCGGTTCAGAACGAATCGTCATTCGCAGGCGGCGCATCACACGCGGTCCTTCGTACCAGGCGTCGAGGTTCTCAGTCACGTTGACCCGGTGCACGCGATCGGAGCCCGGCACATTCTCCGCGACCCAGAGAGCACCGGCTCCATAGCTGAGCCCGCTGCAGGTGGATTCCTTCTCGTCAGACCGCGGGCGATTGAAGAAGAACAGTCCACGGCCGGTCGGTCCGTCGGCACAATAGATCTGTTCGTTACCGATGGTCGCCCAGAGATAGCTCGCACCGTCAAGCTCCATGGTGGTGATGCCTCGCGACGGTTCCGTGCCCGCGTCGGGCATGTGCTTGACGAATTCCAGGTCGTTTGCCTGACGGCTCCACCGGTAACGGGCCAGCCCGCGCTGAACACGGAGATCGGGCACCGGGTAGCCACTGCTGTCGAATGCGAGTAAGACCTCGCCGCGATCGCAGGCTACATCGAAGACTCCGCGGTCGCCGATCGAGTACATGGACAGGGAGAGATCGATGGAAACGATGTCGTTTGTGCCCACCTTGTATCGGACGAGCCGCGAATGCACGGCGCCGTTGGTCGCCACCAGGTCGACGAAGTAGAAGATCTGCCTGCCGTCCTCCATTGCCAATGCGAGCCCCTGGGGGTCGGTGAGCTTCAAGTTGGCCGACTCGGCGTTGAGATCGAGAGTCTCGATTGCCTGGAGTGCGGCCGGTTGAGCCCGCTTGTCCCGCCCCTCAGCACGCGGCGTGATCTGGTAGATGAACACCCGCCCGGATCGATCAAGCGTCAGGAGGCGGGGCGCCCCGGCCGATGCGTCGTCGATTGCCAGACCCCGGATGTCCTTGTTCTCCTCGGCAAGGGTATAGACCTCTTCGGTTTGGCCGACGATCGGTTTCGGTTCGGCGGCCACTACCTCTGCGAGGGCGACAGACCAAAGGAAGAGCATGAGGGCAATGCGCATCGGATGTGCCTCCGGGGGGCGCTGATTTGGGCTCGCGAAATGACTGGCGACGATGCTCCGCATTCTAGCGAGATTTCGAGAGCCTGTCATCGATTCGGTGCCAGCGCTTCGATAAACGGGCGACCGACTCCCTTAGCAAGGCCCGCGTCCCGGGGGTAAACGTTCCGACTGGCTCGTGAGTTCGGGCGGACGAGATTCGACCCAGTGCCGTCATACCGGGTGGGATCTTCACCGAGCGGCAGGCCGAGGAGTATTTGATGGACGAGAACGACCGCAATGTCCTCGCGGCCGCGTCCCGCAACGTTCAGAATTGCGGCGTTGAAGGGGGGCGGATTCTGGCATACTCGCGGGATGGTTCGCGGAATGGCCGACAAGGGCAGGGCCGGACCTCAACCGGTACGGGAATACCCCGAGTCGGACTGACGGGAGGTTGCGAGACGATGCGAACGGCCGTGATCAGGCGAGTCAGTACGAGGTTCCAGTAATGCTTCATTCCAGTACTCCAGTCCAAGCGTTGCGTTTCTATCTTATGCCCCGGAATAGCTCGCCCCAACGATGTTACAAGGCGTGTCGTTTGTTTCCTGTACGGCGGCTGGATACAACTTATGCAGCTCACCATTAAAAACCGTATTTCGCAACGAACTCGAATACGGCCGATTCGCCCGGATCGGGAGTAGTCCGGCCTGCTCGCGCTTCATAGTAAAGCGTTTTCCAGAACGTGATCTCCAAACCCATATTGAGTCTCTTGGTGAGGTCGTAGGTCATGTTGGTAAAGATGAACTGATTGTATTTGCGGCCAAGCAAGGCGTCGGCCTCCACATTGGGATCGTCGATGCCGAATCCTGCATAGGTATGCCAACGAGATGTGAGGTCATACCCCAGTTCCGCCCAACCGCCGTTGGCTCGAATGGACTGCCGCAGGCAGGGGCAGACTCCCTGCCCAACGCCTCCCAGGAAGGTCCCCAGGTTCGCCCCGTTGAAGTATTCACCTTTGAAGGTCAGCCGACGGGAAAGGGGAACCAGAAGATCGACGTTCATCGACCACGTCAGAAGGCGAACGTCATCTTCGGCAGGCAAGCCAAGCGGATTGAGGTCAGCCGGGATCGTATCGAAGAAGTCGAAACCCTGTTCTCCGACATGTCCCGAGAAGCCGATCGTCGTGTTACGGCCATCTTCGCCGCGGGGCCCGAGCGTGGCGGCGATTCGTCCTTCGAGGACGGGCCAGTCGCTTGTCTCGCGCCGCACGCCAGTCACGGTCCCAAGGTCGGTCACGACGTCGGCCGCCAGGCCGATTTCGCCCGTCAGCTTGAGCGTGTCGGTGGGATAATAGTAGCGGTCGAATCGGACGAGCGGTCGGCGATAGCCGATGTTGCCACCGTCCCAGCCGACTGAGTAGCTGAGGGTGCTTGGATAAAGGGGGGAGACGATGTCCCAGTTCTGGCCGACCAGGAAGCGGAAGCTGTCGTCTTTCACCTCCCAGAAGGCATGACGGAGCTGGACGGTGGCTCGGTTTTCGAAGTCGTTGGTGACCGGACTCTGGAAATCGATCTCGACCGTTCCGCTGCTGGTTGCGCATTGAAAGTAAGGAACTGTTGGACCCTCAATGTTCAGGCCCAGCCGCGTCCGCCGGGCGTCGAGGATGAAGGCACTTTCACCCTGGTCGTCGGACGAGGGAACCCACAAGGTATAGGACCCGGGTGTTGTCCGCTCTGTTTGAGAGATCATGCTGGCCCAAAGGAATCCGTAGGGCACAATCTTGAACTCGCCCTTGGTCCAGGCTGCTTTCTTTGCCTCGGTGGCAATCTCGGGCCGAAGACTCTCGATGATGGCAGCCGCCTCCTCGCCGGGAAGGGCGGCCCGCCCATAGCTTACGGGGAAAGCCTGCGGCCCATTGCCGACCGAGGTGCGGAGTTCGTCGAGTTGGTGCCGAAGCTCCGCAGTTTCCGATTCCAGTTGGTGGATTCGGGCCTGAGTCATCTCGTCGTCTGCGATGGTGGCCGGAGCTATCATGCAAACCAACGCCAAGGCAACGATTGCGATCCGTCGTCTTTCCATCGATCCGTACTCCCAACTCAGCAAGTGAGCCGTCCCCTGGAGCGCGCCCGTAAGGCGGGCACTACCGCTGCAATCGATATCGTCGGGACTACCAGAATCCTCCAAAGAATGCGTGCGCGTGGGAATACCGCTACTTCTGGCAGATTCGGATCCGCCGGAAAAGTCCGCCTGACTTGCCGGAATCAACGGGGGGAGAAGGGGAAAAATCGCCGACCATCGGACAGGTCTATAAGGTCTGTAACCTGTCTGGTGGAAAGCGTTTCCGGCATGCCTGGAGAGGATGCAGTCCTGTTCTGCAGGGCCGGTGAGCCAAAGCGAGCTACCGCTCGGCTCGAGTGGCCTATGCCCGGCAAGTCGCGGATCTTTGTGAACAACTTCACGATCTTTGAGGTTAGCCCAAGTTCGCCATCCTCATTCGTACAGGGTCGGCTCTTGCCGCCAGTCCTTGGCTTTGTCCTGCGCCCACTCCATCACTCGGGGGCGACGCTCGCGCAGCCGGACCGACTCGATCCCGAGGAGGTAGCCGGTCGATTTCGGGTTCTTGCCGACACACTCCAGGCGGAGCGTGTAGTCTCCCGGATCGGGCCAGAAGTCCAACAGGTGCCACTCCCAGTCGGAGACTTCTTCATGATACAGATCCAGCGGAGCTCCGATCTTGACGCCGTTCAGATAGGCCTGGTAACGGCCGTAGTCCTCGGCCCGGGTTCCCCGGACCAGGAGCCGACGTGGTTCCTTCTCCTTGACTGTGAAGGGAATCTCCACCCACGCCCCTTCGGCTTGCTCGGCCCGATACAAGAGTTGCCCTTCGGGGAAGAAGCCGAGGTTCGTCTGTACCCGGGCTTCGCCAGGGCCATGATGCTCCTCGCCGGCGTACGGAGCCGCCGGGAAGGTCAGGTCGAGGTTTGGAAGCGCCCGCTCCTTGGCGTCGGGCGCACGGGCCGTGAAGGTCGGCTGGCCCGTCTGGTACCAGAAGGCCACGCTCGAAAAATCGTCCTGCCGCTCGTTCCAACTGTGGGTCTTGCCTTCGGCATTCTCGTCGGACGAGATCCAGCCCCAGTGTTCGATCGTGAACCGGATCGACTCGTTGAACACGATCGGGTCGTGGATGTGCCAGCGATAAGCGCTCGTATGGCCGCCCACGATCCCCCATTGATCGAAGTACGGGGTGCCGAAGTACGGGGTGCTGGTCGTCTGCAGTCCCCAGGCCGAGAGAAAGTAGTCTTCCGTGCCGGTGCCCCAGAGGGAAGGCTTCTCCTCGCCGTCGATGTAGACCTTTTCATCCCCCTCGCCGAACCAGGAGGGGCTGCGCGTGCGGACCGACAACACCGTACCGACGTAATGCCCCTTTCCCTTCGTGTCGAGAATCACATAATCCTCACCTTGTTTCACCGGGTATTCCTGGCGGTATTGGGCGTAGAAGTAGGGCGTGTCTTCGGGGAGCGAATCGAGTTTGATCCAGTCGATGTTGTAGTAGAGAAGATTCAGTTGCTTCTCGCTCTGGTTGATCACCTCGATGCGGGCCGACTTGCGAAACGGCATCCGCCAGAAGCAGTTGTAGGAGTCGGCGTCTTCGACGACCACAGGCACGCTGATCACCTCGCTCCGCTTGCCAAACGAGTTGGCAAAGAAATCTCCGAGCGGTGCTTCGACCCCGGGACGCTCGTTTCCGTCGTAGTAGACCCGGAGCAGGATCTCCTGATGGTTGGCCGATCCCTCCTTCGCCCACGGATGGGGCTCGGGAGCGAGGAACGTGAACCAGATATGGGTGATCACTCCCGGGCCCTGGGCGTCGAGCACGATCTTCGTTGCACCGGAGGCCACCCGGGAATTGTCGCTGTTGCTGGGGATGTAGTTGCCGTTTTCGTCCACCGCGGTCGAAGTGGACCGCATGCTCCGACCGTCGTGGGGCTTGGCCAGGTCGTCGAGGTCGCCCGCTCTGGCAATGGACGCAGACAACATCGCGAGAACACACAACAGATGGAGTCGTCTCACCGGATTATCCTTTCACATGGGGGGGTAAAGTGCAAAATCCCAGATCGTCGGCCCAAGAACCGCTTCGGTAATGGACAGGCGAATCCGGTCGGAGGTGACGGGTTTGAAGCAGACATCGATTCCCGGGCCCCCAATTCTCTCACCGGTGTAGATCGATTTCCAGCCGCCTTGCCCATCGGGTACCTGCAATTCGAATGTCCGGATCGAATCGAGGAATTCGCTGATGGTTGCCCGGGCATAGGTCTTGCTGCCGCCCAGGTCGACTTCCAGCCAGGCGGCTCGCTGCACGTCGTCCGTCGCCCAACGGGTCCCGGCCTCTGGGGTGATATCCATGTCGATCGCATGTTGCGGCCCCCAATGTTCCGCGTCGTCGTGATAGATGTTGGAGGCGGTCGCCTTGCATCCGATCAACAACGAATCCTGAACGAGTTCCGAACGCTCGATCAGTTCAGCAATTTCCATCAACCGGCGCACAACTTCCGGGGGAATTCGGCCACTCCGGTCGGGGCCTGCGTTGAGCAGTAGGTTTGCCCCCCGGCCCACACTCTGACGATAGAGTTCGACCATTTGCCGAGCCGGGCGGACGTCATCAGGCTCTCCCCAGAACCAGCGTTTCTGCCCTAACGAATCGCAGACTTCGTTGGGAATGTAGTATCGGGTTCCCTGCAGCAGGATCCGCGGGTTGTGTCCTGCCGGAACCGGTACAACGCGTTCGCCGTTGTTGAGATCCTTGGGCCAGATCGGCACAGGCACTTCCCCAACGGGCTTTCCGAAGTAGGTGGGCTTCCTCCTCTCCACGTTGCTGCCGTCGACAAAGCCCTGATTGAGCAAGATCAGGCAGTCAGGTTGCAGTTCCTTGCAGTGTGTGTAGAGGCGCGAGAGCATGCCCGTCATGTCCGGTCCGAGGTCCCAGGGAATATCGCACCACAACTCGGTGATGGGGCCGTAGCCCGTCAGAAGTTCCGTCATCTGGTTATGGACGAACTGCTCGTATTCCGCCGGCTTCATCGCGGGTTGATGGTGGGAATCCCAGCCCAGGGAGTAGTAGAAGCCGGGCTTCAGAGCGTACTTGCGGCAAGATTCGACGAACAGCTTGACCACGTCGTTCGTGTTCGAACTGGTGGCCACGGTGTAGTCGGAGTGGGCACTGGGCCAGAGGGCGTGGCCGTAATGGTGCTTGACGGTCAATACGACGTACTTCATGCCCGCCTCTCTGGCCGTGCGGGTCCACTGATCCACGTCGAGATCGGTGGGCGCATAAAGCTTGCTTTCCGCCGGGACCCGGCCGAATTCGTTCCCCGAGAAAGTGCTGAGTCCGAAGTGGATGAACATGCCGTATTTCATGCTCTCCCACTGGCGAAGGACGCTGGTCGGCTCGGTTGCCACGGGGATGTTGGTTTCAGCCGGTTCGGCAGCAACGCCTCCGCGGAACAGCAGCAGAACAAGGAACGTGGGAACCAGGAGAGGTCGCATGATCATTTCCGCTTGGACAGATCGTCGCTGATCGGATGAGCCGGCGTAGGATGAATTTTCGCAGAGAGGCCCCGCATGTGCAAGCAAGGCAGGCAAATCCCTGGCATGCCGATGGGCTCGTCGATAGACTGGGGGTGGTGCTGACGCAGCCATGACTGAAGACGAGGGAGTTTCCCATGGCCATGGATGGGCACACGTGATGATTTTCTCAGCGGTTCTAAGGTATTTAACGGAGGCCAACGACGATGGTATGTTCCGCGCTGATTCTTTCGGGCCTGTTCGCATTGACCGCTGCCGGTGACGCCGGCGTGCTGCTGGAAGAGAAATTCGACGGCAAGTTGAACGCCGATCTGGAGTGGCTTCGTGAAGACAAGGACGAATGGCGCATTGAAGACGGCCACCTCCACGTCCGCTCCCAGTCCGGACGCATCTGGGGGGGTAACGACGCCAAGAATCTCCTCCTTCTCAAAGCTTTGCCTCCGCAGGCCATGGCGGCACGGGTGACCGTGGCTCACGAGCCCAAGGAGAAATACGAGCAGGCCGGCCTCCTCTGGTATCTGGACGACGACAATTTCGTCAAGCTCATCAGCGAGCAGATCGACGGAAAGATGTACATTGTCGTGGCCCGCGAGCTTGCCGGTCGGGGGAACGTGATCAGCAAGATCGAAGTCCCAACGGCCAACCTGGAGCTTCGCCTCAAGGTCGAACCCGACGGCGTCACCGGCCAGTGGCGGCTCAAGGACGAACAGGAGTGGTCCGATTGCGAGAAGTGCACCTTCGAAGCCGAGGGCAAGCCTCGCTTCGGCCTCTTCACCCAGAACGGCTTCCCGGACGTTGTTCGTTGGGTCCGCTTCGATCGGCTGATCGTCGAAAAGCTGCCATAGGAATCGTAGTCACACAGCACCATGGATCGCAACGCCGAAGGCCAAAGGAGACTGCCTCCTTTCCGGATGGGTAGTAGTCCTGTTCTGCGACCGCCATGGACCATTCACCTCCCCGTTACTCCTCCCACCCGTCAAGCAGGAGTTCGAAGGAGTGTTCGGCGATGTCGGTCGTGTCGTCGCCGGCTTCGCTGTAGGCCTTGACTCGTTCGAAGCCGATGGCCTCGTAGAAGAGGTCGAGTTCCGTGCCGCTACGGCGATAGAGGCAGGCGATGTCGCCGGCCGCTTCGAGATGGTCATTGCCTGAGGTATCGTAGATTCGGGCCACGTCGAACCCGCTCTGGCCGGCCGTGGCGTGGACTTCATCAAAGGAGCGAACGGTGAGGTCGAAGCTTTCGCTCTCGAGCTTCGTCTTGTGGCCCTTGAAGTAAAAGACGTCGTTGGCTGCCGCCAGATCGGTGAGCCAGGCCACGTCATTCGTTCCGTCCCCAGCACGGACAATGACGGACTCGAAGCCGGAGGCGATGTGATCGCGGCGTTTGCCCTCCATCTGAGCTGAGTTGCCGACGCCGTTGTAGCGGAAGGTGTCGTTTGCGTCGGAGCCTTCGAAGACAGCGATATCCTTGTCGTTGCCGCCGCTACCGGCGTCACCGGCGATCGTTCCGAACTTTTTGGCTCGCAGCGTGTAGCAGGAGTTGACGGCTCGGAGGCGGACAGAATCTGCGTAGCTCTTGAGCTTGTCGGCCTTTTCGGAGCCATGGAAGACGGCCGAGTCGGTACCGCCGCTCGTGGCGTAGGCGAGCAGATCCTCGATGCCACTGAGCTGGACGGTATAGTCCTGCTCCGTATCGCCGGGACCGTTCACCAGTACAGCGTGATCGGGCCAGGCTTCCAGGTTTTCGTTGCCCGTCGAATCGTAGAGCCAAGCCGTATCCCGGCCCTCGCCGCCGACAAAATCGACACTGGCCAGTTCGGCAGCCGGGTAGCCGTACGGAACGGTGTTGATGATCACCTGGCGAGCGGCCGTGCCGATGAACTTGAACTCGTCGGCCTGGTCCGTACCGTAGACCGTGACGGCACCGTCCTGCTGATGGACCAGGTTGGCCACCAGGAGACTGACGTTCGAGGCCGTGCCGGTCACCTTCAGGAGGCAGATCTGGCTCTCGGCAACCGTGTGGTCGATACGCTCTGACGATTCCGCCAACGGGGTCTCCCGATCGCTGGGATCGTACACGCCCACGGTCAGTGTTGGTTCGATGGTCACGCCGACCGGCAGGATGGTCAACCAGCCGTCGTGGGCCATCTCCATGCGGAACCAGAGTTCTCCGGCCGCCGGATCGAGCGCCTCCAGCCGCCGGAAATCGACTCTTCCCAGGTCCACCGGTACAAAACCCTCGTCGTCATCTTCGTTGGTCACCGCGACATCGGCAGCGTCCAGGCCGTTGTAGTCCCCGTCATTGCTGACGGCCATGGCCGTCACGATGGAGTAACCGACTTGGCCGTCGTCCACCTCGTCGTCGGCACCGGTGACGGTCACCGTTTGTGCCACGTCCCAGTTCTGGGGGGTAAAGGTCAGCGTTGCCGGCAAGACGGCGCCTTCGGCCGTATTGCTGGAGGAGACGGCAATGGTCACATCGCTCGTCGGCTCGCTGTCGAGCCGTACCGTGAAGGATGCCGTGCCGCCCGCCTCCGTCGTCACCAGGCCCGACGTGGGCGTGACCGTGATCCCGGCCGTGTCGTCGTCCGCGTTGGTGACGCTGACGCCGGGGACGATCATCGCGTCGTAGAGCGGATCCGTGCTGGAGACTCCTGCAACGACAGTGAAGACCACGTCGCCGTCATCCACGTCGTCATTGGCACCGGTAATGGTAATGGATTGCGGCAGGTTCCAATTCTCAGCGGTGAAGGTCAGCACGGTTGGTGTAACGTTCCCCTCCGACGCGTCGTCAGAAGAGACCGTGACGGTCACGTCGGCAGTCGGCTGGCTGTCCAGGACGATGGTGAATTCGGCCGTTCCGCCGGACTCGCTGGTCGAAAGCCCAGTGGTCCCGTCGACCGTGATCCCGGCCGTATCGTCGTCGGTGTTCGTTGCTGCAACGTCGGCCACGTCGAGGTTGTTGTACTTCGGGTCGGCACTGGCCGCGGCCGTCACGATCGTGTAAGCGATAGCTCCGTCGTCCCCGTCGTCATTGACGCCGGTCACCGTCACCGTCTGAGCCGAGTTCCAGTTCTCAGCCGTGAACACCAGATTCACTGGCGCGACCGTGCCTTCGGTCGTGTCGCTGGAAGAAAGGGCGATTGTTACGTTACCGGTCGGCTCGCTATCGAGCCGCACCGTGAAGGATGCCGTGCCACCCGCCTCGGTCGTCACCAGACCCGACGTGGGCGTGACCGTGACGCCGACCGTGTCGTCGTCGGTGTCCGTTACCGCAACGTCGGCCACTTCGAGGTTGTCGTACTTCGAGTCGGCGCTGGCCGCCGCGGTCACGATCGTGTAGCCAATAATCCCATCGTCCCCGTCGTCATTGATGCCCGTGACGGTGACCGTTTGCGGCGAATTCCAGTTGGCGGGCGTGAACACCAGATCCACTGGCGCGACCGTGCCTTCGGTCGTGTCGCTGGAAGTGACGCTAATTGTCACCGGAGCGGTCGGCTCGCTATCGAGCCGCACCGTAAAGGATGCCGTGCCACCCGCCTCGGTCGTCACTAAGCCCGACCTGGGTGTGACCGTGACGCCTGCCGTGTCGTCGTCCGAGTTGGTGACGGCGATGGCGGGGATGATCATCGCGTCGTAGAGCGGGTCCGCACTGGAAACGTCGGCCAGAACGGTGAAGGTCACGTCGCCGTCATCCACGTCATCATCTGCGCCGGTGAGAGCCACCGTTTGCGCCAGTCTCCAGTTCTCGGCCGTGAAGGTCAGCACAGCGGGTGCAACATTGCCCTCCGACGTGTCATCAGAAGAGACCGTGACGGTCACGTCGGCAGTGGGCTGGCTGTCCAGGACGATGGTGAACTCGGCCGTGCCGCCCGTCTCGGTCGTCACCAGGCCCGACGTGGGTGTGACCGTGACACCGGCCGAATCGTCGTCCGCGTTTGTTGCCGCAACGTCGGCTACTTCGAGGTCGTTGTACTTCGGGTCGGCACTGGCCGCCGCGGTCACGATTGTGTAGACAATATCCCCGTCGTCCACGTCGTCATTGACGTCGGTCACCGTCACCGTCTGAGCCGAATTCCAGTTCTCAGGCGTGAAGATCAGCACGGTTGGTGCGACGGTCCCCTCGGACGTGTCGTCGGAAGAGACCGTGACGAGGACGTCGGCAGTCGGCTCGCTGTCGAGGACGATGGTGAACTCGGCTGTTCCGCCCGACTCGCTGGTCGAAAGGCCAGTGGTTCCATCAACAGTGATCCCAGCCGTATCGTCGTCCGTGTTCGTTGCCGCGACGTCGGCCACTTGGAGGTTGTTATACTTCGGGTCGACACTGGCCGCCGCGGTTACGATCGTGTAGGCGATGTCGCCATCGTCTACGTCGTCATTGATGCCGGTCACCGTCACCGTCTGAGCCGAATTCCAGTTCTCAGGCGTGAACACCAAGCTCACTGGCGCGACCCTGCCTTCGGTTGTGTCGCTGGAGGCGACGCTAATCGTCACCAGAGCGGTCGGCTCGCTATCGAGCCGCACCGTGAAGGAGGCCGTGCCGCCCGCTTCGGTCGTGATCAGACCCGACGTGGGATGGACCGTAATGCCGGCCGTGTCGTCGTCGGTGTTCGTTGCCGCGACGTCGGCCACTTCGCGGTTGTTGTACTTCGGGTCGCCACTGGCCGCCGCGGTCACGATCGTGTAGGCGATATCCCCGTCGTCCCCGTCGTCGTTGACGCCTGTCACTGTCACCGTCTGCGCCGAATTCCAGTCGGCTGCCGTGAAGACGATGTCCACCGGCGCGACCGTGCCTTCGGTCGTGTCGCTGGACGTGACGCTTATTGTCACGGGAGCGGTCGGCTCGCTACTGAGCCGGACGGTGAAGGATGCCGTGCCACCCGCCTCGGTTGTCACCAGGCCCGACGTGGGCGCTACCGTGACGCGGGCCATGTCATCGTTGGTGTTCGTTACCGCGACGTCGACCGCTTCGAGGTTGTTGTACTTCGGGTCGGCGCTGGCCGCCGCGGTCACGATCGTGTACGCAATATCCCCATCGTCCACGTCGTCATTGACGCCGGTGACCGTCACCGTCTGCGCCAGTCTCCAATTCTCGGCCGTGAAGATCAGCACGGCGGGTGCGACGCTGCCTTCCGACGTGTCGTCGGAAGAGACCGTGACGGTCACATCGGCAGTGGGCTCGCTGTTGAGGACGATGGTGAACTCGGCCGTGCCGCCGGACTCGGTGGTGGTCAGGGCGGTGGTCGGGTTGACGGTGACTGCGGCTGTGTCGTCGTCGAGAACAGCGAATTGGGCCGTATTGCCCGAGAAGTTTGCAGCGCTGGCCGTGACGGTAACCGTGTGATCACCGTCGTCGAAAGCGTCGTCGACAATGCTCATCGTGAACGATACGGAAATGCTGCCGTCCGGAATCATGACGGTGGCGGGCACCGAGGTTTCCGTCGGATCACTGCTCTGGAGAACAACGAGGAGATCCCCGACCGTGCTCGTGTTTCGTGAGATCGTACCTTCCATTGTGCCGCCGTTTTCGGAAACGGAGGCCGACGTGATGGTCAGGGCCAATTCCGCAGGTTCGATAGAAACTGCGTGATCCTCCACCTCGCCGTCCGGGGCCTCGCCGACATAGGAGATCCCGCCGGACGAACTGATGCGGAAGCGGGCGAAGGTTTGCTCCGTGATGACTGCATCCAAGGGCACGTTCAAGGAGCGAAAATTCTGGCCGGCCCCCAGCGATTCGTCGACAAAGATCTGCTCGCCGGTTTCGGCCCAGTCACCATCGCCGTTGAAGTCGATCCAGCCGTTGAGGAGGCCGTCGCCCGACGTGATGAATTCGACGGTTGCGATCATGCCGGGAGCAAGCAACGAGGTGAAAGTTACACCATCTTCATCATCCACCGGACCCCACGTATCGTCGCTATCGGCTGCAGAATGGGTGGCATTGGTCTCCGGATCACGGGAATCCCCCAACATGGGTCCCACAACGATGTGGCGTGCACCGTCTTCGGCGGCTGTCGTTGGATAGGGGAGAGGGGCATCACCGAAGTCCAGAACGATTTCGTACGCGCCGATATCGACGGCAGTTTCTGCGACTCGCGGTCGGCCGTCAAGATCGATGGTGATCATGTAGTCGCCGAGAGTGCCGCTGCCATCGAGATCGATTACCGCGTCGGGGCCCGACGTATCCGAATCAGTCTCGTCGAGGAAGAGGTTACTGCCAACATCAATTGCCGGACTGCCGAGGCCGAGATGATAGTCGCCCAAGGGGCCGTCGTCCTCGGTGCCGAAGACCTGGTCGGGGCCCGAAATATCGGCGTAAGTCTGAGAATCGACGAAGCGTGGATCGATGGGAACAGTGGCGGAACCGACCCGATTGCCGTCGACGCCATCGGTCAGGCCGGTCATGTCAGTGCCGTCACCAATGAGATTGTTGTAGCCTCCGTCGATTTGGCCGGCGATGTCAACACCAGAGGGGGCCAGGTTTCCTGCAACAATTGTATTGTAGGAGTATTCCGCATTGCCGGCTTGGATACCACCGCCGAGAGAACCAGCTTCGTTCTCCGCGATCGTCGAGCTGGCAATGGCCATTGTGCCGGCAGAATTGCGGATTCCGCCCCCCTCGACGGTCGCCAGATTGCCCACGATCGCCGAACCGGCAATGAAGAGCGGTCCGCCGGAGTTCATGATACCACCACCATACCTGGCGGAGTTGCCGAGGAAGTAGGTATTGAGAACAGTCACTGCACCGGTGACGGACTCGGATGCCATTCCGCCACCATCGTTTTGTGACGAATTCCCTGAAAGGACGCAATCAGTGAGGAGCACCGTTCCCTTACCGTTATAGAGCCCGCCACCGTGGATACCGGCCGCGTTTTGCCGAATCTCACAGCCGCTCAGTGTCAGGATACCCGACCAGTTGTCGATTCCGCCGCCAAAACCGCCGCGATTGTAAGCGATGGTGGAGTTGGTGATTGTCAGTGAACCCGACGCATTATAGATTCCGCCCCCGGGGCCGAAGAACGAGGGAAGGTTTCCATTCTCGATGTTGAGACTGTGCAAGTCGACCTGGTCTGCCAGGACCGTCAGCACGCGGACTCTCTCATTGCCATCGATGGCGAGAGGGGCGAGAGACGAAGCGTCAATCTGCAGAGAAGTATCGATAACGAGGGAACTTCCGGCCAGAGTGATCCGGCCCCCACCCAGTGACGTCTGGAAGACAATCGGGTCGGTGATCGCTTGAGTACCGTGGTAGTAGATCGCTTCGCGCAGCGACACCAGTCCGTCGTAGAGATCGACCGTATCGGCAAGCGTGGTGACCATAGCTGCGGGTGTTTCCCGCCCAATCGCGGCCGGCCCCTGATACTCGTAGGCCCCGAGATCGGTGCGATCGCCCTGGACCCTCGGTTGTCCAGCGAGGTCGCTGCCAATTGCGTAGTCGCCAATGGAGCCGCTACCGTCGAGATCAAACTGCTGATCGGGGCCCGTACCGTCGCAATCGATCTCGTCGAGGTAGAGGTTGGTGCCTGCGTCGACGGCCGGGCTCAGTTCGGTCAGGCGATAGTCACCTTGAACGTCGTCTGCTGTCCCCCAGACCTCATCGATTCCCGATCCAGGACTCTGCACGAATCGGGGATCTGCGCCAATCAGGTTATGTCCGCCTTGAATGCTCGTGCAACTAAAGATCTGACCGCCCGAGGCATCTACATTGAGCGACACGATCGAGTTCGTAATCGTAAGCGTTGCCGTCTGGTTATTATAGATTCCACCCCCCTCGAACGAAGCCGAATTGCCCGTGATCGGGGAACTGGCCACGTTCACCTGGCCGGAGTTGGTGAATAGGCCTCCTGCGCTGACCGCAACGTTTCCTGCAATGACGGAGTTCGAGATGGTCACTGTATCTGTGAGACCAGTAAATACACCACCACCATTTCCTGTACTAGCACTGTTGCCACGGATGGTGGAGCTTGCGATGACCAGTGTGCCTTTATTGGAATGGATTCCACCGCCGCTGTGTTGCGCGATGTTCGTCGAGATCGTGCTGTCGGAGACGAACAACGATGCCCCTGCGCTGCAGACCCCACCGCCATACGTGGCCACATTCCCCGAGATGTTTGAATCGGAGACACGCACGATGCCCTCACCATTCGTGAGCAGGCCGCCCCCCGTGGTTCCTGAATTGTCGGCGATTGTCGAATGGGAGATCGTCAATTCCCCCGTCAGATTGTAGACGCCGCCTCCAAGCGGGCCAACGTTTCCGGAGATGGTGGAGTGATCAACAGTAAGAGTGCCGGATTCACCATGGACTCCGCCGCCAGTGTTCTCCGCCGTATTCTCGAAAATGTCGCTTTGGCAAATGAACAGGGCCCCGGCTTTGCTTGTGATTCCCCCACCGGCCTGGGCTGCATTACCAGCAATCGTAGTCCCGTTAAGCGTCAACTGGCCGCCCTCGCTGTAGATTCCGCCGCCGTTCCCTTCGGGCGCCCGATTTCCCGAGACGATGGAATCGGCGATAGTCACTACTGCGCCGTCGTTGAAGACAGCGCCGCCGGAATAACTTGTGTAGCCACCGGTCATGGAAAGGCCGTTGAGCGCAGCGGTCACGCCCGGGCCGATATAGAATATGCGGCTTTCACCCTCGCCGTTTCCGTCCGTGTCCGCGCCAATCGTGAGCTGTGATGCACCGGATCCCTGGATCATGACGCTGGAGTTGACCGTCAACTGACCGTGTGACAGGGTAATACACCCAGGCGTGACATCGAGATCCAGGATCGGCGAGAAGGTGATGATATCGGCGCCGGGGTGGAGAACATCGTTGGCTGCCAGGGAAAGGGCTTCGCGGAGGCTCACGTCGTCCGGATCGTTCAGGTCAGCATCCAGTTCATCATCGAGCGTAGTGACGACGATACTATCATTGTCGCGGTTGGTCACGTTCACAAGCTGATCGGCGAGCGAGTCGAAGTCGTCGTCCGAGTTGGCATCGTCAATCGAAAGCGTGATCGTTGTCGTCTGATCGCTGTCGACATCGGAGTCGTCGACGCCGGTGATCGTGACGGTCTGCGGCATATTCCAATTCCCGGGCGTGAACGTGAGCGTCGCCGGGGCGACCACTCCCTCACCCGTGTCACCGCTCGTAACGGTGATGACCACGCTCGTCAGGGGGGCGGCGTTCAGAACGACGGTGAACGTGTCGGTCGTCCCCGATTCGGAGACGCTCGTGCTGCCGCTTGATTCGGTGATCGCGAATCCGGGCAGGTCGTTGTCGGTCGTCGTCACCAGGACCGTCTGGTTGGCCAGTGCGTCGAAGGCGTTGTCGGAATTGGCATCGTCGATCGAAAGGGTAATCGTCGTGACCTGGCTGCCGTCGACGGTCGCGTCGTCGACGCCGGTGACGGTCACCGTTTGAGCCTGGTTCCAGTTGGCCGGCGTGAAGGTGAGCGTTGCCGGAGCGACCACGCCCTCGCCCACATCGCCGCTCGTGACGTTGATCACCACGTTCGAGAGCGGCGCCGCGCTCAGGACGACGGAGAACGTGTCGGTCGTGCCCGATTCGGAAACGCTCGTACTGCCGCTCGACTCGGTGATCGTGAATCCGGGCAGGTCGTTGTCGGTCGTCGTCACCAGGACCGTCTTGTCGGCCAGTGCGTCGAAGGCGTTGTCGGAGGCGCCATCGTCGATCGCCAAAGTGAGCGTCGATGTCTGATTGCCGTCCACAAAGTCGTCGTTGACGGCGGTAACCGTCACCGTTTGAGCCTGGTTCCAGTTGGCCACCGTGAAGGTGAGCGTCGCCGGAGCGACCACGCTCTCGCCCGTATCGCCGCTCGTGACGGTGATCACCACATTGCTCAGCGGAGCGACATCGAGGACGACGGTAAAGGTATCGGTTGTCCCTGCTTCGGAAACGCTCGTCGCCTCGTCCGTTTCGGCGATCGTGAAGCCGGGTATCGGGGCGAGGTTCTCGTACCAGGCGATCTTGTTGTCGTTTTGTAGGGCCGCGAGCACGTCCAGGTCGCCGTCAGCGTCGACATCCGCGGCAATCACGGACTCCGCCCACCGGACGGAAGCCATGATTTGATGGGACGCGAAGCTCTCGTTTCCGTCATTCTCGTACCAGGAGATCTTGTCGCTTGCACCACACACCGCGTCCAAGTCTCCGTCGCCATCGACATCGGCAGCGAATACCGACCGAACATGGCCGCTCAAAGTGTCGATCGCATGAGTCGTAAAACTCTCGTTTCCGTCGTTTTCGTGCCAGTCGAGCGAGTTGTAGGTCGAGTTTCCCGACAGCAAGTCCATATCGCCGTCCCCGTCCATGTCGGCGCCGAAGATCGACCAGGTTCCAATAGGGGAATCAATGACGGTGCGTGCAGCGAACGTCCGGTGCCCGTCGTTTACGTACCACTCGATTGTCGGCAGGCTTGCGGAGGCAGGGATCACGTCCATGTCGCCGTCGCCGTCCATGTCCACGACAGATGCCCCAAGCACGCCGTTTGCACTGGTGGTGATCACGTGCGTGGCGAAGCCCCCCGCTCCGTCATTCTCATACCACGCGATCTTGCGGCCAAAGTCGGATGTCGAGACCACATCGAGATCCCCGTCGCCGTCCAAGTCTGCGGCAGTAACCGATGGATCCCCGCTATCAGCGCCTGGAACGGCCGCAATCATGTGGGCAACAAAACTCTCGCTTCCGTCGTTTTCGTACCAGACGATCTTGTCGTCGCTGAACGAAGCCGAAAGCACGTCCATGTCACCATCGCCGTCCATATCTGCAGCAAATACCGACATGGCCCAATCAGCCTCCGTGCTGATCGTGTGCGCGGCGAAGATGCCACTGGCTGCTTCCGGTCGCACAATCGCAACCTGGTAGTCCTCCACCTCTCCGTCCGACGCCACACCGGACGGCGCCAGATTACCTGCCGTACTCAACCGCAATCGCGCATAGGTCTCGCCCGCCGCAGCCCAACTCGGCACGTCGAACGTGATCGTGTTGTCGCCGTTGACGACCGTTACGTTGTCGGCAATATGCTCAAACGGCCCGCCCCACGAGCCATCGCCGTTGAAGTCGATCCAGGCGTCCAGCCTGGCACCGGCGGGGGCGTTCTGGACATTCACCGTTGCCGTCGCACCAAGCTGGCCAACTTGAATGGTGCCGAAGGTGACGCCGTCCTCGTCGTCGGGAGTGCCCGTGTTGTCGTCGCCGTCGGCAGCGGCGGAAGGGAAACCGTCGACTTCCCAGTCGCGTGAGCCGCCCAATGTCGGGCCAAGGGCGACATGACGCGCACCGTCGCTGCTGAGCGTAGTCGCGTAAGGCGCCGGTGCATCGCCGAAGTCGAAATGGTCGTCGTCCGTAGTCGTCACCAGGACCGTCTTGTCGGCCACCAGTTGGAAGGCGCTGTCCGAGTTGGCGTCGTCGATTGACAGCGTGATCGTCGTGAGTTGGTTCCCGTCGACGATCATGTCGTCGACGCCGGTCACGATCACGGTTTGAGCCTGGTTCCAGTTGGCCGGCGTGAAGGTGAGCGTGGCCGGGG
>CAYSCH010000116.1:0-3724 GCA_964429355.1 uncultured Planctomycetaceae bacterium | reverse complement strand
CGTGAAGGTAAGGGACGTTTTGTCGACGGCGGCTTCTGCGGTGTTAGCGATGGTGACGGTGATGACGACGTTGGACGGAGGACCGCAGTCCAAGATCACAAAAAACGTGTCCGCTGTCCCGGTTTCCGACACGCTCGTTGAGCCGCCGGTCTCCGTAATTGTGAACTCGGGCGTTTCGTCGTCGGCAACATCGACATTGTCACTGCCGGGCGTAAAACCCGCAGCCGAAGTTGTGATCGTGACGGTTTGAGTGCCGTCAAGCAGGGCGTCGTCGACAGCGTCGATGCCAAAGGTAGCCGAGACCTCGTGGGCAGGTATGGTAACATCTACTGGGGTATGTACCTCGCTAAGGTCATTGGATGTAAGAATTACTGTCAATGCCGCACCCGTATCCGCATAAGCACGCGTTACCGTTGCGGTCGTAGCATCTGCCCCTGCATTCTCCGCGATTTCGCTAGAATGAACACTAACAGTCAGAGTCGGAGAAGCGCCTAGCCAACTCCCGAAGTCAACTCCTCCGAGCATTTCACCTGCAGAAAGTGACACGATTCTCTCGGCTGACACAGGTGCGGTCGGTTCCCAACTGCCATATGGCATGGAACGAACGACATAGGACCCAGCCGGGATGTCTCGAAAAGCATAGGAGCCAAATCTGTCCGTGATGGCAATTGCGTCAACGGCATATACGAGGTTGTCCAATCGGACGTTTCGTCCCGGAATTCCACTGGCAATTGCGTAGGCAATATCAGCCTGTGGACGGGAAACGACCATCGTTTCGATAGAGCCCTCCGCGAGCAGTGATGTGTCGTAGTAGGCAAGCAGGTTGTCGTCGTGATCGTAGACGCTGAGGCGGCCGACGCTGTTGTCGTAAATGGCAGTCGCATCGATACTGACCGATTTCACGGGCGACGTAAAGTCCATGCGGAGTTGGCGACTGTCTCCCTTCCACGTAGTATTGAGATTTCCACCTGCAAGCACGTGCCCGAAGAGCCGAGTTCCCGTTGACGTGGTGGTTTTACTCTGAACGTTGACCTCGTTGCTGGCCACGCCCGTACCGATGGCCGATAGCGTCACGTTCGGATCAACCGTGTTGAGAATCGTCCCTGTAGCGTAATCGTCCGGTTCCAGCGACGTCGGGTCGAGAACAGGCAGGCCGCTTTCGTTCAAGAGTGCAATCGTCCTCCCAACAAGCCCTGTTTCCCCAGACCCCCAGAGTTCATTACCATTAAAGTCATGCCAAGCGAATCCGTTGATGCCTTCATGCAGCGTTGCCGACGGCAAATCGGTATTGGCGACGAACACTTGTGAGACGACACCGCTCTCGTCGCTGATGGTTCGCAATTCAATGTCGTGATATCCCGTCGGCAACGGCCCGATACTCACATCGATTTCGGCAACATGCTCACCGTAGGTTGCGGCTGTTGTCCATTCGCCGCCATCGACCCGATATTCGAGTCGGCTCACCTTGTTGGTCGTGATGTCGTTTCCGAGCCCACTCGGATTCAGATTTGGCAGAGTCTGAACCGAAGAAGTACCCCGGAAGTGATAATGACGCGTATTTGGATCGTACTGCCCAGAGCCCTCCAATGTGAGCGGCACATCGAGAACGTCCAATATGCCGTCGGCGTCACTGTCTCGCCAGCCGAGCATTTCGGCCCCCGAAGGCGAGATTAGGTGCTCGCTCCAGACATCACTGCCTGACGCACCTCCCATAATGCTTGGCACTCGGGTTTCCGGCACCGGGTGTTCCTCGTAGGCATTGATGTTCTGGGTGTTGTAGTAGCCTCGATGGTCGTAGTAGGACCGTCCCCCTATGTACTCGTCGAGCGCATAAAAGATGTGCCCAACTTCGTGAGCCACGGTTACCTCGGATCGATGATACTGAATCACCGTGTACGGACCGCCGGCCAGTGCCCAGGCGTTCGCGCCGTTTGGATATCTCCCATCATCGTCGTTGGCAGAATGCACAATGAAGATAGTAAACGCCCAATCCGTATCTTCGGCAAGTCGCCGAGAATGATTGTAGGCGTTCATGTCGGCTGTGGAGCCGGCCGTCGTGTTCGCGCCGACCGCGTCGAGAAAACTGTCGATCACCAACCCAATCTCGTCCGAAGGGCGGGTGATGGGCTCATAAGGCGTGGAAATGGGAGTGTCGGCATACGTGAAATCGATCTCAAAATCGAGCGCATGCGTGGTATTTCGCAGCGCGAGAGCCTCCTCCCACCATGTGAGCCCTGCGCTGACTTTCGTCTTCACCTCGTTGATCTGCAGGGGTGTCCAATCTTCCTGGTTAGGATCGATGCTCCCGTCCGACTCGAAAAGCACAAGTGACACGTGGACGTTGCCCAGCATGAACTCGCTGGTATCGCGTTCCGTCGCGCCGAAGGGAATCGCCGAGAGCAGCCGCCGATCTTCCAGCGGCTCCATCGGGATCCGCCGACTCCCAGGCGCACGACGCCTCCCAGGGGAACTGGCTTGCGAAGAACGTCCCAACGATCGAAACGCCCCGTACACCCTCTGCCAGAACGACCTGTCCATCCGCAAATCCTCCCGGAGGTCCGTGCCGAATCAACCGCCTGATGAGAAGCCCAACAAGGCGTATGGCGTGCTGCCACCCCGTCCCCATGGCAGACGCCCCCCATTCTGGTTAGGCCACAACGCCTCCAGCCTATCCAGAGTGTTCACAAGAGTCAAGCAGACCCTGCCTGGACCCATTTTGTGACAGGCTGGACTGGTAATATTCACCTGCGTCAAGAAACACAGTGAAAATTCCAACAGGTTGAAAAGTGGGAATACGAATCTGGCATCCTCGGCTTCCCTGCCAGCATTCCATCATCCGGACGTTCCCCCTCAAAGACCACCCAATCTCCTCCCGCTCTCTTGGCACGAGCCTCTCCACAGTTTACAGTTCTTTCCAGGAAAATCGCCGTTTCGCCGTACGGTGTGCTGCGTGTCTGGCTCGTCTATTATTCCGGCTGGCAACTTGAGGACCGTGCCATGAGAATCTGCTTCTTGATGTTTCGTTTCGCGATGACAGTGACGGCAGCGACGATCTACCTGGCCGCCTCGTCGCCCTCCCACGCCCAAACCGCCGACGTGGCCGATATCAAGCCCGAACTCCGCACCGGCTTCGCCCACGCCGGCTGGAAGTACGACCGCTACTCGGAAATGCCCTCCGTCGATGCCAATAAGCCCATGCTCCTGGCCGACCTCAAGGGCCCCGGCATCATCCGCCATATCCACTGCACGCGGCACCATCCCGAGCAGCTCACCTCCCGCGGCGTCGTGCTCGAAATCTACTTCGACGGCTCCGAAGTGCCCGCCGTCAGTTGCCCCCTGGCCGACTTCTTCGGCGACGGCTGCGGTGGCGACAGCATGAACTTCTCCTCGAAATTCATCGAGTGCGCCCCCTGGAGCTACAACGCCTACTTCCCCATGCCGTTCAAGGAGTCCGCCCGCGTCGTCCTCCGCAACGACACCGACAAGGATCTGGCCGACTACAGCTTCGTGGAGTGGGAAAACCTCCCCGAATGGAACGACCGGCTCGGCTACTTCCACGCCACCTACGCCCGCAAGTGCTTCCAACTCACCAAAGACTCCGACGAGACGTTTTTCGAAATCCAAGGTACCGGGCACATTCTGGGCCGGCAGTACAGCGTGGTCACCGATGAGCCCAGGTTCCGCGAGTTCAACACGGTCATGGAGGGAAATAACGAAATCGACA
>CAYSCH010000115.1:0-23575 GCA_964429355.1 uncultured Planctomycetaceae bacterium | reverse complement strand
CCACGTAGGATCCCTCTTCGCCCCAGGTGCTGTCGTGCATGTAGTCCCAGACGAATCCCGCACTGATCCGTTTGCCGCAGCAAACGTCGCTCCGCTGGTAAAAACCGGTGGTCAGGAAGAGCTGCGTTTCCGTGGTGCGTTCCCGTCCATCCTCGCGGCCAAAGAAGTCATATCCGCCGATCGACGAGCCGACCTGGAATGAGAACGGCAGGCATCCCAGACCGATGCCCGTATTGAACCCGGTACGGAAGCCGAAATTGTTGTTGTTGTTGTCGTCCCCCTTTGTCTTCCAGCCGTCACCTGCGAAGAAGAATTCCGAATCGGCCAGCCAACCGCCAGGGATCGTTCCACAGTCGACCATACCGCAGTCCAAGGTGGAACAACCGGCCGACGAGCAGGACGTCTGGCAGGGGGCCATATCGGAGTCCGGAACGACGCTCAGGTCACACCCGAAATCGTCGCAGGCGACCGGACGGACGGCGCTGCAAAGTTCCACGGCACTATTGCCACGGATGCCGGTTGGATCCAGGACTGAACCGCAAGACTCGAAGTAGCTGAGCTGACGGGGTTCGTCAAAATATGCCTGGGTTGCCGTTAGCTGCTGGGCCACGCCCGTGGTGCTTGCCAAGCCCCAGAAGAGAATGCCAGCCGCCAATATCTGTCTGTTCCAAACCATGTTCTGTTCGCTCCTGACTTTGGACATCGAATGGAGGGCTGCTTTCCCCCAAACGCGAAACCCGGCAAAGGTTCACACCGCAAACGACACTATCCCCATATTGCCGTCTGTGGTTTTCAAGGGACCTTGCCCGTGGCCGATCGAGGCGCCCCCCAGATTTGCCTGCCCTAATCGTTCGACCTTGCCGCCCGCATGTCTTGAGCCGCAAGGTCGGGTGCGGTTGAAACGACGAGTATTCTTATGACGAAAGGTCCGGTAGATCGGGCTATTCCAGGAGTTCCGCCTGGGCCGGAATTGCCAGCCAGCTAAGATTTGCCGGTTACGGCGACACTGACGGGACAGAGAGGGGAGCAGGGGCCGCGATTGCGTCGGGGACCCGTTCGAATGACCGGTCATGGCAACCGTGCCCTATCACCCCCTTGCTGGCGTATCTATAATACTCCAGTTCGAGAAGCCAAATCGGAGTCAGAAGACAAACACGGAGATCGAGTCGTGTCGGAACCAGAAAAGGTGATTATCATCGGGAGCGGTCCTTCGGGATGGACGGCGGCAATCTACTGTGCTCGAGCGGAATTGAAGCCGCTGGTGTTTGAAGGGGCGATCACCGAGGAGAATCGGGTGGCCGGAACCCTTCCGCTGGGACAACTGGCCCTGACCACCGAGGTAGAGAACTACCCGGGATTCCCCAAGGGCGACCTCGAATCGTACCTCGATCACTCGATCGCGCAGGATCGCCGGATCATCATGGCGCCCCACATGAAGGAGGGGGTCAGCGGCCCCGAACTCATGGAGCTGATGCGGCAGCAGGCCCTGAATTTCGGCACGCGCGTTATCACCCAGGACATCGTCGACGTCGATTTCGACAACCGTCCGTTCCGGCTCACTGATTCCGAAGGCGGCGTTCACGAGGCTCACTCCGTAATCGTGGCCACGGGCGCCCGGGCCAACTACCTGGGGCTGCCTTCCGAGGATCGGTTCAAGAACCGGGGCGTCAGTGCCTGCGCCGTCTGCGACGGGGCACTGCCGAGGTTCCGCAACAAGCCCCTGGTGGTGGTTGGCGGGGGTGACTCTGCCGTCGAAGAAGCCGATTATCTCGCCAAGTACGCCCAGACCGTCTACCTCGTCCATCGCCGGGCCGAACTCCGCGCGTAGAAGATCATGGCGCAATGGGCGATGGACCACCCCAAGATCGAGATCCTTTGGAACCGCACACTGGTGGAAGTACTTGGCGACGACAAGACCGGTGTGACCGGCGTTCGCCTCGGGAGCACCAAAGGTGAAGGCGATCTGAACGTGGAGGCCACGGGTGTCTTCCTGGCGATTGGGCACACGCCCAACACGGCCTTTCTCAAAGGCAAGCTGGCCCTGACGGAAAAGAAATACCTCCAGTGGACGAAGGCTGGCCGGACCAACACCAGTGTCGAGGGAGTGTTTGCGGCCGGCGACGTGGCGGACGACTACTACCGCCAAGCGGTCACCGCCGCCGGCAGCGGTTGTATGGCCGCCCTGGACGCTGAACGATGGCTGGCGGCGAAGGGGCTGTAATTTACATGGTACCGGTCGCGTGTTTTCGAGCGGATGGCGAGCTGATCGTCGGCGTAGCTGTCTTCCGCCCTGTGGAAGGCTCGTTCGCGATCGGGGGATCGGTCTTCAGGCGGCAAATCGCCCTAGCGAGGGGGGTGTGGTAGTCTCGATCAGCCCATTGTGTTGTGACGGCACCAAGGGCTGAATAGAATGACTGTGGAGATGGGCTCTCGCAGATCCGGCCAGCCATGACAGACGCCAGCAAGTACCCGGGCAGACACGACGAGTTCGTCGCCAAATGCTTCGAAGACCTCGAAATGGCAGGGGCGTTCTTCCGCCATTATCTGCCCCGACAGATCCTCGATCAACTCGATCTGAAAGAGATCGCCTTGGAGCAGGGCTCGTATGTGGATGAAGAGTTTCGCCGCTCCTACAGCGATTTAACCTACACGGTCCCCTTGCGAGAGAACCCATCGGTTAATGGTCCGTTGCGGGCGTATATTTATATATTGGTCGAACACAAGAGTGAGTCCGACGAATTCACGGTTTTCCAACTGCTCCGATACATGGTGCGGATTTGGCAAAGGGAGCTGGAGAAGGCTAGCTACCGAGTGGCATACCGTCTGCCGCCGATCGTTCCCCTGATCCTCCATCACGGCCGAACAACGTTTCGATCGCCCGTTGAGTTTCCCGAACTGGTTGCCCTGATTCCCGGTATCGAACCATTCGTGCCTCGCTTTCGATGCTTGCTGGTCGACCTGATGGCGGTCTCCCCGGAAGAGTTGCCGGTCTCCGATGAGCGGCTCCATGCGGTGTTGTCGGTCATGCGGTCGGTGTTCGGCAGCGAGATTGACGCAAGGTTGCGAGAGATGATTGCTCGGCTCGCGGCCGTTGCGGATCGGCAGGAAATACGAAACTTGATTGAGGTCATTCTGAACTATGCCTTGCAGAGTGCAAGCCAGATGACCGATCACGGTTTCCTGTCGGCGATTGAACCACTTGCTGAAACGGGAGGCGAAATGATGAGCACTCTCATTGACAAATGGATGGAACAAGGGCGTGAACAAGGGCGTGAGCAAGGTCTTGAGCAAGGCCGTGAACAAGGTCGGATTGAGGATCGCCGGAATTCGATTGTCGATATTCTCGCGGCCCGCTTTCATGATGTTCCAGAGAGCATTCGCGACATGGTTCACCGCATCTCCGATTCCGAGCGACTGGTACGTCTCACTTCGATCGCCGCAACCTGCGAGTCGATCGACCAGTTCGCCAAGAGCTTGACATAGATCGGAACTTGCCACCAAAGTCACACGGCAGGCCTCAACAGTTTGTGATCCCAACTTCCTTCCAGAGGAACTACCATGCCCATGATTACTCGACGCGATTTCCTCAGGAGTGCGGCTGCGGCCGGCGCAGGTGCGACGATGGCTCTTTCCGGGTTCGGTGGAAACCAGCGGCTCTTCGGCGCTGAAGATAAGCCGGGGTTCGAAGATCAGTTCTGCAAGTGCAACGAGACCTTCGTTGACTGGCCGCCGCAAAAAGTGGCCGAGTTCGTCGCCGGGTGCGGCTACAAGGCCATCGAGATTGCCCCGTTCACCGTGGCCCAGTTTGTCACGGATGTGCCCCGAGAACGACGCGAGGATCTGCGCAAGGCCTACGAGAATGCCGGACTCAAGGTGGCGGGGCTTCACTGGATCCTTTCCAAGACCGAAGGCTTCCACCTCACCAGCCCCGACCCACAGGTCCGCAAGGCCACCGCGAAATACCTCTGCGATCTGGCCCAGTTCTGCTCGGACCTGGGGGGCGACGTGATGATCTTCGGTTCGCCCAAGCAGCGCAACCTGCTGGAAGGCGTGTCGATGGAGCAGGGCATGACTTGGGCCGCCGAGGTGCTCAAGGAGGCGATGCCCACCATGGACAAGCTCGGTATCACCATCGCCCTGGAGCCTCTGGGGCCGAAAGAAACAAACTTCCTCTGCTATGCCGCCGACACCGTTGAACTGGCCGAGAAGGTCGATTCGCCGCACTGCAAGATGATGCTCGACTGCAAGGCGATGGCCAGCGAGTCGAAACCGATGCCTGAACTGATCCACCAGTACAGGGACTGGATGTTCCACTTCCATGCCAACGATGCGAATCTGCGCGGTCCCGGCATGGGCGACCTCGACTTCGCCCCGATCTTTCAGGCGTTGCACGAGATCCAGTACAAGCGTTGGATTTCGGTGGAAGTTTTTGATTACACGCCGGGCGCCGAGGCTCTGGCGAAAGAAAGCATCGACTACATGCGCAAAATCGAAGCCCAACTGGCCACCAAGTAGACCTCGCCGAGCCAAGGCTTCCGTCGGCCACACAATCGAGACGATCGGCTGAAATGATGGCCCCCGTGTCGTGGAAGCCCCGTACACGGGTCGCGCCCTATCTTCGTCTGCGCTCAAAACTGGTGCAGCCTGGAATCGCTGGAGAGTTTTGCGCAAACCGGGTCAATTATGGCCCTGCCGCCCTTAAGAACGCATGGGAAATGCTTTCTTTTCGCTCTTCCCCGTGTTATTCTGTTACCCGTATCTCCAGGCTTGCTGCCGCTGGGCAACCCGCCTCCGGCATCGATGAATAACCACCTGGGACACGGGATCGACTGCTTTCTTGCAGCGTTTTTCCCCGCAAACACCACGAGGAGTTGACCACATGGCGGAATCCAAAGGCCTTCCCATGACGGCCAAATGGGACCCGGAGAAACTGCAGCAGGAAGTGGCCGAACTGGAGTCCCTGGCGCAAAAGCCGTTTTTCCCTCGCGCCGCTGGCTATATCAAGCGAACTGGCCCGGGCCTGCTGCAGAGCGCCATGACCTTGGGAGCCGGCAGCGCCACCGCGTCGGTCGTGGCGGGTGCTTCGTTCGGCTACAAGCTCCTCTGGGTCCAGCCGCTGGCCATGTTCCTGGGGGTGATGATGCTGGCTGCCCTCGGCAACATCGTCTTGTCGACCGGCGACCGGCCCTACAAGGCCTTCGGCCGTGAAACGAGCTGGACTCTTGTATTCCTCTGGGCGCTGGCTACGATCGGCTCGTCAGTCATCTGGCATTTCCCTCAGTACGGATTGGCGTCGGGGGCCGCCCGCGACCTGGTGAGTATGACCGGCATAAGGACCGACGTGGTGGAACTGGTCAAGCTGTCCGACGGCACCTATGCGACAAAGGCTGATCCAGACACTGTGGGACTGGTACGAGCAAAACTCGAAAAGAAGGGCCCGGTCGAAGTCCAGGCGGGGGTAACCGACGCCGAGTGGAATCGATTGACGAGCGAGAAGGGAGCCAAAAAGGAGAAGTATTTCAGCGGCGGCGGCATGGCCACTGCCTGGCTCATCGGGGCGCTGATCCTGGCAATCAACGTTTTTACGGTTTTCAACTACGGCAGCAGCCCGAAAGGGATCAAACGCTACGAGTGGTTCCTGCGCAGCGTGATCGCCTTGATCATCCTCATGTTTGCCGTCGTGGTGATTGCCAGCTACGACAAGATCGAGTGGAAAGAGCTGGGCAGGGGTTTCATCGGCTGGTACGGCATTCCCGACTACCAGAATCCAAAGAACGTCACGCTGGTTCTCGGCATGCTCGGCGCCGCGGTCGGCATCAACATGACGTTCCTCTATCCCTACTCCCTGTTGGCCAAAGGTTGGGGAAACAGCCACAAGACGCTGTCCCGATGGGACCTCGGCATGTCGATGTTCCTGCCCTTTGTCATTGTCACGTCGCTGATCATGCTGGCCATGACCGTCACCGGCGTCTACACGGGCCAGGACCTGCTCCGAGAGACCATGGGGCCGATCGATGCCGCACCATCCTTGCAGGGCATCCTCGGCAAATATGCCGGCCGGATCGTCTTCGACCTCGGCCTCATGGCCATGACCTGCAGCGCCGTCTCGACCCACATGGTGGTTTGCGGTTTCACCTGCTGCGAGATGTTCGGACTGGACTATACGAAGGCTCGTTTCCGAATTTTCGCCATGGTTCCCACCATCGGGATCTTTGGCGTCGTCACGACCCTGCCGTTCTGGTTCCCCGTGGCGGCCTCGGCCATCTGTTTCACCATGCTGCCAATCGCCTACCTTCTGTTCTACGTGCTCAACAACAAGGAGAGCTATCTGGGCGCCGGGATGATGAAGTGGCCCCGGCGCGAGTTCTTCAACATGGTCCTCGTTGTTGCCCTGCTCGTATCGGTCGTCGGTGCAGTCATCCAGATTAACGGGAAGGTGATCCAGAACAAGGACCTCCGCAAATTCCTCGGCGAAAAGTTAGGATGGTCGGCGCCGACCGCGTCTGCGCCTGCACCTGCTGCTCCGGCCCCAGCGCCCGTGACAGAACAGCCGGAAGACAAGCCGGTCGACGCTCCGGCCGAAGCCCCGAATGCCGGGGACAGGGTCATGATACCGGAAGCGGCGCTCCGGGCAGCTCCCCAGGAGGAGAAGAAGGAATAGCTCTCGAGGGGCCATCTCCATCGACGATTGCAGCGCAACTTGTCATCGGGTGACCGGGAGCGACATCGCGGCCGCCCGGTGTCCTTTCTGGCCGCACCCGGTTCACAACGTGAGAATTATGCTCTAGCATACTCCGTAGTCGGGCTCTCCAAAGCCGAGAAGGAGAAGTCCCGGATCAGACAGGGTGCGTCTCGACACACCACGACTTTTTCATCCGGTCAATCCCCGGTGCGTCAAAACGCACCCTGCGACCCGCTACGTGCCGTTAAGGACTCATTCATGGATAAGATCAGCGTTGCCCAGGCCCGAAAACCCGAGTCCATCGGTCGCGAAGTGCTGCTGCAGGGATGGGTCCGCACCCGGCGCGACTCGAAGGCCGGCTTCAGCTTCATGGAACTGAACGACGGATCTTCCATGGCCAATATCCAGGTCATTGCCGACTCCTCGCTGGAAAACTACGAATCGGAAATCAAGCGTCTGACCGCCGGATGTTCGATCGGAGTCGAGGGCACGGTCCGCCAGTCGCCCGGCAAGGGACAGGCCACCGAGATCCAGGCCAGCCGAGTCCAGGTCTACGGCCTGGCCGACCCCGAAACGTACCCGCTTCAGAAGAAGCACCACTCTTTCGAGTTCCTCCGCACGATCGCCCATCTGCGGCCAAGAACCAACACCTTTGGAGCCATTGCCCGGGTGCGCAACTGCGTGTGCAACTCCATCCACCAGTTCTTTCAGGAGAACGGGTTTCTCTACATCCACACGCCCCTGATCACGGCCAGCGATTGCGAAGGGGCCGGCGAGATGTTCCAGGTCACCACCCTGGACCTGGAAAAACCGCCCCGCAAGGAGGGCAAGATCGACTTCACGCAGGACTTCTTCGATCGCCCCAGCTACCTGACCGTCAGCGGGCAACTGGAAGGCGAGACCTGTGCCTGCGCCCTGGGCAAGATCTACACCTTTGGTCCCACCTTCCGCGCTGAGAATTCCAACACCTCCCGTCACTTGGCCGAGTTCTGGATGGTCGAACCGGAGATGGCGTTCTTCGAGCTCACGGACAACATGGATCTGGCCGAGAGCTTTGTGAAGAGAATTTTCTCGGACGTCCTCCAGAAATGCCCGGAAGATATGGCATTCTTCAATGAGCGGATCGACAAGACGGCGATCGAGACGCTCCAGGGGATTGTCGACAGCCAGTTCATTCGCTTGTCGTACACGGAGGCCGTCAAGATCCTGGAGACATCTGGCGAATCGTTCGAATTCCCCGTCTCATGGGGCATCGACCTTCAGGCGGAGCACGAACGCTATTTGACCGAGAAGCACTTCAAGAAGCCGGTCATTCTCTACAATTATCCGCGGTCGATCAAAGCCTTCTACATGCGGTTGAACGACGACGAGAAGACCGTCCGGGCGATGGACGTGCTTGTGCCCAAGGTGGGTGAGATCATCGGGGGGAGCCAGCGCGAGGAGCGGCTCGACGTGCTCGAGATGCGGATGGCCGAACAGAACCTCAACCCGGCCGACTACTGGTGGTATCTGGATCTGCGGCGTTATGGCACCGTGCCCCATGCCGGCTTCGGCCTTGGTTTGGAGCGAGCCGTCCAATTCATCACCGGCATGGGCAATATCCGGGATGTGATCCCCTACCCACGAACGCCGGGCAGCGCGGAGTTCTGAAGCGGCAGGTGCCGGGATGTATGGCTCTCAGGCCACAGATTCCGCGATCGTATCGATCGATGCGCCGGGAAAATCCTCCGGTCTGCCAGGAGACCATTCAGGAGTGGAGGGAGATTCTCGCCGGGTCGCGAAGGCGCAAAGAATAAGGCTGCAGGCAAGAAATCTGACAACTCCTGCCCTTTGTCGGAGACAGAAGTGGTCTTCGAGTGGATATGACGTCTCGAAGCTTTGCGCCTTCGCGTCGCGGCGAGAGGTGTGAGATTGTACCGGAACGGGCACCCAAATCTCCTAAAATAAAAGCCCAAACCGGACGTCTGTCAAGAGGTCGGGTGAGGAATTATTCATACCGGCGCCCATCCTCCACGTGATCTGTAGCCGATCGGTACACAGCCAGCTCAGCCCTGCGCTGAGCAAGTGACGGGTCGCATCCTGGGCCGAACCGTCGTCGGCAAGTACCTGCCATTGCAGGAAGAGGCCAAGCCGATCTCTGAGCAGATAATCGGCGTCGACCGACTGCTGCCACTGGAGGTAGTGGTCTCCGTCGTCGCGATAGAGTGCCAGGCCGGAGGCTCCGCCGACCGATAATCGGTCCGTCAGACTCCACTGGTACAGCATTTCGCTCACCGGCTGGAGGCTGCTCATGGCAAAACGATTGCCCGCCAGGGTAAGGGGCACGGAACCGAGGATCGCCGTCTGTGGCACCCAGCCATCTTCCGGCCAAAGGTCGAACATGAAGCCCACATTGGGATCGAGCGTCGTCGTTGTGCTTGAACTGCCTGATGTTTCGTCCCAGTTGACCACCGAAACCCCTGGCCAGCCGATCCGGACCTCAAGTCGTTCGGTAAGTCCCACTCGCAGAAGCATATCCGGCACCACGTGTTCTGTGATCGTCGTGCCCGCCGAAGAATCGCTGACGTACGCATAACCGCCTTCGACCATAACTCGCCCTCGGGCCAGGTCGACCAGTCGGCCCATGAAACCAAGGTGCGGTTGGGCCGAGGACGGTTTGTTTCGTTCCAGAAGCCACGAGGCGTCGTCCCACGAAGTAGGCACGACGCTCGAATTCGGAGCGGTCTGGACGGGCTGCGCCATCGCTGCGCCGATTGCGCCCGGTTCTGCAAAAAACATCCTGCCCGGAGGCTCTGTCTGCCCCCAGCTCAGCCGGCAGATCGCGAGCACCAAGATCAACGCAGGCAAGGAGACGCTATTGGTTTTGGAGTTGCGCAAGGGCATTCAGCCGGTTCAGCGTGTCTTTGTGCCCTTTCCGGAAGGGCTTGTCGCGCGGGCGGTGGGGCCTGGCTGCTTCGTCTTCGCTTTCATCGAATGAGTCGATGACGAGTTGATCGAACCCGACGCCTTTCGCGTCTGGCCCGGCGGCACGCCGTCCATATCGCGACCGCGCCCGAAGGAGCCGATCGTGAATCCCGATCGTCTTCCCGATTCCGATGGACTGGCTGCACCCTTCGTGTCATGCTTCCTGAACGGGTTCAGCCAGCTCAACAGGCTGCCTTCGCCGGCCGGCTTCTCCGTCACACTGGGATCGACCATTCTGGGCGATGAAGTATCGGGTTGCTCACCCGTGGGAAGGAGGGCCTCCTGGGGCGGCTGCACACCAACTGGATCGCCATCTCGGTCGCCGACCTCAACCCGATCGTCGGGAGTCCATGGACGCTGGAATTGCTGCACCTGGCCGTTGGGGCCGAGGAAGGATCGCTCCATGGTGCCGGTCGTACCGTCGTAGGACCGTGTGAAGGTTTTCTCCATGGTCCTCCCGTCGCGGAAGGTATGGGTCATCTGCCGCTGATAGTTGTACGGGTCGGTTCCGGTAACCGAAGTGCCGTTCTGGCGGAGCAGGGTTCCATCCGGCTGGTAGAAACGGTGCTCTTTCAGGTATCGGTAGCCCTCTTCCGTTTGAGAATACTCTCGCAGTTGGGTATGGCTTCCACTCGGTTTGGCCACGGAGTGTTGATAGGTGTAACTGTTTCCATCCTGGCTTGCCGTCCGCTCGTGCTGGCCGGTCACGGTGCCTTCCCGGTTCTGCGTTTGATGCTGCCAGGCCCAGGGAGGAGCCGTCTCGGGCGACGTCGTTCCCGTGGGAGGCAACGAGGGTTCCACTGCAGGCAGGGTGGGGTTGAGCGGCACACTTCCGGCGTCGGCCTCTGGGATGGCAGGAACCGCTGTTCCGGCGTCCTGACCATTCCCCGCAGGTGCAATCAACAAACAAACGCCCGAAACCAAAACAGCACTGATAATTGGGAGCTCGCGCATGGCCAGCGCCTCCTTGCGCCTTTTTAGAAATCCGTTCTGCCTTGCCCGGAAATCTGCAGAACGAAGGAGAGTCTCTTCCATCTGGTGCCCATGAACCGTATCGGCATCACGGCACTTGCTCCCCCTGCCAAAAAAAATCCGGCCTCAAGACCCTCCTCAATGCCTGCCTGTTCAGGCATTTCTCCGCAATACGGACAGTTTTCCCGAACGCTGGAGGTCAGAGTTCTTTGTAGAAAATGCGCGACTGTCCAAAGCAGACCGAAGCCGGGAGGCTGCCATGATGGCCTCGATTGGAGGGGTTTCGATCTGGACATGCACTTCAAAATAGGCGACTATGGTAACTTGCGAGAGCATGAATTCCAGCCGCCGAAGCCTGGCAACTGCCAAGGTCCGATTGTCTTGGCAGTCTGGCGGCCGGTTGGCTCTTGAAACCTGGCAGGCTGAAGCGTCGACTCCAACAGGTCGCAGGCTGAAACGTGACCTGCGAAGTTCTGAACCCCGAACTCTCACAATCTGCCATGCCTACTGAGGACTTCGACATTGATCGTTTGGCGGCCTATATGCACCTTTCGCCGCAAAAGGTAGCCCGGTTGGCCGACCGCGGCAAACTGCCGGGTCGCAAGATCGCCGGCCAGTGGCGATTCTCCCGTGCAGAGATTCATCACTGGCTGGAGGAACGGATCGGCCTGGCGGATGAGGAAGAACTGGTCAATGTGGAGGGCGTGTTGCGGCGCAATCGGGGCCCCGACGACGCCGAGAACATTGTGCTGGCCGACCTGCTCCTTCCCGAAGCGATTGCCATACCCCTGGAAGCCAAGACTCGGAATGCGGTGATTCGGGCCATGGTGGATCTGGCGGCCGGAACCGGCTATCTCTGGGATCCGGACAAGATGGCCGAAGCGGTCCGCGATCGTGAGGAGATGCAGTCCACGGCCATGGAAAACGGTGTCGCCCTGCTCCACCCTCGCCGTCCCATGTCGGGCATCCTTGGCCAGGCCTTCATTGCCTTCGGCCGGACGAGCCGGGGAATTCCTTTCGGGGGCGGCTTCCACAACCTGACCGACCTCTTCTTTCTCATCTGTTCGGTTGACGACCGCGGTCACCTCCGCGCCCTGGCTCGACTGGCTCGCGTGCTTGGTTCGCCCAACGTGCTCGATGCCCTTCGACAAGCCGAGGGAAGCATGGCCGCCCATCACGTGATCGCTGAAGCGGAAATCGGGCTCTGAGAGGCTTTCTGAAAAATGGAATCCAAGGGGCCTTCTGTGAAGACCGAGGCGCCAGGCCTGGTCATTCTCTGCATTGGCCGGGTAGATCGCCTCGAATTCCGCCAGGTTCCATCGACCCTCGAGCCTTGGGGGATGGTGATTGCAGCCCCCAACACGGATGCGGCCCTGTCGCAGCTCGACGCGGAAGCCTCCACGCCCGACGTGATCGTAGTCGTCCAGTCGTATCCGGGCGAGTTCGCAGACTGGCAGATCGACCGGCTTCGGCGCGTGGCCCCCTTGGCCCGGTTCGTAGCGGTGCTGGGCAGTTGGTGTGAAGGGGAGATGCGGAGCGGATCGCCCTGGTCGGGTGCGGTGCGGGTCTACTGGCACCAGTGGGCGCCCCAGTGCCACCGCGAACTGGAACGTCTTCTCGCGGGGCAGGAATCCCTCTGGAGCCTGCCCCTGACGGCATGCGAAGAGGAGCGTTGCCTCGCCATGGCGGCTCGCCAGGATCGCGGCAAGGCCTCCCCTTCGCTCCCGCGTGAGACTGCCGCGCCGGCAAATGGGCTCGTCGAGATTGTAACGTACCAGTATGAGGTGTATGCCTGGCTGGCGGCCGCGTGTGTTGATCGCGGCTATGCCGTCCGCTGGCGCCGGCTACACGACGAGCCCCCAGCCGAGCGGCCCGCGGTCGTGCTGTTCGACGCAGCAGGAGAGATGGCTCGGGAACTGGCCAGGTTTCGTCGACTCCGAATTGAGCGAGAAACGGTAGCGATCGTGCTGGCGGACTTTCCCCGCGTTGCCGACCGGGATCGGTTCGTTCGGGCCGGGGCGCGGGCCGTGCTCTCACGCCCCTTCTTCTGGGACGATCTCTTCTGGCATTGTCAGTGAAGTTTTCTATAGAGTGTCTTGCGATCAAGACCCAGGATCCGGGCGGCCAGGGTCTTGTTGCCGTCGACGGTGCGGAGCACGTGTTCGATGTAACGCCGTTCGACCTCCTCGACCGGCACCAGCTCGCTCGGATCCTCCCCGCCGATGAAGACCTGCGAACTCCGGTACTCGCGGATCTTCTCGGGCAGGTCCTCGACAGCCAGCTTGTTGTAGCGGGTCAGGGCGACAGCGCGTTCGATTACGTTCCGCAACTCGCGGACGTTGCCGGGCCACGAGTAATTCAGCAGCTTCTCCGCAATTCCCTCCGAGAGGCCCTCCACCTCCTTGCCCGCCCGTTTGGCGAACATCTGGAGATAGTGCTGGGCGAGCAGGAGCACGTCGGTGCCTCGCGATCGCAAGGGGGGCATGTCGAGCTGGATCACGTTGATGCGGAAGAACAGGTCTTCGCGGAACCGATTTTCTTCGACGGCCGATTCCAGATCGCGATTCGTGGCGGTCACGATCCGCACGTCGAACGGCACCTCCTGGTCGCTCCCCACAGGCCGCACCGTGCTCTCCTCCAGGGCGCGAAGCAGCTTGGGCTGCATGGTGAGCGGCAATTCGCCGATTTCGTCGAGAAAGAGCGTTCCGCCTTCCGCCTGAACGAAGAGCCCCTTCCTGTCGCTGCGGGCGTCGGTAAAGGCCCCCTTGGCATGTCCAAACAGCTCGCTCTCGAGCAAAGCATCGGGCAGCGCAGCACAGTTGACCGCCACGAAAGGTTTCTCGCGGCGGCGCGATCGAGCGTGCAGCGAACGGGCCACCAGTTCCTTTCCCGTTCCGCTTTCGCCGGTGATGAGAACCGAGGTTTCCGTGTCGGCGATCCGCGCAAGCTGGTCGTAGAGCCTTTGCATGGCCGGGCTGGCGCCGATCAGATCCTCGAATCGGGTCGCCTGCCGCGCCGCCTGGCTGAGAACCTTGACCTGCTCCTGGAGCTCCCGGTGCCCGATGGCCCGCCCGAGGGTCAGTGCGAGCATGTCCATCTCGACCGGTTTGGTCACAAAGTCGTAGGCTCCCGCGCGGATCGCGGCCACGGCCGTTTCCAGACTGCCGAATGCGGTCATGACCACGACCGGGATATCCGGCCGGTTGGCTACGATCCGGCGGCAGAACTCCAGCCCGTCGATGCCGGGCATCTTCAGGTCGGTCAGAACCGTGTCGATCGGTTGCTCCAGCACGGCCCGGTAGCCATCTGCGGCGGAGGTGAACCAGAGCACATCGAACTGGCGCAACTTGAGATCGGTCTCAAGCAGCTCGCACATGCTGCGTTCGTCGTCGACGATCAGGACGCGGGGTTTCACGCTTGGAGCTCCTTGGGCAAGTAGATCGAGAAACAGCTCCCCTGGCCGGGTCCGCTGCGCACGGCAATCCAGCCGCCATGTTCCCGCACGATCCCATAGGCGATCGACAGGCCCAGGCCCGTGCCCTGCCCCACGTCCTTGGTGGTGAAGAAGGGCTCGAACAGTTGATCCAGGTCTTCGGCGGCAATTCCCACACCTTGATCCTCCACATCGATCCGGAAAAACTCTCCCGGAGAATCCGGGGCCCCATCGGGCGGAGTGGTGGTCTCCGATTCGATCGCCAGCTTGACCTCTCCGCCATCGGGCATGGCCTGAATGGCGTTGATCACCAGATTCGTGAGCACCTGCTGGAGTTGCCCGGCGTCGACCATGGCGATTGCCCTCGGGCGATCTTCGGGCAGGCGAAATGCGACCTTCTGTTTCTGGGCCAGTGGGGCGAGCAGATCGGCCGTCTCCTGGACGACTCGCCAGAGCTCGGTCTCGACGCGATGCGGAGTGTTGCGGCGGGCGAAGTCGAGGAGCTGGCGAATGATGGTGGTCATTCGATTGGCCTCGGTCTGGATCGCGGCGGCGCTCTGGGCAATCTCATCCTGGGAGAGCTTTCCCGAGGCGATCAGGCCGGCTCGGCCGGAGACGACGTTCAGTGGGGTTCCCAGCTCGTGGGCCATGCCGGAAGCCAGCCTGCCTACCGTCTTCAGGCGGTCGGCGTGGCGGAGCTGGGTCATCGCCGCAGTTCGCGCCGCCGTCTCTTCGCGAATCTTCTCTTTCGACGTCGCCAGGGCATCGCACATCTCGTTGAGGCTTTCGCCGAGCTGGGCCAGTTCATCTCCGGTGTGGAGGTGGAGCGGTTCGGACAGGTCGCCGGCGGCGATGCGATGGGTCTTCTCGATCAACCGGTTCAAGGGCCGGCCGACCATCCGGACGCCGAGCACAACGGCCACGCCCCCCGTCAGAACCAACATCGAGACAACCAATTGGATGGTCTGCCAGATGATCGCCCGCCGGCTCTCTTCCAGTTCCGCCATCGGGCGGGTCACTTCGAGGGCTCCTTTCCGCTCCGGGTCCAGAGAGATCGGGCAATAGGTGATCAGGTGACGGTTTCCGTCGGTACCCTCGGCGGGGATGGAAACGAACCGTTCGACCACGACCGTCTGGAGCCGTTCGGGCGAAACGGCGGGCGAATCGGCCGTGCCGGGGCGAGCGTCGAACCAGACCCAGCGGACTCGTGTGGTCATCGCATAACCCGACGTATCGCGGAGCACGTTCCTGAGCCCGTCGGGTCCGGCCTGCCGCCAGGCCTGGGCGATCTGGTTTTCGAGCGAGCCGGCCAGATGCTGAGCGTCGGCCCTGGCCTGTTGCTCGAAGGCATGAGTCTGGCGCTGGATGACGAACCAGGCGTGGCCTGCCGCCAGCAGGGCGGCGCAGACCATGAAAGCGGATACGAGCTTCAATGCGAGTTTCATCGGATGGCTTCTAGATACGGGGCGCGGCATTTTGCCACAGTGGGGAATTCTGGTGCGCGCCAGTGGGTGAAGTTTGATGTGTGTTCGTCAGTTCTTCAGCCGCCAGGGATACTCATCCGGCCTCGGTGGCCCGCGTGCCGGTGGGCCACACAAGCCGGGGTGCGACCACAGCAATCGCCCGCCACGCATTCTTCTTGCGCAGCCGGTCGAATCTGGCGGACATGTCACCCATTTCTCGCGACAACTCCCAGTCGACCATGATCTATGCAAAAGGCTGGCCAAAGCGCCGCCGGGGATTGGCACGACACGTGCATTATGGCCAAGGCGACCTGCCGCGACAATCGTCTCGGCGGAGCCCTGTGGGAGCCTCGGGGCAGCTCTGAAAGCTTCGGGCTCATTCCATCCCACCTGGACACAAACGGATCTTGTTCCACATGCCACGCTTAGAAGCCCTCAGGACACGTATGAGTTTCCCACCGGCATGGATGTGCACAGCCGGTGGTTTGTCAGCGGCTCTAAGAGAGGCCGGTAGAAATGAAGAGATCAGGAAACCTTCTATTTGCACTTGAGAGAGGAGAAGAGCTGTGAAATCGACGAATCTTTGGAAATCCATGAAGACCTGGGCCGCCTTGGCCGTTCTCCCGTTGGTGCTGGCGGTTGCGGCCGCTGCCACGCTGCCTAACGACGGCGACCCGCCCCAGCGGGCGTCGGCGACTGGTTATGCCAAGAGCCTGTCGCAAGCGTTCCGCGATGCGGCCCAAGACGTCCAGCCGTCGGTCGTGCTGATCAAGGCCGACGCGGTCATGCCCATTCAATGGCACGGCCACGGCGAAATGCCCAAGGGCAAGATGGGCGAGAACCCGTTCGAAGGAACCCCCTTCGGCGACATTCCGGAACTCCGTCGCTTCTTTGAAGACATGCCGCAGATGCCGCAGACACCGGGCAGGCCCCACGGCGGCGAAAGCGGAATCGGCACCGGCGTGATCATCGACGCCAAAGGTGTGATCCTCACAAACAACCATGTGGTCGAGGGCCGCAAGGACGTGACGGTCCGTCTCCATGACGGACGGGAGTTCAAGGCCGTCGACATCCATACCGATCCCAACACGGATCTGGCGATCCTTCGCATCGAAGGCGCCAAGGACCTCAAGCCGGCTCGACTGGGGGACAGCGACAAGATCGATGTGGGGGATTGGGTCCTGGCCCTCGGACATCCCTTTGGCCTGGAAGGCACGGTGACCTCCGGCATCATCAGCGCCAAGGGCCGCGGCATCGGCATGCCCGCCCGGACCACCTTCCTGCAGACAGATGCCGCGATCAATCCCGGCAACAGTGGTGGTCCACTGATCAACCTCGATGGGGAAGTGATCGGCATCAACACGGCCATTTCGTCCAGCTCCGGCGGCAATCAGGGAGTCGGATTTGCAATTCCGGTGAACCTTGCCAAGTGGGTGAGCGTCGAACTCATGGACGATGGCGTTGTTCAGCGGGCCCAGTTGGGCGTGATGATCCAGCCCATGACCCCCGAGTTGGCCGGCCAGTTCGGCATGGAGACTCCGGAAGGGGTCGCCGTGACCGACGTGATGGACGGCATGGCGGGTGCCAAGGCGGGACTCAAGCCGGGCGACGTGATCCTCCAGTACGACGGCCACAAGGTTACGACTCCCCGCGAGCTGCAGGAAGTTGTTGAGCGGTCAAAAATCGGCGCCAAACACGAGGTGAAGATCTGGCGGGCCGGCAAAGTGGAAACGCTCCAGGCTGAGCCCCTCGAGTCGAAGGAAGAAGCCGACCAGAGCGGCGCCCCGAATCCGGAACCCGCCAGCCGTTCTTCTTCGCGGCTTGAAAACCTCGGACTGGAAGTCGAAACGCTGACCCCGGAAATCGCTGGTCAGTTGAACCTGAAGGCTGAACACGGCGTAGTTATTACTGACGTAGCCTCCGGTAGCCCAGCCGATCGCGCAGGTCTGGAAAGCGGAATGGTCATCGTCGAGGCGGGACGTGCCCCGGTCAAGTCGGTTTCCGACCTGAAGAAGGCCGTCGATGAGGCCAAAGATGGCGTGCTGCTCCTGGTCCGCTCCGAACAGGGGTCTCGGTTCCTCGTCCTGAAGGCGGGCGAGTAATCCAGCGATTTTGGTCGACACACATTCGCTCCGCGGAAAGAAATCTTTCCGCGGAGCGAAATACCCGTAGCCGAAGTCGCCAGACTTTGGACTCGAACACCGCGACCTGGCCGGAAACACCCGGCCTGGCCGCCCCTTTTTTTCTCATCTTGCCCTTAAGTCGTCCGGAAGCGAGAACCGGCTCCCAAATGCGGGCGGTCAATCCCGTTACTTGCGGAAGAGCGCTTGGCCCTTGTTCCCGGACACACCCAATCTCATCGGTTGACAGTTTTTCGAATGGAGGGAGGCCGATCATGGTAGCCGCGCCTTCGGAGGCAATTCGCGATTACCTTGCCGAAATCGACAGAATTCCCATGCTCTCACGGGAGGATGAACTCGCCACGGCTCGCCGTGTCGAGAGTTCTCGCCATCAACTGCGAGCACTCATTCTCGGAAACGGATTTGTGCTCGGGAGCGTTCTCCAGCAACTCAAGGGCATCCAGGCGGGCCGGGTGCGGATTGATCACGTCTTGAATGTTCCGTTCAACGACGTTGTGGAAAAACGCCGACTCGAGCAGACCTTGGACGAGAGTATTCGAGAGACCGAAACTTGCCACAGTGCATGCCGAAAGCACTCTGCCAGGCTGGTGGCGCCGCTTGTGCCATTCCGCCGGCGGCGACAATCGGCCCGCAAGCAGCTCCGCAGTCTCCAGGAAGCGTCCGCGATCATCGAGCGCGTCGAGTGGCGGATGGAAGCGGTCGAACCGTTTCTGAACCGCCTCGAGCGAGCCTTGCGGCTGTTCGACAAGATTGCCCGAGCGCGGCGCACCGCTCGCGCCGAGCGTGGTCCTGCAGCCCGCCAGTCGGTCTTGAAATGCCGGCGCCGCCGGCTTATCGAAATACTCGAGGAAACTCCCGGCGCACTGCGGCGCCGGGTCAACCGTGCCCGTCAACTCCAGCAGGAGTACCACGAGGCTCGGCAGAAAATGGCGGCGGCCAATCTCCGGCTGGTGATCTCGATCGCCAAACGCTATCGCCAGCGAGGGTTGGGGTTTCTGGACCTGATCCAGGAGGGAAACAGCGGACTCTTGCGAGCGGTCGATAAGTTTGAGAGCCGGCGGGGGCTGAAGTTCTCGACCTATGCCACCTGGTGGATCCGGCAGGGAATCAGCCGGGCGATTCGCGACCATGCCCGCACCGTCCACGTCCCCTCTCAGAAGGCGGAGAAGGCGGTCAAGGTGCGGGCGGCGATCCACACGTTCGGACACGCCCACGGCCACAAACCCAACCTGGAGGAGTCGGCCCTCGCCATGGGTGTGACCGCGAAGGATGCCGAGCTCCTGTTGCGCATCGACTCGCCCATGCTCTCGCTCAACCAGCCCGATCCGAACGACGAAGGGGAGTTTTCCCAGCTCCTCTCCTGTTCACCAGCGGAGGACCCCGCCAAGGAAATGGATCACCAGGTGCTTCAGGTGCGGATCAGCAAGGTCATCAATCGCCTCAACCGGCAGGAGCGCGAGGTGATTCGACGCCGATTTGGCTTCGGGCTCGACGACGGTCAGACTCTCAAAGAAGTCGGCACGCACCTCGGAGTGACCCGCGAGCGGGTCCGCCAGGTCGAGCAGGCCGCCCTGGAGAAGATCCGCTCCATGGTCGATGTGTCGGTCCTCGAACGATTCCTCGGGTTGTGCGTGGACTAATTCTGGAGCCGCTGCCAGACCCGGTGATCATGCATGTCCATGCCCGTGGGAGACTGCGCTCTGCGACGCTGGGCCTTGGAATGCGGCGGCGTGTGGGATGTGTTCGGAGACGGGGTTTGGCCCACCCGGTGATACAGTCTTCCATTCCTCCGGAATTCCTGTTCAAATCAGGAAGTCACTGCTCGACCCCTTCTTGGAGCCGATCCCAAGACCATCGCCGGTCGGGGTGCCTTCGGCCGGGGTAGGCCTTGCCTGTGGTCGCGGGCTCGCGGATCACTTGGAGCGGCCGGCAGACATGACGAAAACGCCCAGTTTGCCAGGAGACGCCCTTCATTTCTTTCGGCCGCTCTTAATGACGCAACCAGGACAGGAAGCACATGACCAGGCAAATGACTCATCCGCGCGACCAGATTATGCGTACCATGGAGCGCATCTATCGATATCGCATGACCACGACCTCTGGCGGCAACCTGTCGATTCGCGAGCCGGGTGGCGACATCTGGATTACACCCGCCCGCGTGGACAAGGGCAGTCTGACCCGCGACGACATCGTTCGGGTTGCACCCGACGGGAGCATTGAGGGCCCCCATCGGCCCTCGTCGGAATTTCCGTTTCACCAGGCAGTGTATGAAGGCCGTCCGGACATCTGCGCCGTGGTCCATGCACACCCGGTCGCCCTGGTCGCCTTCAGCATCTGTCGGCAGACGCCGGATACGCGACTGTTTCATCAAGCGCGCTTCATGTGCGGCCAGACGGGCTTCGCGCCCTACGCGCTGCCCGGGAGCCGCCAGCTTGGCAGCAACATCGCGAAGGCTTTCCAGGCGGGCTGTGACAGTGTCATCCTCGAAAACCACGGCGTGGTGGTCGGCGGTACGTCGCTGTCGCACGCCTTCCAGCGCTTCGAGGCCTTCGAATTTGCCGCGAAAACGCTGGTCAAGAGCCGGCAGATTGGCGACGTTCGCTACCTGACGGAGGCTCAACTCGACCAGGCCCACACCCGGAGCATCACCCTGGAGTCCTTCGAACCTGAACCTCCAACCGCCCGCGAGTTGGAGTTGCGCCGCCAACTGAGTTTGTTCCTGCAGCGCGGGTGCCGGCAGCGTCTGCTGATCAGCACCGAAGGCAGCTTTTCCGCGCGACTCGGCGAGGATTCGTTCCTGATCACTCCCACGCAGCAGGATCGGGAGTCCCTCGACGTTTCCGATTTCGTATTGGTCGAGGGCGACCGGTGCGAGGCCGGCAAGAAGGCCAGCCGCGCCGCCTTCGCTCATCAGGCCATCTATCGCAAGCACTCAAAAGTGCAGGCCATCGTTTTTGCCCACCCGGTCAACGCGACCGCCTTCAGCGTGACGGAATCGACCTTGGATTCCCGTACCATCCCCGAAAGCTACCTGTTTCTCCGCGATGTGCGCCGCGTGCCCTTCGGCGTGCAGTACCGGAACGACGACGGCATCGCGGATTACGTCAGCGAAGCCTCGCCGGCTGCCATTCTGGAAAACGACGGGGTCCTCGTCACCGGCTCCAGCGTGCTGGATGCCTTCGACCGGCTGGAAGTTCTCGAGTCGACGGCCGAAGCAGTCATCAACGCGCACGCCATCGGTGAGGTGTCGGCCATGCCCAGCGCCGTGATTCACGAACTGCGCGACGCATTCGGAATCCCGGAAGGGTAGCCTCCACAACGATAGCCGCGTGGGCTTGCCCCTGTTGGAGTACAGGCTTTAGCCTGCGTCCTTCAAACCACTTCGCCACCACAATGATACCCCCGTAGGCTTGCCCCGCCCCGGTTGGAGTCCCGGCCTTAGCCGGCGTCCTTCAAAACACTTCGCTGACACGGCCCGTGGATCATCACGGCGTTGGCGCGGCCTCTGGAATACCCATCTTCTCCAGAAACTCCCTCACCTTGGGATGCCCCTGCTCGTAGCCGTACCAGGCATTGACCACCTTGCCTTCGCGATCGATGACGTAGCCGGTTTTGTGACGGGGGCGTCCGTGAGTCTCTCGCGATCGTTGCGACGTACGCAATGGAGGCGTGGTTGCCCACACATACCCGCTTGATGCCGCGTGAGATCTCGAGAGAGTCGGTTGATGATTACCAAGTTCTGCGAGCTGAAGATACATGGAATTCCTGCCCATCCGATCCAGCGGCCAGACGGTATACGCCGGATTCTGGAAACGGCTTCGTGCTGGATTTGCCGACGCATTCATCATATTGTGGGACAGGTGACTGAATGTGGCCGGCCTTCCGTTGCCCCGTTCCGGACTCTTTCACCGGATTCTATTATGAGCCACAGCATCCTCCTCATTCCGGTTACCAGGGAACTCCTCGTTTGGGCCCAGGAGTGCAAAGTTCCTGTCTCCTTAGACATCCCCGTCGTCTTCCTCCCCGAGGCCGAATCTCCCATATGGAAAGAACCCTGGTTCTAACCAGGCACGCCTGATTCGACAGGATTGAGGGAACGCCCACCACGGGATGCGCCGTATTCGTTTTTTGATCGATGTCCCAATAGACGACCGTTCACGACACAAAAGCAGGGGCTCCCCTGCTGGGGGATTTAAGGGTCGGATTCCATGTCGGTCCAGGCCAGCTCGGACACGGGCCGGATCCGTGTACCGAAGCCCCAAGGTTTCTTGGGACGGTGCACAGGTTGTCCGCCCCACCGGATCAGGGTAATCTATTGCTGTTGATTTGTTGATTTGCGATGCCCTCCGGCAAGATGTATGCGGCGTAGAATCCGAAGCTGGATTCGACAAGGAATGATAGGAACTGGTCGCCGAACAAGACAGCAAACGTGAACTTGGCTCCCTTTCAAGGCCGGAGACGGGCATTCTCTGTATTCTTCGCGGTCTTCATCCGACTTGATGGCGTTTTGAATTGCGAGACGGCAATCACCGACTGCCAGGACACAATTGCGTGGTCAAGGGAAGTTGCGACATTTGCCCCGAGAATCCAAGGTTTGATGGGACGCTGGGGAGCCCCGCCCTGGATTGACCACGCTGTCGGTATCGGTATCCTGAACGGCATGGGGTCTGGTTGTCCAGGCAGAAGGTAACCAGGGTAGAACAAGAGGTTATTCAACGTTAGGTACCACTATGAGCGAGAAATTCTACGATGCGGCCATCTTCGGCGAGATGGACACAGTGCGGGAGATGCTAGCGGAAGACCCCACGCTGATCCAATCCAAGGATGAGTGGGGTTTTACTGCACTGCATGGCGTGGCCGGAGAGGAGCAGTTTGAGATGGCAGAGTTCTTGTTGGACGCCGGTGCGGACCCAAACGTGAAGAACGACGAGGGTATTACGCCTCTTCACTTGGCAGCTTTTCCTGAAATGGTTGAACTCCTCGTACGCCGTGGAGCAGACATCAACATCCGCTCTGAGGATGGCAGCACTCCCTTGCTGGTTCAGGCAGCGGAAGCAGAAGGCTACGATGTAATGGAGGCGCTGCTCAGGCTCGGAGCGGATGCCAGAGCCAAAGACGGTGCCGGGCGGAGCGCTATCGACATAGCGCGGTCGCGTGAAGAGGACGAGAAGATTGAACTCTTGGTGAAGTATGGCGTCGGCTGAACATTGGCCTGGGGTGCCTGACCCATGCTATTCACCACTGTTCCATCAAACCACCGAAATGTGACACAAAGGCCTGATCCTGGAAATCTTTAAGGAACGTGCACCATGTGGTGGTTTCGTGCAACACCTGCCGCTTCTTCACGCTCGCTCTTGCCGAGGCTGCGTGAGCATTTCCGAGCGGCGCCAGACCGTTTTCCCATCGTGTCGCAGAGGTTCGAGGCCTCCGAGCATCCCAATCTGCAAGGCGGCATCGATGCCTACCTTGCCGCAGACGGTCGCTCGGCGACCCTGCTGGGAGTGGTCACTTCCCGAGTCTTCCGCGATGTGCGGCTCGCCGAGTTGTTTGCCCCCAGACGCGGCAAATCGATAGGCGACTTCGAACCGCTGGAAGGCCCCGTCGAGTACGTGAATGTCGAACTGGCCGATGAACGAGTGATGCCGTGTGTCAACGTCGGGCTGTACTTGATCCGCGACGGAAGCCAACGCCTGGCGATTCTGCTTTCGGGACCCGATGATTCTCGGCCACTCAATAAGTCGATATCCGTCGAGGTCATGGCTCCCCAGCGCGAAATCGCCGACCGTTTCCTCTCCGACGTGCGCGACGCCATGCGAGCCTGCAACGTCTATAGGGGCAGAATCCTCTCGCTTGCCCCGGCCAAGTCGTGGGGAGACGAGGTGCTCATCAACTTCCACAGATTGCCGCCGGTTCGCCGCGA
>CAYSCH010000114.1:7820-23638 GCA_964429355.1 uncultured Planctomycetaceae bacterium | reverse complement strand
GGACCCGGAGCGACTACCGGGCCGTCGTCGTTCGAATCGTGCGCGACGACCCCGACAGCAATCCCCGTGTTCTGGCGGAACTGCGCCAGGTGGTGGCCTATGTTCCTCCCCTGTAATCGCCCGTCGCCTCCGCTTCGCCCCCGCGCCTTGGCGGTCACCCAGCGGCAGCCGCTGCTTCGCTCCGGCTTCACGCTCCTCGAACTCATGATTTCGATATCGATCATGGTGATCGTCATGGGATCGCTCGGCGCAATGGCCAAGGCGGTCAACCAGGGAGCGATCTACGGGGAGACCTACGGCACGGCCACACAGCACGCCCGCGTTGCCATGGAGAGAATTGCCTCCACCGTTCGCGGAGCAACCACAAGCAAGCAGTTCCCCGGAATGATTGTGCTCACCGAGACCGTCGGCGGTTGGAAATTTCCCGACATCCTCGTCGTCTGGCATCCCGAGGGCGACCCCGTCGATCCTGACGGGCTGCCCCGCGTCAATGAGTTGCGGGTCTATTGCCCCAATCCCAATTCGCCCAACGAGCTCCTGGAAATCACGTTGCCCGACGACACTCGCACCGTGCCGTCCCCAACCGACACGGCCACCTGGCTGACCGAGGCAGCCCTCGCCAAGACCTCCTCGAGCGGTGTCAGAACGGTGCTGACCGACATGCTCTGTACCGCCCAGGTCAACAGCCTTGCGACGTCACGCCGGGGACTGGCCCGATTCATCGTCCGTTACCGCCCCAGCCAGCAGGAGATGGAAAACCATGCAGCAGGCTCCGCCAATTGGGCGGACTTGGCTTGGCCCCAGGGCATCTATTCCGACCAGGGGGGAATGCGACAGGCCTGGCTCCGGATGGAACTGCAGCTCCTTCCCGGGTCGACGAGCGTGGGCCCCCCTTCCTCCAGCAACACAGCCATCCCCTTTCTCGGCTCGGCATCCCGCTTCTTCGAGGTCCATCCATGATGAGCTTCCCCGAAACGAGCAGTAACCGGCGGCGGAAGGGTCCGCCAGGCAGGTCGCGCCGCGCCGTTGTGGCCGTCGTGGTCCTGCTTCTGATCGCCGTGGCTCTCGCCACGTCCTATGCGGCCATGCGCAGTCAGGCAATCACGCTCAATGTCCGCCAGAACGTGTCCCTCGGGGTCACGGCTCGCCAGGCGGCCTTGACCGGCCTCAGCGCCGGCCTTCGCCAGATGCACTCGCCCGGCTGGTCCGGCACCGATACGACCTTCACCCGCATTCTCGGGGCCAATGTCAGTTTCCAGGTGACCTTCATTGCTGGCGACGACACGCTTACGGCATCGGACCCCGACTACGGAGAATCCCCTTACCGGGTGACCCTCATGGTCACCGGCACCGCCTCCGATCCGGCCGACTCGCGCCGCGTCAGTCGGCACACGATTCGTGCCGTGGCTCGCCTTGTTCCGCGGGCCCTTTCGGCCGAGCCGTCCGACTGGTCGGCAATGCAGGACTATACCTTCTACCAGACCCATGTGTACAACACCTCTCTCAATCCTCCTTGCCGGATCCAGGGTCCCATCCGCCTGCAGGGCAAGCTGCTCCTGGGCGACGAGTACCCCGACGATTCCGACGCCTGGCTCTACTACTTCCATCACCTGAATGTGATGCGAGAAGCGGGCTACGGCGACTACCGCACGGTGACAGGACGAGTGGACTACGACAATGAATCCCAGGAGTGGTATATTCGCCAGCTTCTCACCGGTTACATGGCGGTATCCACTTCCGATCTGGATGTCGACACGGCAAATTCCGACTGGGTGAAGCCCACCTGCCTGACAAGCTACCGCCTGTTTCCCGGCGGCCCCGAGTATTCGATCCCGACTCTCTGCGGAACGATTTCGAACCGGACCCTCGGCAGTTCGGCGACGGAGAATCCGCTCGGTTTCTACTACGCCGCCTGCAGTATCGTGCTAGGCTGTAACGTCACGGTCCGTGGCACCTTGTTCTGCCAGGAAGAAATCCGTGTCACCGGCACCAATGTGGTTTTCGAATCGCTCAACCAGCTCCCCCTGCACGGCAGTTCGCTTCCCATCCGCTTGCCGGTCGCCGTCTGCCGTGACTTTACGGTCCGCCCGTCGGCCGCCTGCACCGTGGGCGGCCTCCTGGCAGCCTTCGGCGCCGTCAATGTGGATGCAGCCGCGTCGCGAGGTACTTTCACTCTCAAGGGGCGTCTCATCGCTCAGGATCTCGACATTCATGCCGACAGCGACTGGGACAACCTCGGCTGGTCGACCCTGTACGACCTGTACTATGCCAGCCTCACGACCGGATGGACCTATTTTCCCATGTGGATGCAGTCGCGCGGCTTTCCCTACGCCCCCACCGTCGTGATCAAGCCGGGCGACGATGCCTCCTATCACTGGTACCGCAGCGACCAGTCGCTCTATGTCCCTCATGCCGACGATTTCAGCCAGATGGACGCCACCCAGACTCCTGGGCTCCGCTGGGAACTCATTGACGTCGCCCATCCCTCGGACAACTCCAACTGACGCAATCTCATGGAACAGGAACGTCCCACGTGTCCAACGGATCCGCCTGTCTGCGGCGGCCGGGATGACCGGCAAGCGGCAAAGGACCGGTCCATGAAGGTCGACCAGTTGGCTGCCATTCGTACGCACCTGGCCAATGAACGGACGGTTCTGGCCTATGTTCGCACCTCTCTGGCCTTTCTGGCCACCGGAGCGGGATTGATCCAGTTCATTCCTTCTCGCTTTTCTGTTCCCCTCGGCTGGACCCTGATTGTCGTCGGTTGCCTTGTCCTGCTGACCGGCGTGGTCCGCTTCTTTGGCGCCGGCCGCCGCATCAACAGGCTTTCCTGATGCCTTTTACCTTGTCGGACTCGCAGGCAGAGGCGACCCGGTCCGGTCGCCATCGCGGGCCGCCTTTTTTCCTTGTTCGTGCCTGTCTCCACTTGTGTTCCGACTTTCGCGCCCCCCTGGCAGACAGGATTGACAAGCCATATCGGCCGTCCCACAATCTGGGGACAGGCCGATCCAGGTGAGACGAGCCGCATGGTGGGGTGGCTGGCGGCCGCATCGGCTCCCTCGTCGGCTGAACCTCCCTTGCCGGGAGGGCGGTACGGTTTCTCATTTTTGCAATGCTCGGGTGGACGGTGGGTTCTCTGAGACAGACAGACGCCCTCGGGCATTTCCATCCGTTGGATCTGTGGCAGAAACGCAGCAGGCCCCTACTAGGCGGAGGTCCAGGATGAACGCCGTTGTCAGTCCGAATCCCCTCGAACTGATTCTCCTGCTCTTGTTCGGCGGGCCCTTCGGTATGCCTCAAGGCGTTCCTCCGACGCCGGAAGACCCCCTGATGGCGAAGGCCGCTCCGGCAGACTGCCTCCTTTACGCAACCTGGAGCGGCACGACCGTACCCGGCCCGGCCAGCAAGAACCACACCGAACAGCTTCTCGCCGAACCTGAGATTCAGAAATTCCTCATTCAGGCTCGCGGCCGCACGTTCGATTTCTTTCGGGTCCTGGCCGCTCGGCATCCCGATGCTCAAGCGGCCTTGGCCGATGCCGCCGGATTCTTGCAGCTCATCGCCGATAAGCCGGGGGCCGTGTTTGTCAACCAGATCAGCTTCGACCACGGCGCGCTGCAGGATATCCAAGGAGGTGCACTGTTCCGCCTTGATGAGAAGGCAGACGCGGTCGAGGCGCTCCTCAAGAAAGCTCAGTCAAAGGCAACCAAGGAAAGTATCGCGGTGATCCAGATCGACTCGCGCTCTTTCACCCGCTTTCAAGGGGACAAAGAGTCTCCGCCGATCACCTGGGGGATCGACGAAGGCTACCTGCTGGTTGGTTTTGGGCATGAATCCATGGAAGGCCTGCTCCAGCGAATCCGGGGCGAGGCTCCCGAGTGGCTCACGGCGGTCCGCGCCAAACTGGCGGTCCCCCGCTTTTCGTCCCTGGTCTATGTCAACGTCAAGAGCCTGCTGGACCTGGCCGTTGAGCAGGCCGATGAACCCAAGGTGGCCACGCTCGTTGCCGCGTTGGGTCTTGACAAAATCCAATATTTCGCATCCGTCGCCGGCCTCGACGCTGAAAGCTGCCTCAGCCGGTCGCTACTGGCCGTCCAGGGGCGGGGCACCGGTCTCTTGGCATGGATCGACTCAACGCCGCTCCGCGCCCCAGATTTGAAGGCCGTTCCCCGCGATGCACCGCTGACAATTGCCCTGAAATTCGACCCAACCTGGCTTTTCGATCTGTGGCTCGAAGTGGTCCAACAGGTGGAGCCGATGGCATCTGACGATATTCGTCGAGAACTCGAGCAGGTAAACGCCCACCTTGAAATCGATCCGCGTGAGGACCTCTTGAAATCGCTCGGCAATACCTGGAAGTTCTTCGCTCAGCCCGGGCCGAACGGGTCCGTTGCGGGCTGGAGTTTTGCCGTTGAGGTTCGTGATCGTGAAAGGCTCGCCCGTGTCGACCAGGTCTTGCTGGCAAAACTCCGAGAGGCCCTCCCGCAGGCCGCCCCCGCAACGCCGTCGCTCACAACCGACTCGGTCGATGGACACAACGTCCACACGCTTTCGTTCGCCCAGATGGGAGTGCCTCTGGCCCCGAGCTGGTGTCTGACTGACGACCAGTTGTTCATTACCCCCGTCCCCCAGGCTATGGGGCCGCTCCTTGCTGACGCCGGCGACCCTGGCTTCGCCGAACGTTCCGAGGTGGTGCCGCTGATCAGCAACGACGCGGCCACACTCGCCATGCTCCACGCCGATACGCGGCAGGTCGTCTCGGCTCTCCTTCCATTGGTGCCGGCCCTGCAGCAGATGATCGGCATGCGGATGCCGGCCGACGTGTCCAGTCTGCCGCCATCCGAAGTGATCACGCGGCACCTGCAGCCGACCGTGGTTTCCGTCAGCCGCACCCCCGACGGCCTCGTGCTGGCTCTCCGGCAGACTCTGCCCGGCCCAACTCCGGGGGCCTGCGCTCCCGTGGCTGCGGCGATCCTCCTGCCTGCCCTTTCGTCCTCCAGAGAGGCTGCCAGGAGGTCGCAGTCCATGAACAATCTCAAGCAGATCGCCCTGGCTATGCACAATTTTCACGATACCTACAAGGCCTTTCCCGCCGGCTACAGCGCCGACGCCGACGGAAAACCTCTGCTGAGCTGGCGGGTTCATATCCTGCCGTTCATCGAGCAGGCGGAACTCTACGACCAGTTCCATTTGAACGAACCCTGGGACAGCCCCCACAACAAAACCCTTATTGAAAAGATGCCGGCAACCTACCGCGCCCCAGGCTCCAGGAGTCCGCCCGGCACGACGAACTACCTCGGCGTCGGCGGTGCCGACGGCGTCTTCGTCCGCCCTCGTGGCGGGGAAGGGGCCGATCGTCTGCTCGGGACGGGTATGGCCCATATCACGGACGGCACCTCCAATACGATCATGACCGTCGAGGCACCTGATGAACTGGCCATCATATGGACCAGGCCCGGCGATTTCTCCCCCAACAAGCAAAACCCCGTCCAGGGACTCGTCGGACTGCGGCAAAACATATTCCTCGCCGGACTCACCGACGGCAGCGTGCGTGTCATGTCCCAGACCATCGATCCCAAGACTCTCCGAGCCCTCTTCACCAAGTCGGGAGGGGAACTGGTCAATCTTCCGTAAACACGATCCAGTCGTGCACGAACTACGTATATCCAGAATCATTCGGTCATGGATCGTCAACCCCAGTAGAAACCACGTGCATCAGCAAACCCCAAGACGTATCCTCCCGAACTTCGCCGGCGGCATAAACCCTGACCTCAGGAACCAACCACATGGCAGTCTCCACAGCGCTAACTGAGAAGCATCTGAGCGACCATGACGTTGAAGCCATCGATCAACTCCGCAACGTCTATGAACGCCTGCGGCAGGAACTTGGCAGGGTGATTGTCGGCCATCGTGAGGTGGTCGAACGGCTTTCCATCTGCCTCTTCGCCCGCGGCCATGCCCTGCTGATGGGTGTGCCTGGATTGGCCAAGACGCTCCTGGTCAGCAAGCTGGCGGAAACCATGTCTCTGAAATTCAGCCGCATCCAGTTCACGCCCGACCTGATGCCCATGGACATCACCGGTACGGATATCCTCCAGGAAGCTGCTGGCGGACGCCGCGATTTCGAATTCGTCTACGGACCCGTGTTTGCCAACATGGTGCTTGCCGACGAGATCAACCGTGCCCCCCCAAAAACGCAGGCCGCCATGCTCGAAGCGATGCAGGAATACAAGGTCACCGCCCTGGGCAAGACCTTCCGCCTGGAACCCCCATTCCTGGTCCTGGCCACGCAGAATCCGATCGAGCAGGAAGGCACCTACCCGCTCCCCGAAGCTCAGCTCGACCGCTTCATGTTCCTGATCGAACTGGACTATCCTTCCGAAGACGAGGAGATCGAGATTGCGCGGACTACGACCGGGGAGGAGTTCCCGCTCCTGAGCCCGCTGTTGAACGCGGCCGACATCATTCGCCACCAGAGTCTCGTCAGGCGTGTTCCCGTTCCCGAGCACATCTACTCCTACGCCGCCAGGCTCGTGCGGCGGACTCGCCCCAAGGACCCCACCGCACCCGCCTGGCTCAAGCCGCTGGTGGCGTGGGGAGCCGGCCCCCGGGCCGTTCAGAACCTGATTCTCGGGGGCAAGGCCCGTGCGGCCCTCCTGGGCAGCTACATGGTGCGCCTGGAGGATATCCAGGAGGTGGCCGCTCCGGTCCTCACCCATCGCGTCATCACCACCTTTGCCGCCCAGGCCGAAGGCATCGGTACCAAGGACATCGTTCACCGCCTCGTCGAAGAAACCGACCTCGAGACCCTGACCAACTGAAAACAGAGTATGACCGAAAAGAGCAGCCCATTCCTCGGTCGTCCCTGACGGCCGATCCCAGTCCATCCGGCACCACGGGCCAGTTGCTGATGTTTCCCGACCGACAGCCACGCTCGTTTCTCGATCCCCAGGCCGTTTCCCGCCTGGCCGCCGTGCCGCTCTGCGCTCGCTGGCCCATGCAGGGAAGTGTCTCAGGACGGCACCCCAGCCCCCATCGCGGATCAAGCGTCGAATTCGCGGAATACCGCAAGTACGTTCCCGGCGACGATCTGCGGCGGATGGACTGGAGGGCCTACGGGCGGTCCGACCGTTTCTACGTCAAGGAGTTCGAGGCCGATACCAACCTCCGCTGTTGCCTCGTGCTGGATACCAGCGGTTCGATGGACTTCGGCTCCGGCGGCGTCACCAAGGTCCAATACGCCCGCCGGCTGGCCGGGACCCTGAGCTACCTGGCGGCCCAGCAGGGCGATGCAGTTGGACTCTGCTGCGTCGCTGACGGCGTTGTCCAGAACATTCCCACACGCCGCAACCCGGCCCACCTCCTCCACGTCTTCGATGTCCTCGAGAAGGCGAGGCCCGACGGGCGGACCCAACTGGTTCCCGTTCTCCACGAGCTGGCCGAGACGATCGAGCAGCGTGCGCTGATCGTCATCGTCTCCGACCTGTTCGTCGAGCCGGAGCTCCTCCGCGGCTGCTTTGAGCATCTGCGGTTTCGCAAACACGATGTTGCCGCCTTCCATCTGCTCGATCCCCGCGAGCTGGGCTTCGAGTTCTACCGTCCCATGCGGTTCCTCGATATGGAAGGCGGACCCTCGATATTTGCCGAGCCCACGGAGATCGCCGATCGCTACCACAAGGCGCTCCAGGTTTATCTGGATGCCATCCACCAGCTCGTTCTCGAATTGGCGATCGACTATCATCGGGTGAGCATCGACGAAGACTACGAAAAGGTACTCATGCGATTTCTTGTCGGGCGGACACGTGCCAGGGGGGTGAGATGAGCTTTCTCCAGCCCATCATGCTTGCCGCCCTGCCGCTGATCGGCCTCCCGATTCTCATCCACCTGATCAACCAGCGCCGCTACCAGACGACCCACTGGGCGGCCATGATGTTTCTCCTGGCCGCCAACCGTATGTCGCGGGGCTACGCCCGCCTTCGGCAATGGCTCATTCTCCTGGTCCGCACCATTGCCGTCGCGGCCCTTATTTTTGCCGTGGGCCGGCCACTGGCCAGCGGCTGGCTGGGACTGACCGCCGGCGGCCGGGCCGACACGACCGTCATCCTCCTCGATCGCTCCCCCAGCATGCACGAGCGCGGGCCCGGCGCCACCCAATCGAAGCTCCAGTCCGGCCGGCAACAACTCGCCCAGACCCTCGCCGCGCTCGGCTCCTCGCGCTGGGTGCTCATCGAGAGCACCACCAACCAGCCCCGCTCTATCCAGTCCCCCGACGTCCTCCTCGACCTCCCTTGCACCGAACCGGCCAGCGCCCAGGCCGACCTTACCGCCATGCTCCAGGCCGCCCGCGACTATATCCAGGCCAACCGCACCGGGCGGACCGAAATCTGGATCTGCTCCGACCTTCGCGAAAACGACTGGCGCCCCGACAGCGGCCGCTGGCATTCCCTCCGCGAGAGCTTCCTCCAGTTGCCGCAGGGCGTCCGCTTCCATCCGCTCCCGTACCCCGACGGGGTCTCTCGCAACGTCGCCGTCCGTGTCACCGGCGTTCGCCGCCAGCAGTCCGACCAGCATGCCGAACTCCTCGTCTCCCTGCACCTGGCCCGCGAGCACGACGCCGACGATAAGCTGTCGATCCCCCTCCAGTTCGAAATCCATGGGGCTCGCTCCGAGGTCACCGTCGAGATGACCGGCCCCCAGCATGAACTCCGCGACTATCGCATCCCCGTGGAAGTCGACCACCAGCGTGGCTGGGGACGGGTCTCCATCCCGGCCGACGCCAACCCGGCGGATAACCAGTGCTATTTCGTCTTCGACGAGCCGCCCGTGCGTAAGACAATCATCGTCGCCGACCAGCCGGAGGCCGCCTGGCCGCTCGAACTGGCCGCCACGATTCCCCCCGACCCCACCGTCCACTGTGCCGCCGAAATCGTGGCTATCGAGCAACTGGCAAGCGTTCCCTGGGAACAAGTCTCCCTTCTGGTTTGGCAAGCCCCGCTCCCCCAGGGTGACGAAGCCAGGCTGGTGCGGTCCTTTGTCGAGCGGGCTGGACAGGTGGTTTTCCTTCCCCCTCATGCCCCCGGCACCGAGGAACTGTTCGGTCTCCGCTGGGCATCGTGGGTGGATCAGTCCGACAAACTGGCAATCCAGTCGTGGCGAGGCGACCAGGGGCTCCTGGCAAACACCCAGAGCGGCCAGGCCCTCCCCGTCGGCGACCTGCAGGTTAAACGATACTGCACTATCTCCGGGGAATCGACGCCACTGGCCCACCTCGGCGATGGAACTCCCGTCATCGCCCGGGCTACGACCGACCAGGGCGGCGTCTACTTCTGCGCGACCACCCCCGCACCATCCGATTCTTCCCTGGCCCTCGATGGCGTCGTGCTCTACGTCGCCCTCCAGCGGGCCATCGCGTCCGGGGCGGCCGTGCTCGGCAACACGCAAAATCTCGTCGCCGGCCCCCCGCCCCCCGGAATCCCCGAGTCCTGGCAGCGTCTCTCTGGCGCCGAGACGGCCCTCTCCACCGAGTACCCCTTTCATCAAGGCGTCTATGCAACCGGCCAACGGCTCCTGGCCGTCAACCGCCCGGCGGCCGAGGACCAGGCTGCCGTCCTGGCCGACGCCCGTGTGGTCGGCCTCTTCCGCGGACTCCAGTTCAGCCGCGTCGACGATCTGGCCGGCAGTGCCCGCTCCCTCGTCCAGGAAATCTGGCGGCTGTTCCTCGCGGCCATGATCGTGGCCCTCGTTTGCGAGGCCGCCCTTTGCCTGCCTCGCCTCCGCCGCAGGGAAGGAGCCTCAACATGAATGCCTTCCCCACGCTGACCTTCCTCTGGACTCCGTGGTCCCTGTTTTTCTCGATCCTTCTGGTCCTGGTGACGGCCGGATTCTGTTTGACCGCGTGGCGGCGGAGCGGCTACCGCACTTCCGTGGGGCTGCTGGAAATGTTGCGGCTCGTCCTGGTCACACTTGCCTCGCTGATGCTTAACCAGCCCGAGTTCGTCCAGGAGTTCCGCCCCAAGGAAAAGCCCTCCATCGCCGTCCTCTGCGACGTCTCGCCCAGCATGGACACCTGCGACGCCGTCTCCGCTGACCCGGCCACAAAGGCTGCCCCAGCCTCCCGGCGCGAGGCAACCGCGCCCCTGGCCGATCCAGCCTTCTGGACTCCCCTTGGCCAGCGTCTCGACGTGGTCATCCAGCCCTTTTCCGGCACCGATGCCCGCGGTGGCACGGACCTTTACCGGCCCCTGGCCGAATCCCTCGATCGCTTCAAAAACCTCGTCGGGGCCGTCCTCGTCTCCGACGGCGATTGGAACGAGGGCCTCCCGCCGGTTCAGGCCGCGACCCTCCTCCGCCTCCGGGGTGTTCCGGTCCTGGCCGTCCCCGTCGGCCAGTCCACCCGTCTGCCCGATGTCGAGCTGCTCAGCCTCGATGCGCCCACTTTCGGCGTGGCCGGTAAGGCGGTGCGGATTCCCTTCACCCTCGAAAGCTCCCTCCCGCGCGACCATGTGGCAACCGCCGTTCTCCGCACCGCCGAGGGCCACGAGGTCTCCAAGGAGGTCCACGTAGGCGCCATGGGGCGAACTTACGACTGGATCGCCTGGAAACCGGAAGCGACCGGCGATGTCATCCTCACCCTTGAAATCTCCAAGCACAGCGACGAGACCCTCGCCGACAACAATCGTCTCACCGTGCCCATTTCCATTCGCCAGGAGAAACTTCGCGTCCTCGTCATCGATTCGGTGCCTCGCTGGGAATACCGCTACCTCCGCAACGCCCTTTCGCGTGATCCGGGTGTCGACGTGTCCTGTCTCCTCTTCCACCCCGGTTTGACCAAGGTCGGCGGCGGCAATTCCGATTACATCCCGCAGTTTCCCGACGGGCTCGATGAACTGTCGAAGTACGACGTCGTGTTCCTCGGCGACGTCGGGCTCGACAATGCCCAGCTTACCCTCGAGCAGTGTTCGTGGCTCAAGGGGCTTGTCGAACATCAGGCCAGCGGCATCGTCTTCATGCCCGGCTGGCAGGGTCGTCAGCTCTCCTTGCGCGACACCGATCTGGACGCCCTCTATCCCGTGGTCCTCGACGAGCGGAAGCCGGGCGGCTGGGGATCCCGCACTCCCTGCCAGTTTGCGCTCACCGAACTCGGACGCCGCAGCCTGCTCACGAAGCTCGCCGACCTGGAAGAGGAAAACTTCGAGGTCTGGGAGGGGCTTCCCGGTTTTCAGTGGTACGCCCCCGTCATCCGGGCTCGCGCCGGCTGTGAAGTGTTGGCGGTCCACAAGGATGTCGAAAACGAGTCCGGACGCCTTCCACTCCTGGTCACCCGTACCTACGGGGCCGGCAAGGTTCTCTTCATGGGCACCGACGGAGCGTGGCGCTGGCGCAAGGGGGTCGAAGATAAGTACCACTATCGCTTCTGGGGCCAGGTCGTCCGCTGGATGGCCTACCAGCGCAATATGGCCAAGGGCGAGACCATGCGCCTCTACTACTCCCCCGACCAGCCCCAGATCGACGGTACCCTCACCCTCAGCGCCAATGTCATGGATAAGAGCGGCGAACCCCTCCAGCACGGCGATGTCACCGTACGCATTACCGCCCCGTCGGGAAAAGCCGAATCGATCGGACTGGTCTCGTCCGCCGACCAGTGGGGAGCGTTTTCGGCCCGGTTCACTCCCCGAGAGCCCGGCAAACACCAGGTCGTTCTCGCCTGCAAGCAAACCGGCGCCACCCTCGAAGCGTCTTTTTTTGCCCAGGGCATCGCCATCGAACGGGTCGGACGCCCCGCTCGACCCGAGGTCCTCGACGAAATCGCCCGCGTGTCCCGCGGCCGGGTCGTCCAGGCCGGCCAGCTCGACCAGGTCCTCTCGGTCCTGGCCAGCCTACCCGAACCGGCCCCCTCCGTCCGACGCGTCCAGCTCTGGAGCCATCCGCTGGTCGCCGGCTTCCTCATCGTCCTCATGACCGCCTTTTGGATCGGCAGAAAAAGTATCGGCCTGATTTGACCAAGTAATAAACCATACAGTCTGATAATCATGATCCCGTAACCATGTCCACCCCAAACCACCCCGACCCCTTGCGTCTCCCGGCGACCCTGGAATCCCAGTTGCTCGGCTTTCGCCGCCGGGTGTGGACGATCAAGCTGGCCGAAGCGGCAGGCATAGCCGTCTTCGCGGTGATCATGGCATTTCTCTGCGTCTTCGCTGTCGATCGCCTCTGGGACACGCCCCGCTGGCTGCGGCTCCTGTTCCTCCTGGCCGCTCTTGGCGGCTGCGCGGTCGTTCCGCTCTACTTCCACCGCTGGATCTGGCGCCGCCGCCGGCTCGAGCAGCTCGCCCGTCTCCTCAGCGCGAAACTTCCTCGGCTCGGCGACCAGTTGCTGGGAATCATCGAACTCGCCCACAGCGAAGGCGAGCAGGCCCGATCGCGGGCCCTCTGCGAAGCGGCTATTCGTAACGTCGCCGACGATGCCCGCCGGCGCGACCTCGCCGACGCCACCCCCGCCTCGCGATACCGCACCTGGGCCTGGCTTTCCGCGGCCTTGCTGATCACGGTCCTTGCTCTCGGCGTCACCCTCTCCGCGGCGGCCGCCAACGCCTGGGCTCGATTCCTCACCCCCTGGGCCAGTATCCCCCGATACACTTTCGCCGCACTGGAAAAGTCGCCTCACCAGATCGTCGTCCCTCACGGCGAACCCTTCCAGGTCAGCATGCGACTGGCAGCCGACTCTCTCTGGCAACCTCGGCGCGGCCGGGCCCAATTCGACAATCAAACCCCCGTCGAGTCGCCCCTTAACCAGGGAAGTTACCAGTTCGATCTTCCCCCACAGATCTCTGAGGGCCGCCTCCGCGTGGCCATCGGCGATTTCCGGCACGGCCTCCGCATCCAGCCCGTCCTCCGCCCCGAGCTCACGTCGATCGTGGCCGATGTGACCTTGCCCGACTACCTCGGCCGGCCCCAACCCTCCACGGAAGACGTCCGCGGAGGCTCTGTCTCCCTCGTCAAGGGAAGTCGAGCCAGTTTTGTTGCCACCGCCAGCCGCCCCCTCGTGTCCGCATCCGTCGACGGACAACCCCAATCCCCTGACGACTCCGTCATCCGCAGTCCGGTCGCCGATGTCCTCCAGACCCGCCAGGTCGAGTTCCGCTGGGAAGACCGCTTCGGCCTTGCCGGCAAAGAGCCGTTCACCCTCACGGTCACCGCCTCCGACGACGAAGCACCCACCCTCGCCTGCGAGGACCTGCCTCGCGCCAAGGTCGTCCTCGATTCGGAGCAACTCAATTTCCGCGTCAAGGCCCAGGACGATTTCGGCGTCAAACAGATCGGCATCGAGTGGACTGCCGTCAAGGATGCCGTGATCGAAAATCCCGCCCAGGGCGACCGCATCCTCGCTGCCGGCGGATTCGAGAAGACCTCCGTCGATGCGGCCGGCACCTTTTCCGCCAGGTCCCTGGGCATCGAGCCCCAACCCATCGAGTTGCGTGTCTTCGCCGACGACTACCTGCCCGGCCGCCAGCGTGTTTACTCCCATACCTGCGTCCTCTACATCCTTACTCCCGAGCAGCACGCCGTCTGGATGACTGAACAACTGGGCAAGTGGCACCGCCAGTCGCTGGAAGTCCGCGACCGTGAACTCCAGTTGCACGAAACCAACAAACAGCTCCGCGACCTGCCCGCCGACCAGCTCGACCAGCCCGAAACCCGCCGCCGGATCGAGGATCAGGCAGCGGCCGAACGGGCCAACAGCCGCCGCCTGTCGAACCTGACTGCCACGGGCGAGGAACTCCTTCGCCAGGCCTCGCGCAATCCGCAATTCGATGTCGGCCATCTCGATCGATGGGCCGAGATGCTCCAGATCCTCAAAGACATCGCCGCCAACCGCATGCCGTCGGTCGCGGATCTCCTCCAGGAGGCCTCCAAGGCCCGTGTGGCCGCCTCCACCAAGCCAGCCACCTCGGGCCCCAAGGCCGGCAAGTCTCGCGCCAGCGCCGCCTCCCCGCCGCCCGAGGAATCCCCCGAGCAGAAGTCACCGCCACCGGCTCCCCAGGTCGTCGACGGCGAGTCTTCCCTTCAGCCGCCTGACAAGGAACCCCAGCAACCCTCGCCCCCCAAGGCTCCTTCCAGCCCTGGGCTCCGCCTCCCCACCACGACCCTCTTGGGTGCTGCGAAACAAGGGGATCCGCCTCCACCTGCCGAGGAGACCATCCAGGAGGCCGTCCGCCAGCAGGAAGATCTTCTTGCCGAATTCGAAAAAATCGTCAACGAACTCAACAACATCCTCGCCAACCTTGAAGGCAGCACTCTGGTCAAGCGGCTTAAGGCCGCCTCTCGCGAGCAGTATCAGGTCGCCGGACGCATTGGCGATCTGCTCGATGATTCCTTCGGTGTCAGCGAAGCCGGCGTCGCCCCGGAGAATCGCAAGGTCTACGCCGAGCTCGCCTCGGTCGAGACCAAGAGCAGCCAGAACGTCTCGCGGATCATGGACGACATGGAGGCCTTCTTCCATCGCCGCAAGTTCGTCAAGTTCCAGACAGTCCTGGAGGAAATGAAGACCGACGATGTCGTCGGTGGCCTCCGGCAGCTCGCCGACGAGGTACCCCATGAACCCGGCTTGTCGATCGCGCAGTGTGAATACTGGTGGGACACCATGGACCGCTGGGCGGAAGATCTCGTCGATCCGGCCTCCTGCGGCACCTGCCGCGGCGGCGGCTTCCAGGCCAGCCTCCCGCCGGCAATCGTCCTCGAAGTCCTGCAAATCCTCGAAGCCGAAGTCAACCTCCGCGAAGAGACTCGCGTTGCCGAACAGGCCCGGCCCGCCCTCGCCGGCCAGGACTACGCCAAACGGGCGAAAGAACTCTCCAGCACCCAGGACGCCCTCGAAGAACGCATCGTCAAAGTCAACGGCCAGATTCAAGACCTGCCCGACGCTCAGGTCGAGTTCGCCAAGGAGATCCAGTTGCTCCAGACCGTTGCCACCGTCATGAACGAGACATCCGCTATCCTTGCCAGCCCCGAAACGGGCCCCCCTGCCATCGGTGCCGAAACCGAGGTCATCGAGCTCCTCCTCCAGTCCCGCCGCATCAATCCCAAGGGCGGAGGCGGAGGAGGCTCGTCTCCCGGTGGCGGCGGCACCGGCGACACGATCGATTCCGCCCTCGCCCTCTTGGGGATCGGCGTCAACCCGGGTGAGGTCCGCGAGAATCGCCCCGTCCATCAGGCCGTCGGCGACTCGGGACGGACCCTTCCCGAAGAATTTCGTGCCGGCCTCGACGAGTACTTCAGCCGCCTCGAACACCCCCAACCACACAACTGAAACCCATGCGTTGCCCGCCCCATTCCAAACCGCCTGTGCGACCCCCGTCGGCCTGTCCCCGCAGTTCGACCGCACGATCGTCCCGCTCCCTCGCAATTCTCCCAGCCCTGCTCTCCCTGGTCGCCCTGGCCCCCGCCTCTCTTGCGGCCGAAGTCCCGCGGGGCTATGAAGACTCCACACCGGCCCGGCAGAACCCCCCGCCCAGACAACCTCCGCCCGCGGCAGCGGGTCGATCGGTGCTGGATGTCCTGTCGGAAGCATCGCGAAAAAAGCCGCAAACTGCCGCGAAAACCGCTCCCTCGTCAAGAGTCGCTCCCAACGACCTTCCCCGCGGATACGAAAACGCACCTCCCCCACCACAAGCTCGGCCTGCACCGCTTGCCGCCGCAGGGATGGCGCCCGCCGCCGAGAACCCATCGATGATTGAGGTCCTCGCCGGCGCCCTTGGAGAACCCACCGATCCGAACGTCCAGGCCCTGGAAAAGCAGTATCTCCCCCAGTTCAAGCCCTT
>CAYSCH010000114.1:0-7810 GCA_964429355.1 uncultured Planctomycetaceae bacterium | reverse complement strand
GAGCTGGCCTTCCTTCGCCGAGTCTGCGAGCCTAGCGAGGAACAACTCCGTCAGGTTGCCGCCGCCGCGCAAGATCGTCTTGCCGCTGCCGTCCGCCGCTATGCCACGGCCCAGAACCAGTTCCGGCAGGGAAGAGCCAGAAACGCCTCGACGGCCATGCCGGAGCCTCGCGTGCTCATTCAGCAGGAACTGGCCGCGATCGTCGAGCAGAAGCTTCGCCCCGAACAGGCTTCCCAGTACGCACAGGAGTGCTCCCAGGGAGCCGAGTTCCGCAAGCGGGCCGTCGTCTTGAACCTCGTGGCCAGGCTCGACAAGGACCTGGCCCTGTCGCCCGATCAGCGTCAGAAACTGATCGAATCCCTCACCGCCAATTACCAGGAAAACTGGGGACGATGGCTCAGCCTCGTGGCTCACAATATCCAAGTCTCGCCGCAGATCCCTGAGAATCTGGTCCTTCCACTCCTGAACGAGAAGCAAAAGACCATTTGGCGGCAGTCCCCCCAATCCGACAACGTATGGGTCGAAGGAATCGAGTTCGCTGCCCCCATGATCATCATGGAAGACCCGCAGATCGAGGCCCTCGGAAATGGTTTCTAGACCGCCTACCCCAGGACCGGTTAGCAGCCTGTCCAAACAAACCCATATCGAACCGATGTGTAGCCTGTCGACACAGACCCCCGTGGCACTGATCTGTAACCTGTCTGCCCAGGATACCTTCCTGTCCTTTGCCACGATCGTCGATTCCCTGTCGGCACTTGGTCGAAACATCGCCGCATCAGCACGCTGCGGCGGCGTGCCCGGCATCCTCGCTCTCCGCCTCGCCGTGCTGCTCGCCCTCGCCTGCTCCGGCCTGCTCGGTCCGCCCCTCGTCTGCGGGCAGGACGATTGGGACGCCGTTGAGGCCGAACCGCCGCTGCCGGGCGCAATGGTCGTTGCCGCTCCCCAGTTCAATTTGCACGTCGAGCGCTGGTTCTTCGGCCAGAAGTCGCGTGTCCAAGTCGAACAGAGCCTCATGTCTCGTGCCGACCTGCAACTGGACTGCCTCGAAAGTGCCTGCGATCTTTCAGACGCTCAACGGACGAAACTCCAGTTGGCCGCTCGCGGCGACGTGAAGAGATTCTTCGGCCGGTTCGACGAAATCCGTGAGCGCTTTGGCGATCTGGCCAACGACCAGCAGAAACTCAACGAATTGATGCAGGCCATCCAGCCACTCCGCACAAAGATGAGTTCCTCCTTCTTCGACGAGAACTCGTTGTTCCACAAAGTCCTCCTCCGTACCCTCGATCCGGAGCAGTCCCGCAAGTACCAGGAGCAGCAGCACGAGCGGCGTCGATTTCAGTATCAAGCCAAGATCGAACTGGCCCTCGCCGTCATGGAAAACAGCGTCCCGCTCCGCCAGCAGCAGCGACAGCAATTCCTCACCCTCCTCCTCGACGAAACCGAACCGCCTGCCGCCTTTGGGCAGAAAACCCTCTATGAAGTGTTCTATCAAGCCGGCAAGCTCGACGAAGCCAGGCTCAAGCCCATCTTCGACGACGCCCAGTGGCGATCGATCCGACAGATGCTCGCCCAGTCCAAGCGAATGGAAGCCTCCCTCAAAACGAGCGGATTCGTCCCATGATCCAGACCCCGGAATCCTCGCCTCCCACCAGCCGGACTGCAGGCTTTTGCCTGCCTTTCTCAACACACCTCCGCCATCCCAAGGATCGCCGCGTAGGCTTGCCCCGGGCTCCGTTTTCCCATCCCTCACTCGCCAGACGAATTCAACCAGCACTGATCATCTTCCTTTTCCTCCTCACGTCTCCCGCCCTCGCCCAACTCCCCTTGACCCATCACGGTGAGATCGTTCCCCGCGACGTCCGCGAAATGTACGATCGAGGCCTCCAGTATCTGGCCCAGAAGCAGGCTGCCGACGGCCGTTGGCCCGACGGCCAGCCCGGGCCCGGAACCACGGGGCTCTGCCTGATGGCCTTCCTCGCCTCAGGCGAAGACCCGAATTTCGGCATCTACAGGAATAATGTCCGGCGCGCGCTCCGCAGCATGATTTCCTCCCAGAATCCAAGCACCGGCTATCTGGGCAACAGCATGTACCATCACGGCTTCGCCATGCTCGCCCTGGCCGAAGCCTACGGCGCGGTCGACGAAAGCGACCTCTGGGAGGGAACCGCCACTGGCGGCCACGCCACCATCGGTGCCGCCCTCGAACTGGCCGTTCGCACGGCAATCACATCCCAGAAGAAAAACCCCCTCGGCGCCTGGCGCTACTCCCCCGATGCAACCGATGCCGACACCTCGGTCAGCGGCGCCATCCTCGTCGGCCTGCTGGCCGCCCGCAATGCCGGCATCGAAGTTCCCGACACGGCCATCGACAAAGCAGTCTCCTACTACAAGAGCATGACATCCACCGGCGGCGAGGTCGCCTACTCCGGCGGCATGGGCGGCATGGGCGAGTCCCTCGCCCGAAGCTCCATCGCCTCCCTCGTCTACTCCCTCGCCCGCCGCAAAGACCTCCCTCAATACCAGGCCACGCTCCAGTACCTCACCCGTCAGCTCGAAGGGGCGTCCTCCTCCCCCTACGCCGAATATACCCTTTACTATCAGTCCCAGGCCTTGTTTCAAGGCGACGTCGAGGCCTGGGAAAAATGGAATGCGCTCTTGATCCGGAAACTGAAAGCCACTCAGCAGAGCGATGGCAGTTTTCAGGGACAATTCGGCACTTCCTTCAGCACCTCCATGTCTCTCCTGGCCCTCGCTCTCAACTACCGCCTCCTCCCCATCTACGAACGATAACGCCCAAGCACCTTTGTAGCCATCCTTCGCCGCGACAAGCCCCCAAAGCCGGGTGCCCCATGACCATCTCCCGCTTCTTCTGCCTCCTCCTCTCCCTCGCCTGCCTCCCGCTCCACGCAGCCGAGACGCCCCCGCCTCCCGAAACCTTGGGCACCCTGCAGATCGCCGGCGGCGACTATCTGCCCGGCCGGCTGTGCGATTCGGGCCAGCCCGGTCTCCTCGTCTGGCAGGGAACCGCGTTTGTCAGTCCCTTCCATTTCAACCCGGCCGCGGTCAGCGCCGTGCGTTTGTCCCCACCCGGCCAGCGTCCCAAACCCCAAGGCGACTACTGTTTCGAACTGCTCGGTGGCGACGTTCTCTTCGGTTCCCTCGCCGCGCTGACCGCGGAAGAAGCTCGCATCGAAGTGGCTCCCTTCGGCCTTCTCCACGTCCGTCGCAAGAGCCTCCGCAGTATTCTCCGCTGGCGCGACGGGGCAGAACTTGTCCACGTCGGGCCCGTCGGCTTGGCCGAAGGCGTGGATCTCACCTACGTGGGGCCGGGCGTATCCTCCAAAGACACCGACGTCCTCTACAAGGGGCCCAACGGATTGACCGAATGGGAACGCGAGCATCCCCACGGAGCCTGGCAGCAGGAAGACGGCTTCCTCACCACCGAAAAGGCCGGCGCCCTTCTGGCCCGTAACTTCGACCTTCCGCCCATGGCCGCCGTTGAGTTCGAACTCTCCTGGATGGGCACCCCCGATTTCGTCTTGGCCCTCGGTGCCGGCCGTCACGGCTTCGAGCAGGCCTTTCGCCTGGAAGTCTGGGACGACGACCTTGTCCTCCTCCGCGAAACCGACCAGCAGGCCGACCTGGTCCCCCTGGGAAAGATCGCCATGGGCACCGGCCGCTGCCACCTCCTGGTCTATCTCGATTTCCCGCACAACCGGGCCTCCGTGTTCTCTCCTGAAGGAACGCCCTTGGGACAACTCTCGCTCGCCGAATCGACGCCGTTTCCCCAACCGTGTATTCGCCTGGTTAACCATCGCGGCAAGCTGCGTCTCGAGCAGCTCCGCATCATGCGTTGGGACGGCACCCCGCCCCGCGAGGTCCAGGCCGAAAAGTCACGCCTTCATCGCGTCGACGGCACGATCGTCTACGGTGAGGTCCAGTCCTTTGATCCCGCCACCTCCGAACTTCTGGTTGCCGATGGCGATGCGACTCAGAAGATCCACGCCGATACCGTCAGCAGCATCGTCATGACTCGCTCCGACACACCGCCCCCGGAGGGCGTCCGCGTCGTCCTTCATAATGGCACGCGAATCACCGGGCAGTTCCATCGTCTCGACGACGGCCGATTGTGGCTGAACTCTCCCGCCGTCGCCGAGCCTCTCGGAGTCCCCGTTCCCCAGCTCCAATCCCTCGTTGTCCTCGATTGCCGCAAACCGCCGTCCGCCGAGGCCGGTAGGGTAGGGCGGCTGGTGATGGAAGGTGCGAGCATCCACGGCCGCCTCGTCGATGCCGATCGGCAGCCCGGATCCTCTTGCCTCGTCTGGCAGCCCAACGGCAGCACCACGGCCAGCGCCCTTGCCGAAACCGCCGCGGCCCAGATCATCTACCGCACTCCACCGCCGCCCCAGACCCAAACCTCGTCGAACTCTCGCGGGCGCGGTGTCCGCGGAGCTGCTATTGGGGGCCGGATCGCGATCGCAGTCCCCGCAGCCCCTGTCATTGCCCCGCCAGTAGCTGTTGTCCCGCAACCCGCCCCCCCCGCCGCGGACCCATTCGCGCAGCCAAGACCCGTTGCCGTCCAACGTGACCAGCCAATCGGCGGACCAGCCCCTGCCGTCGCCCCGCCAGTAGCTTTTGCCCCGCGCCCGCTCCCGGCGGGCGCTGCAGCCGCCGCGGACCCATTCGCGCAGCCAAGGCCCGTTGCCGTCCAGGCCGCGCCCGGGGGGCTCCTGGGCGCAATGGCCCGCGTCCTGGCTGGAAACAATCCCCCGCAGCCCGCAGCCCAGCCGAACCTGCCGACCCCTTACAGTCCGGCCGCCGCGCCCCAGCCCTACTGGTTCACCCCCGGTATCTATCTGCGAACCGGCGATACGATCCCCTGCACGGTCGAGCGGATCGACGAGCGCGGAGTCTCCTTCAAATCCCCCGTCTTCGACGCCACCTTCGTAACCCACGACAAGATCAAGGCCATCGACCTCGAGAATCGAAGTCTCGCCACGAGGATCGACAAGACCTCTCGCGACCGGCTCCTCATGCTCCCTCGTTCGCAGAAAGATGACCCTCCCACCCACCTGATCCGCTCGACCTCGGGCGATTACCTCCGGGCGCGGCTCGTTGGGCTAGACGAGCAAACCCTCACCGCCGAGGTGCGGCTCGAAACCCGCAAACTGCCCCGCCAGCAGATTGCCCGAATCATCTGGCTCGGCCAGTCCGCGCCGCCTCCCCCCGGCGCCCCCCAAGCGGCTGCCGGCCAGCCGGCCGCCGCTCCCGTCCAGGCCCTCCGCAGCGACGGGATCCGCGTCACCTTCGTCCCGGCCAAACTCACTGGCACTTCGCTCGAAGGCACCAGCGACATCCTCGGCCCCTGCCGGGTCGACCTGGCCGAGGTCGATCAACTGACCATGGGTGCCGCAATCGAGCAAGCGGCCACGGACCTCCCCTACCAGCGTTGGAAGCTCCACGACGCGCCCCTCCCCAGGTTCGCCCAGGCCGGCGCCGGAGAAGGTGGTGCGGCGTCCGGAACCGAATCGGCATTGGTCGGCAAGCCGGCCCCCGACTTCGAACTCGAAACGCTCGACGGCTCGAAATTCCGCCTCAGCCAGGCCCGGGGCAAAATCGTGGTTCTCGAGTTCTGGGCCACCTGGTGCGGTCCCTGTGTCGACACACTCCCCCAGATCCATCGCATCGTCAAGGAACTGGAAGACCAGGGCGTCCGTCTGGTCGCCGTGAACCTCCAGGAATCCCCCGAGGCGATCAACTCCCTTCTCGAGCGACTGGAACTCGATCCCACGGTGGCACTCGATCGCGACGGAGTCGTTGCCGAGCAGTACGCCGCGGTCGCCATCCCCCAGACCGTGATCGTCGACGGGGCTGGCAACGTCGCCCGACTCTTCGTCGGCGGTGGCCGCCAGTACGACCAGCAACTCCGCGACGCCCTCCGTGCCCTCCTCACCCCGACCGATCCCCCAAAAGCCACCCAATAGCCCCACGCACTTGCCCCACACTCCCTTGGCGTGGCCGGCTTCAGCCGGCGTCCTTCTGCCCCCCGCCACTCGAAAGCGAAGACCCCTCCGGTAGCCGCTTGGGCAAGTCCCCCCGATCCGTAGCCGTCCACCGACATAGAAATGGGGTGGCTGGGATGGAGCAACAGCGTGCCCCCAGCAGTATCGCCCTAGGATCAAATGCGTCGCAACGTATTACCCCCACAAGGCTTGCGACGTATTCAGGATTGACGGGCAAGTCTCCTTGTCCCGGAGAGGCACGTTATGCGTCTGCACAACGCAGAAAAAAAGCGGCCACAGCGCGGGGCAGGAGCACTGTGGCCTGAGTACCACGTCCAGGAGCGGATCGCGATACTCTATTGGATATAACCCCGTCGGGTACGGGGAATAGTAATGGGAAAATTACAGAAAATCTGGCAGTTCCCATCCTCCCTTCGGTCCTCTGATGCAAGTGCAAAAAAATGCTGTGCCCGAGCTCCTTCCATAGGGCCCGGGCACAGCGAGGGGGCAATCCTGGGGCCGTCCTGCATCGGCCCAGTACAGTAACCCAACAAGCAATAGTAGGCGCCCCCGCGCGCTTAGTGAACCCCACAGAAGTGGTGGAATAATCACCTTCGAGCTTTTCTTACACCTCAGGGTCGGAAATCATCATACCCCACAATCGTCTCGGCAAATCTTGCCAACAGATCGGCCGCTCGGTCGATGTCGTCAAGCGAAATCATCTCGACCGGGCTGTGCATGTACCGGTTCGGAATGCTGACCAGCGCGGTTGCCACTCCCGAGCGGTTGACCTGAATTGCGTTGGCATCCGTCCCCGTCGGCCGCCCGTCCGCGGCCACCTGGTATCCGATTTCGCCCTGCCTGGCAACCTCCAGGAGACGCCCAACCACCTTCGGGTTCATGTTCGGCCCGCGATAGATCACCGGCCCTTTCCCCAGACAGATGTCGCCTTGCTCTTTCTTCTCGATGGTCGGGCAGTCGGTGGCGTGGGTCACATCCACGGCAATGCCAACTTGCGGATCGATCCCGAAGGCACTGGTTCGAGCGCCGCGCAGACCCACCTCCTCCTGAACCGTCGAAACGGCATACACCGAACATTGCAGCTTCGAGCGGTCGGCGCGGCGAAGGGCCTCCATCACGACCCAAAGCCCGCACTTGTCGTCCATGGCCGGACAAACCACGCGGTTGTTGCGCATTTCGCGATACTCGAGCTCCACCGTCACCGGATCGCCCACCTGCACGAGACTTTCCGCCTCTTCCTTGTCCTTCGCCCCGATATCGAGCCACAGATCCTTGAGCTTGGGCACCACCTTTCGTTCGTCCTCGGTGAGCAGGTGGATGGGCTTTCTCGCAATGACGGCCCGCACCGGCCCGCCTCCCGTCCAGACAGTCAGGCGTTGCCCGATGAGCATCTGTGGATCCCAGCCGCCGAGCGACAGCACATACAGAAATCCCTCGGCATCAATGTACTGGACAATCAACCCGATCTGGTCGCAGTGCCCGGCCAGCATCACTCGCACGGGGGCCCCAGGGTTCTTGACGGCGATCAGGTTCCCATGCAGGTCCGTAGTCACCTCGTCGGCAAACGAGCTGGCATGAGTGTGAACCTTTTTCTGGAGTTCCGTCTCAAACCCTGAAGGGCTCGGAGTCTCGAGGATTTGGCGAAAGAACGCGATAGCAGCAGATTCCATTGAGAGAGCACCTTTCGAGACATGGGAGGATATGTAGGGAACGCATGGGCAAGTTGAGAGATCGTCACTGAATAGCCGGTTCCCCACCGGCAGCGATGTTCATGATCGGTCATTCTG
>CAYSCH010000113.1:8153-23772 GCA_964429355.1 uncultured Planctomycetaceae bacterium | reverse complement strand
GCAATGCTGGCGTACCAGTGGCCGTCGATGCTGGGTTTGCGAACGGCAAACAGGATCTCTTCGGGCATGCCGGCCTGGAGAAAAGAGCCGAGCATCGACGGTTTGTTGGCGGCCGGTTTCGGCTCGGGTGTCTGGGCCAGAGCGGGAGAGTTGAGGAACAGCAAGGCGGACAAGCCTGCAACGGGGGCCACGCTCGTGAGCGCGGCTGACCGAAGCAGCTTTGCCAGCCCGGCGCAAGGGCTGCAGCACAAGACCTTGAAACACATCATTCTGTCTCCGGCAGGAAACACTGGTTCGTCGTGTGTCGCCGGCACTTGCCTCATCCCGAGAGCCGGCGGCGTGCGGGAACACAGCCGTATTGTAGCATGTCTCCCCGACGCGGGGAAAACAAATCCGGAGAACTACTAATCCTGCCCCGCTGCACCGCAAGAACCAGTGGCGAACGCGTTCCCGCCTCACTTCTCTTCTCTCGCCAGACTTCCGCTTGGCCTGCGTTTCCCTGCAGGCGGAAGGCGATGCTGACGGCCAGTGAATTCCGCGGCTCCGCCAGGGCTTTCTCCAGGGTCGGATCTTCTTCCACAGAGATAGACCATCGCTTCGGCGCGTTCTTGAAGATCCGTGGTTACCAGATGGCTCCTGCAGTCCACGAATAGCCCAAGGTCATTCGGGGAGGCCGATTTTACTGGCGGCTGGCCAGTAAGCGTTTCGACACCTTGAGTACGACGTCGGTGGGAACGGCGTAGGTGGTGACACGGAGTGCACGGGCGATGTTGATGCCCACGATCTTACCATCGGTGTCGACCAGGGGGCTGCCGCACTCGTTGGGGTGAATGACCGAGTCGTGGGGCAGAACGGAGGGGAAGCCGGTGCGACGAGCGCTGAAGGGGCCGCCGCCCCAGTGGTCGAGCTCGCGTTGGAACTGGGGTTCCGTCTTGCCCAACGTGGGCGCCAGTTCGAGCCGCTCACTCTGGCGCTGGATAACCAGGCGGATCGTCTGACCCGGCGGATTGGCCCCCACGGTCCTGACCACCTGCTCGTAGTCGTGCATGGCGACGCCGTCGATCTCGACAATCCGGTCCCCCGGCTGGATGCCGGCCTTTTCGGCAGGGCTCGCGCGGTCGATGCTGGTGACGCCCAATCCCCCTTCGCCGTCGCCCAGGCCGACGCCGAGCCGGCCGCGGCGTGCCGGGATCTGGGAGGGACCGTCGATCTGTCGCAATCCGGAGCTCACCACGCCCATGGAGAGGAGTTCGTTTCCTGGGGCCACCGATGCGATCAGGCTTCCGGGGAGCGGCACCGCGGTGCGCCAGACGGCGGGGCTAAATCCCTTGGCATCGATCTTCAGGACGGCCAGATCGTGGGTTTCGTCGGTGCCGACGAGGGTGGCCGAGTGGTCGGATCCATCGGCCGTTTGACAGGTGAGGGTTCCCGCCAGCTCGCTGGCCTTGGTAACGACGTATCCCTCCTGGTCGAGGACGACACCCAGGGCGGCCGGCTGCCCGTCAGACAGAATTCTCACGGTGACTGCGGAGGCGCCGGTGATCGCCGCCTGGAACGCCCCCTTCACGCTGTCGGCGTTGGTCGTGTGGAGCGACCAGTTGCGCGTCCAGCGGCGTTCAGACTTGGGGCGCGGCGCGGGTTGGCCCTCGTCGGCGCTCTGGGCAGACTGCGGCAAGAGCAGGGGGCAAGCCAGGGCCAGGACTGCCAGAATGCGAGCAAAATATCTCATAATTTCCGTTCAACCGCCAATGCTTGACAAGATGACCTCGAAAGAAAGTGTTTCCTCGCCGCGGCGAATGGCGACGGTGACCTTGTCACCGGGTTTTCGCTGCCGGACCATGGGGGGGAGATCCTCGTAGTGTTCGATAGGTTTGCCGTCGAACGCGGTGATCAGGTCGCCCGGCTGGATTCCTGCCTTTTCGGCGGGGGAACCGGGAATGACCAGGTCGATACGATCGTTGGCCTGATCCTCAGCGGGAGCGACGCCGAGAAACGCCAGGGTTGGCGCGAGGCTGTCGAAGTCTTCGCCCCGCACGAGGCGATCCCAGTTGTCGCGGAAGTTGTCGATCGGCACGTGGATGTTGAACAACAGGTCGTCGTCGCAGCGGCTTCCGATACCGATCACGCGTCCTTCGAGGTCGAAGAGGGGGCCGCCCGAGTCGCCGCCCATGATCTTGCAGTCGGCGAAGATCATTCCGCCGCGATTTCGCAGGATACGTCCGAGGCGGACGACGGGATCCTTGCCACGTTGGAACGAGACGGGGTAGCCGAGGGTAACGCACCACTGGCCCTGCTCCAGATCGGTTGAACTGCCGATCTCGGCGTGGGGCCAGGGCCCCTGGCCGTCGAGCTTGACCATACCGGCGTCGATCCCATGGTCGTTGCCGAGGGTTCGTCCGCGGACACGCCGCCCGTCGGGAAAGGTGACGGTGACCGGACGTCCGGCCCGCATACCGACATGGGCCACGGTGAGGATGAGTCCCTCTTCGCTCACGACGACACCGCTTCCCCCCGAGACGGCCACGACCGAGGGCGCCACCTTCTTGACGACCGCCTGAACCTGTTGTTCGAGGGCCTTGAGATCGGCCAGGCTCGCTGGCGACGAGGAACCGACGGGCTCGGCGGCCAGACCAGCGCGGGCCAGACACGCCACCACCAGCAGGGCAGCAAGACTCCGGCGCGAGAAGAGCGAAGGGCATTGAGAACGTACGCGTGGAGTTGAAGACGGTTTGATTCTCGCGATGGTGGGCTGCATTGGGTCTTTCCGTGTTTCGTTCGGCCTCGAGTTGTTCCCTGGCAATCGTATTCCGCGCGTCCCGTCGGGTGAAGGGCGAAAGGAGCCAGTGCCGGCTTCGACCCCAGGCTTTAGGTGGGTATTGATACGAAACCCCGCCAGGGCGGGTTCAATGGATCCCCACCTTCTCCGCGGCCTGATCACTCCGGGGCTCAACACAGGCCAAACTGTCCCCTCAATTCTGGGGAGATCTCGACGTGACGCCAAAAGGGTATACTAATGGTGGGGGTTCCCCCGCCGCCAAATTCGAACCAGCCGTCCATGGGACCCATTTTCGCAGGGTGTTTGCCATGACCGATTCGAAGCCTCTCTTTCTACAAGAGGAACTCCTCCTGCTGGCCCTTCGCGATGACGAAGGGACGATTTCGGCGGCCATGTATCCCTATGCCCTGGCGGGGGCGATCCTGGCGGAATTGATGCTCCACGAGCGGATCCGGGTGGAAGATCCGCACAAAAAAATGGTCCACGTTCTCAGGGATATGCCTGTGGGCGACCCGCTCCTGGACGAGTGCCTTGAGAGAATCGTGCGGGAGGATCGGCCCGACTCGCTGGCCGACTGGGTCGAGCGGTTTACGGCCGTGAGACACCTGAAGGACCGGGTTGCCGAGGGGCTCTGCCAGCGCGGCATCCTGCGGGCGGAGAAGGGGCGGTTCCTCTTCGTCTTCCCCAGGGTCACCTATCCGGAGATGGATCACGGTCCGGAAGGAAAGGTCCTGCAGCGTTTGCGGTCGGCGATCTTCGAGGAGTCGGAAGAGATCGACTCGCGCACGGCCGTGCTGCTTTCGCTGGCCTCCAGCACCGGCATGTTGCCCACGGTTTTCGATCCCCGGGAGTTGAAACCGCGCCAGGAACACATCGATCGGATCACCAAGGGGGAACAGGTGGGCCAGGCGGCCAAGGAAGCGATCGACGCCATGCAGGCGGCGCTGGCGATGATGTCGATCAACACCACGCTCATCAATTGAGCCTATTCGTGGCGGAGGGCCTCGATGGGGTCCATGGCGGCGGCCCGCATGGCGGGGTAGGTGCCGAAGATGATCCCGATGACCACGGAGATCCCGAAGGCCACGGGGATCGACCACGGGACGACGATCGGTTCGACGCTCTGGATCACCGGAGGGAGGGCCTGCATGATTTCGGGGAAGGCCCTTTCCAGTCCGCCGCGGATCAATCCGGTAACGCCGCGGCAGGTGAGTCCGGCCAGCACCCCCGTCACCCCGCCGACGATCGAAAGGGCGATCGTTTCCACGAGGAACTGGCGGATGATGTCGGCCCGTTTGGCTCCCAGCGCGCGGCGGATACCGATTTCGCGGGTCCGTTCGGTGACGGTGGCGAGCATGATGTTCATGATGCCGATACCGCCGACGACGAGCGAGATGGCTGCGATCATGCCCATGAAGATAATGAACATCATGCGGGTGGTTTTGGCCTGTTCGAGCAATTCGAGGGGGACCGTAACGCCGAAGTCTTCGAGGCGATGGTGCTCGGCGATCGTCAATTCGACGAGGTCGGACGTTTCCATGACGTGCTTGATATCGTCAACCCGCAGCGTGACCTGGCTGAGCTCGACGATTTCGCGTTCGAAACTGCTGGCGCGGCGGGTGACGATGAAGTCGCCGATGCGGCTCCAGAGGGTGCTGATGGGGATGTAGACGTCGTTGCTGAAATCCTGGGCGGCAAAGGAGCCGCCGATACCTGCCGAAGGAGCTTTTTCCTTGGCAACCCCGACGACGACATAGTAGTTGTCGTCGACGTGGATTGAGCGGCCGATGGGGTTTTCGAAGGGGAAGAGCCGTTCCGCCACGTTGGCCGCCAGGACGCAGTGGTTCTGCTTGTTCTCCAGTTCCACGTCGGTGATAAAGTGGCCTCGGTCCATTGCCAGGCGGGTGACCTCGGCGTATTCCGGAGTGCAGCCCACGAGCCGGCCGTCGATCACGCGGTTGGCGTAGGAGAACCGGCGCGGAATCTCGCGGATCGGCAGGGCACGCTCGATGGTGGGAATCGTCTCGGTGAGGCGTTCGAAGTCTTCACGCGTCAGACCATAGGGCGTGGCCGCATTGGAGGAACTATCGAGTACCTCGCTGGGCGGCTTGATCGTGCGGACGATGATATTGTCGGCCCCCAGCTCGGCGATCTGTTCCTGGGCCTTCTGGCTGATTCCTTCGCCGATCGCCAGCAGCCAGATCACGCTGGCCACCCCAATGAAAATACCCAGTACGGTCAGCAGCGACCGCAAGGGGTGGAGCATGAGGCTCTTGATTCCGAGTTGCCAGGTTCGCAGCCAGAAGGTCATGGGAAAGCTATCTGTAAGGGAAGGGCAGCGGTTCGTGAGATGTCGATCGCCGCCGGATCACCCAGCGACTGCTTCTTCCTCCGGGGGGGACTTGCTGGCCGGCGGCTGGGGGCCGGCAACCGGACTGCGGCAGTGGCCGTCCGTGGGTCTGTCGGAGATGACCAATCCGTCGCGGAGGACGACGACCCGTTTGGTGCGATCGCCCACATCGGGTTCGTGGGTCACCATGATGATGGTCTTCCCGTCGCGGTTGAGTTGTTCGAGGAGCTGGAGTATTTCCTCGGTGGTGGCGGAGTCGAGATTGCCGGTCGGTTCGTCGGCCAGGATGAAATAAGGATCATTCACGAGGCTGCGGGCGATGGCGACGCGTTGTTGCTGCCCCCCGGAGAGCTGGGTGGGACGATGCTTGAGTCGATCGGCCAGGCCGACCATGGCGGCCAGTTCGACGCAGCGTTTTCTGGCCTTGGAGCTATAGACCCCTTGGTAGTAAAGCGGCACCTCGATATTCTCGATGACCGTGAGCTGCGGGATCAGGTTGTAGGATTGGAACACGATGCCGATCCGCGAGGCCCGGATCTCGGAGAGCTGATCGTCGTCGAGTTTGCTGACGTCGTCGTCGCCAAGCATGATCGAGCCGGCGGTTGGACGGTCGAGGCAGGCGAGCAGATTGAGCATGGTGCTTTTGCCGGAGCCAGAAGCGCCCATGATGGCCACCCAATCACCCTCGGGAACTTCCAGAGTCACCCCTCGCAGGGCCCGAACGGTCTCACCGTCAAGCACATATTCCTTGGTCAGGTCGCGCGTGCTGGCCGCCAGCCTCATCGCTCACCTCCCGGGCGGGGACCGCCGCCCGCCTCGCCACCGGGCCGTCCGCCGCCCTCGGCGCCAAGACGACCGCCGGCTGGTCCGCCCGGGCGATCACCCCCTGCTCCCATGCCTCCCATGCCACCGGGAGGCCCGCCGGCCCCTTGTCCGGGTCCGCGGCCGCCGCCCATGGCCCTCATCGAGGCCGTGAACTCGGCCAGGTCGACACCCCCATCGCTATTCTTGTCGGCCGAGGCGAACTGGCTTTTCATCGGGCCAGGGGCCTCGTCTTCGGTCAGTTTTCCATCAGAGTTCTTGTCGAGCTGGCCGAAGAGCTGGCCTGGGTCGAAGCTGCCGCCGGGTCCGCCACGTCCGCCGCCGGCTTCCCGGTCACTCTCGGACCGGGCGCCCCCCGGGCGGTTGGCCGCGCCGGCGCCACCGGCTCCAGCCAGGCCTTCCGGACCGCGACCTTCCCCGGGCGCGGCCCCCGAGGCTCCAGGGACCGTCTCCAGCTTGGGCCAGCTCACCTTGTCGCGATGCTTGCCGGCACCCATCACGACCTTATCGCCGGCCTTGAGCCCTTCCAGGATGACGACCGTCTTGTCGTTGGTGGAACCGACCTTAACTTCTTGCTTCGACCAGCCCGCCGCTTTGTCGTACAAGAGGCAGTAGTTCTTGCCGCCGTGCTGCACGATCGCCTGCACCGGGACCTGGAGAACGTTGGGGATCGTCTGCACGCGGATTTTGACCTCGGCGGTCATGCCGGGACGAAGCTGGAAGGAGGTTCCCGCACCTTCCGGTCGTTCCTTGACCTCGGCCTTGGGTTCCGCACTCTTGGCGCCGTCGGTCTTGGGTTGCTCGGGATTCGACCCCTCCGGCTTCGCTTCTTCCGTCTTGGGCTGTTCGGTTTTGGGCTCCTCCACGGCAGTGGATTCCTCGACCTTGGCGTCGTCGCTCTTGGGCTCCTCTGCCTTGACTTCGTCGGGTTTGGACACCTCCGGTTTCGCCTCTTCGGTCTTGACTCCGCCGTCCGATGTTTCGCCGACGGGCTTCCCAGGTTCACCGGGCTTTACGCTGGCGGGATCCGTTTCCGCCGATTTCCCGGCCGGTCCAGAGCCCTGCGGTCCGCCTGTCTGGCCGAGACCTGCGGCAGGTGTTTTCGGCAGAAGTTTGCGGCCTGTCCCGTTTTTCGGACTCCTGCTGCGAGTTCCCGGTTCGTCCTGATTGGGCATGTGGATGGCGATCGTCGTTTCATATTCCTTCACACTGCCGGAGAAGAAGGAGGTGGGCAGCGGGTACTCATTGACCTTTTCCACCTCCCCTTTCATTTCCATGTCGGGAAAAGCGTCGAGGCGAATGCCTGCCCGCATGCCCTCCCGGACCATGGAAACGCTGGCCTCGTTGATCTTGGCCTTGACCTGCATGCGGCTGGGATCGGGGAGCCGGAAGATGACCTGGCGTTCGCGGACGGAACCGCCTTCTTCGATGATGATTTCGCTGCCGCCACGGTGATCGGTGACGTTGGCATAGACGACCTGGCCGTAGTCGGGGGCCACGATGGTGCACTTTTCCACCTGGGTCTGGATGTCCTCGAGCTTCTGTTTGTCGAGCCCGTAGCTGTGTTCTTCGGACTTGAGCTTTGCCTCGGTGGTCTTGATATCGGCCTCGAGCTGCTTGAGCATTTTGACCTTGGTGTACTTGTCGAGCACATCCATCTCGGTCTTTTTCTGCTGGAGTTTTTTCTTGGCATCCTCGACCGAAAACAAGTCGGCTTCGACGGCCAGCTCGGTGACGTAGCCTCTGGCGGCGAGTTTCTGGGTGTAGGCAAGGGTCTGCTCCGCCCGGCGCAGGTTCTCTTCGGCAACGAAGATTTCCCCGGCGATGGTCAACTGGTTCTCCAGGTAGGTGCCGTTGAGATACTCGTCCTTGGCGATCACGGCCGTCTCGTAGGCGTTGGTGGCCTGAATGACCGACGCCTCGCTGGTGTTGCAAACGATCTGCTGCTGGACCAGGTCCTGCTCGAGAGACGACGAGTCGAGAGTGCAGAGAATGTCGCCGGGTTCGACATGGGTTCCCTCATCGATCAGCTCCAGGATCATCGTGCCCTGGGATCCGCGGCTTTCCACCTCGCAGCGGATTTCCACATTGCTGGCGCTCTCGACGTTGCCCCGTTCCGTGATGTCGTGCGCAAAATCGCCCAGGGTAACGGTGTGCAGCATGGGCCCGGTGTCTTGCGACGAGAACGAGAGGTTGGGGAAGGTGTACCACACAACCCCCCCCAGGGCAGCGAACGCCGTCAACCCGATCAGCAGGCCGCGAACCGAAAACCCGTGCCGCCGTTTCCTGGCCAACGTCGACCGGCGCGATGAACAGCGAGACATGTCTCAGGCCTCTTCAGAAATACTGGGGGAATGATTGATAGGTGCCCGACGCCTATCCGCCGAGGGCACATCGCGGATGGCCACGATCCTGAAACCGCATGGAACGGCCGAAGTTCGGTTGGCTTGGCAGGCAACAAGGCAGGTTGGAAGTCTCTATTCTAGTTTAACCCGGGAGCCCTGTCACGGTTCCGCCCCCTCCGTCGGGGGAGGGAGGTGCCTTGCCCGGATTCATGGCTGAGCAGTCGATCGCGCAAGGGATGGCACCAAGCCCAGCAACTGATTACCGTCGGGGGCGGTGAACACAGAAATCCGGCTGAAAGGGCCAGGATCACCGGGCAAACCGCGGGAAACACCAGAAGGCTACGTCCTCCGGACGTACCTGGCCTTCCGTGGACGGATCGATCCACAGTTCGACGGTTTCGGCTTGTCGCGGCAAGGAGAACTGGATCTTCTCGATCCCTGCCGGGCCGCCCTGGTGGACAACGTTGCCGTTGACAGAGACGCGGAATCGGACCGTCTTGCCGTCAACGCAGTAGCCGATCGCAGAAAACCGCTTGGCGCCTTTCGGCACCTGGTACACAATCCGCGACGGGGGGTGGGCATATAGGAATTCGTGACACAGACCATCGACGGGATAGACCGGCGCGAGACGTTTCTGGGCGGGATTGCGTGGGGCGATCACCTGGGTCAGGGGGGCAATCTGTGCGAGTTGCTTGCTTCTGGCATCCTTTTCGTCGAAGGCTTTCAAAGCATTTGCCGGACGGGTGTGGACGCGGGGGAAGAGCCAGTAGCTTTCATCATCCCGGCCGTTGGCCATCTCGTCGACCTGCAATTCCAGCTGTTCTCCAGGGGGCAGATCGATCTTGATCGGCGCGACACCGGCTTGTTGGCTCTGGTAGACCGATTGCCCATCGACAAGCACACGGAACAGGACGGAGCGGCTTTCTGCGCAGTAGCCGACGGCGGAAAAACTCTTCATCGTCGACGGCAGTTTCCAGGTGAGCCGTGAGGGGGCGGGAGCGTAGAGAAACTCGGCGCAGAACTGCGAGTCTGCGGCGAGGATCGGCCAGCGCGAAGGTTCCGCCGTACCGACACCGAGGCGTCGGGAGTAGTCTTGTTCCGCCACGGCACACTGTGCCGGCTCCAGGTCGAGAAGGGTCAGGTATTGCCCGCGGCCATCCTCGGCTGCTTTCCAGAGCGTTTCTTCTTCGGGGCGGGCGGAGACGAGTCCCAGAGAAACGACCTGTCCGGGATTCCACAGGCCGTGAACTCCGATCGCAGGCCGGCCCCGGGTCTCAACCAGGGCCGGACCGTCGACTCCCTTGAGTCCGACGAGGGGGCTGTCGTAGGTGTCGCCGAGATCCAGTCTGCCTGCATCGAGGCGATAGAAACGGACGGTCACACCGGCCAGCGATCGATTCTGGGTTTCGAAGATCAGGGCTCCCACAGCGTAGCCCTCCCTGGCAACGATCGAGTTGTTCGGCTGAGCGGCGTCACCCACCCAGGTTCCTTCGGCGAGCTGGCCGTCGCCGGTGCGATAGATCGCCTGGAGTCCTCCCAGCCCAAAGCCCCCGGAGGCGCAGCGGAGCCCGGCCAGCACCGCGTCCTTGGGGGCGAAGTCTTCAAAGACGGTGCCCTGGAATCCTCCCACGTCGCCGGTGAGAAGGTAAGGCTGAGGCGGCAGGCCCGCACTGGTGATCCGCCGTGCCTCTCCCTCGAGCAACTGGAAGCGAATGGCCTCGAAGGCAAACGTCTCCCGATGGTTCATCAGGCCGGGCTGGTTCATTCTCGGCAATCGGCCTCTCTCAGAACACGAGAAGAGCGATTCATCACCCTGCCACTGGAAGTAAGGCCCTCCATTAATGAGCACCGAGATCTGTTTCTGGGAGTCGACCGTGGCAACACGGAACCGTGCCAAGAGGAGACGCCCCGACTCCAATCGGGAAACGGGTGTGCTGTGCGGTTGGCCGTTGATGTCGTGCAACACGTCGGTGCGCTGGTTGAACGGAAGGAGAACATTGCACGCGTGGAAACCGACGGGGAGCGTGATCGAAAGGCCCTCCGGCGGGCCATTGACAAGCGAGAACTGGACCTCCAACTCGTAATCGCCGGAAACCGCAACAGGAAGCATCAAGGCGCTTCCAGGGGCCGCGGTCGCAAGCGTCGTTCCTTGGCGCCGCCACTGGCCGCGTATCGCGTCGCGTGCGGGATTGACCACCTCCAGCAGATCGACCCAACGCCCCTTGGTAATCGTCGGCCCTTCGGGCAGATGCCAGAAGGTTCCTTGCCCATTCGAGGCAGCGTGCGGGCTTTCGCTGGACTGTCCGATCCGGCTGTCGATTTTCGCGATCAGCAACATCGAAGTCAGATTGGGGCGAGCCTGCTTGTACCAATGGACGGCGCGATTCCGAAAAGCTTCCTTCAGAGAAGAGTCTGTCGCCGACTCCGCCTGGTCCCACCAGCGATCGCCCAGCACCGCCTGTTCGTCCGCCGATGCCGGCGGGCTGAGTTCGCTATGGGCGAGCGAACTGAGCGTCGCCTGCTGCATCTTGGCGATGTACGGAAAGGCCTTGTCAGGGGCGTTGGCTTCGACCATGTACCAGCGGCCGGCAACGGCATTGGCGCTGGGGTCGTCGGGCCGGGTTGCCAGGTCGGCCAGGGCTCGCTGAAATGCCTGCCGCTGGGTGATCCTCTGCTCAAAGGGCCGCCAGGAGGGCTTCCTGCCGACTTCGGTCTGAAATGCGGCCAGGAGCTGGGAGGCAAGATCGTGGCGATTCCCGGCCGCCGCGGCATCCATAACTCCGTCGGCCGCAGCCAGGAGCGACCGGATGGCGTCGGCATCCGTGGCGCTCTGCGCCATCTGGCTGAGGGTGGCCGTTTGTTCTGCAAGCGTCTCGCCTGCCCCGATGGAACTTGGAGCGGTTTCCGGCGGAGACATTGGCGCCTCCCCCGACGAGGAATTGCCTGACGCCGCTGCGGTCCCCTGAGAAGTCGCGGCATCCGTGGAGGGCGAGGCGGCTGGTTCCGATTCGGATCGTGCGCCGTTCTCTGCCGGGGCGGCATCGGTTGTCTCGACAACGGCCGCCGCCGGTGGGCCCCAAACGGGCCTGATCGCGAGCCGTTCTCGCGCTCTGAGAGTTATGTGAGCAGTGAACGGTGGGTAACCGCGACGCACCGCGATGAGTTCGTGCGACCCTGGTTCGCAGCGGAACTGCAGCGGATCGGAGGATGGGAGCTTCTGATCGATTCCATCGATCGAGAGGGCAACGTCCCCGCGATCCGCGCCCGCCAGCTCGAGCACCACGACCGCGGTGGAGATCCGGTTTTCGCCAGTCGACAGAGCGATGGCAATGACCAGGCCCAAGGCCGCCAGGGTCCCACCCAAGGCGATACGCACTCCAGGGGGATACCGCGATCGCGTGTGTGGATCCCGATGGCCGCGCAGGTGAGAGTCCGCGTTCCTTACCTCGATGCGAGGCGCCAGAGCGACTGGCGGGGGTACCGAGACTGCCGCAGGCGGCTCCAAGGGACTACCGGAAGAGTTGGCAACAACCAAAGGCGGTGGTTCTGCCCCCCGCAAACTCTGGTCGTAATCGGCCTTCTTGTCCACGTTCAGAAGGCAAACCCGGGCAGTCGCCACCTCGTTCAGAAGTCGCTGGGACTCGGCAGCGTGGCGACTCGTCTGAAACGATCGGAGATGGGCCATGCGCTGGTTGGCCGCATTCTCGATCACTTCAGGATCGTCTTCATATCGAGCCAGTCCAAGCAACCGGTAATGGTCGGGTGGCTGCTCGCTGGGAGGAATTCCCAACCATCGGTGATACGGATCGAAAGCTGCGGCCACGTTCTGCCTTTTCACACAAACCGCCGGGCCCCAGATTCTCCAAATCCCACTTGCGAAACTGCCTGGGAGAGACTTGTTGTCTGCAAGCGTCAAGTCCGTCACGCCCCTCCGGCCCGCACCTCTTTCTTGGTAATAGGTTGAGCAGCGGAATGCAAGGGGCCAATACTATCCTCAAAAATCGCGAAGTCTCTCACAACGACTCGCGACTTGCCGGGAGCAGACTATTTGGCTCGAGCAGCAGCCCGCTTTGGCTCACCGGCCCCGCCGGCCTGGGGAATTATACTCTCCGGGAAAGGCCCTACGATCTCTGGCGGAACTTCGTAGGGGTCGAACGAATGGTTCAGGGGGAGGTTGTAGTCAGGCCACTCTTCGACATCGCCCGTGTCGTAGTGAAGCGTGGCCAGATTCCCTCCCTTGGATTTCGCCAACGTTGAAGTCTCCGCAGACGAAGGCTGCACCGAGATCGGCTCCGGCTTATGCGTGCAGCCAATCGCCGCAACGCCCAGGAGCACCAGAGGGATCGTGGATGAGAAATATCTCATGACAGTGCGGCCACCATGGCCGATTCCGCACCAAAAGAATAAGGGCTGCCGCCTATTCTACACCCTGGACGTTTGCCGGGAATCTATTCTCCCACTGTTAGGGGGCAGTAGTGTACCGTGCCGCGTCCCACCCGTCTGGCTGCGTTCATGCCCCATCTGGCCTCGGATTTTTCCGGACCAAACGATTGTACGGCGGCTTGGCGGGCAAATGCGGGTATCTACGGTATTTTGGAAAACTTTGACGAGAAGGCAAGTCGATTCTCCCAGGAGGCGTCTGTCGGCAGGTGAAGATCTGAATGCGGGACGCTTGGCGGAAACAACCAGCGCTACGTGACTTGAAGGCGAAGCGGGATGTCAAAAGCGTCGAGCAAGCCAATGCCGAACCGGGAAGATCCTTCATGGATCCGGGTACTAGTCGTTCATCCGTTGCGGGTTGAACGGGTACGATTGATCCGCCCCCTGCGTGCGCGTTTCGGACGCAATGCGCAGGTATCCGAGGCATCGGGAGCCAGCGAAGCGATCGAGCGACAAAAGGAAGGCCCTTTCGACGTCGTGTTTGTCGCCGAGACCGTCGACGACCGGCGCGGCCTGGACCTGGCTGCCCAGTGGGCGCGGACTTCTCCCGAGACAGCCACGATTCTTGTGGCAGACAGCGACACACCCCAGCTGGCAGCCGAAATGGCTCAGTCGGCGGCCTGCGACTACGTGGTTCGAGGGCAAATCGACGAGCAGCAGCTTGCCCGGACCATTTTCGGCGCGATTCGGCAGATTCAGCTCCATCGGGACTATCGTCGCATGGTCCGTCGGATGCGCCAGTCCCATGACCAACTGGATCACCTGATTCGCGCGCTCTCACACGACATGAACGCCAACTTCATGCTCATGGAGAACTCATTTTCCAGGCTGCAGCGGGCCCTCGAAACACGGCACACGGACGACGGCGACCTCAAGGAGATCGCCGCCCACGTGCGGGCCTGCATGACCGAATCGAGGCGATTTCTGAACGACCTGGTCGGCCTGGCGCGGACCGGTCGCGTGGAAATGGAGCCCGAGTTGGCCGATACCGATGGCGTCGTGGAAGAGGTGCTCTTCGAGCAACGCGAATTGTTCACCAGGCGGGGAGTGGCCGTGGAACTGAGCCGCGATCTGCCGAAACTGTGGTGCAACCGGCATCGTTTGAAGCAAGTGGTCACGAACCTGGTCCGAAACGCCCTCAAGCATGGCACCGACCCCCAACGGCCACAGATCACCATCAGCGGACAAACCAACTGCGACCAGTCGCAGATGGCCCGGCTCCGCATCCACGACAACGGGCCCGGAATTCCGGCCGAGTGGCAGGAAGAGATCTTCCTGCCCGGGCGGCGCGTGCCCGGCACGGAATCCGACGGCTCCGGCATGGGGCTGGCCATCGTCCGCAAGATCGTGCAGCACTATGGCGGGTCCATTCGTGTCGTATCAGGACCCGAACAGGGCACATCTTTCGAAGTGCAACTGCCAACTGTGGGCGTCCCGGAAATCGACTCGGAGCCCTGTGAGCGGTTATCTGCCAGCGAGTTGATCTTGCCCGACCGTCGGCTCGATCACGACCGGCCCCACGAAGATCCGCCGCTCCACCCGCATCGCGGCCCCTCCCGCCGCAACAAGCCCAAAAGGTATTTCTCGGGTTCTGACAGTTGAGTCGGCAGACGATCGCCTCTTGTGGCGCAAGTCGCATTCTGCCAGGATGATAGGGCCACACGCGGCCCTTCGGCAGGCAGTAGTCAAACCCCGACTTGGCCGATTACGTAGAATGGAAGGCTGGGATCGTCGTGTCGCCATGCCCTGTAACGTGCCCACGGCGGCGAACATCTATAATAGAGAAACAAACCCATCCTCAGAAACAGGCCCGCAACGTAGGAATGCAGCCATGCCCCCCAGCGTAGCGGGGAGTATTAAGGAACAAAAAACATGACTTTCGGACTGCTCATTTTCATAGCCCCCGCCATGTTGTTGGGCTTCGTGGCCCAGATGATGATCCGCTCATCCTATGCCCGGGCCCAGCAACAGCCGGCGCCCTTGAGTGGAGCGGCGGCGGCGAGGCACATCCTCGACTCGGCGGGACTCCAGAACGTCGATATCGAAATGACACCCGGTCACCTGTCGGATCATTACGATCCGCGTCAGAAGGTGCTTCGGTTGAGCCAGGAGGTCTACCAGAGCCGTTCCCTTGCCGCCGTCGGCATTGCTGCGCACGAGGCGGGCCACGCAATCCAGGACGCTCGCAACTACGCCCCCCTGGTGGTCCGCAACCTGGCCGTGCCCGCCGCCGGATTCGGTAGCAACATCGGGCTGATGCTGGCCTTCTTCGGACTGGTTTTCTCGTTCCAGCCCCTGTTGCTGGCCGGGATCGTCCTTTTCAGCTTCGTGGTCTTCTTCCAGGTGGTGAACCTGCCGGTCGAATTCAACGCGAGCTCACGGGCGAAAGTGCAGTTGGCAACCCTCGGGATCGTTGGTCCCGGCGAAATGAGATACGTCGGCGGAGTGCTCAACGCCGCGGCCCTCACCTACGTAGCCGCCACGCTCCAGGCTGTGTTGACGCTGCTCTATTATGTCCTTGCCTACTCGTCGCGCCGCGACTGAGAACCGGTGAGAGAATGACTTCCCGGTTTGAACAGAAATGATGGAAGATTGATTGGAATACTGGGCAAAGACAATCCGTGTCTTTCGCCCAGTATTCCCCAATTCCTTCATGCCTTCCGTAGTTGACGGCCATCCTCGGCTATGCCGATCTCCTCGACGCCGACTACTGCAGCGACCAGAAGTGTTCCGAATGCTCCCTCTGCAACATTCATGAACGGACGGATCCCACCGGATTCCTGACGAGTCACCTGAGTCTTGCGAGGCCTTGTCGGCTATTTGCGGCCGGACGGGTCCCCGGAGCCCTGGTCGCCGGTTGCGGTTGACATTTGCAGCGGCCCGCCA
>CAYSCH010000113.1:0-8053 GCA_964429355.1 uncultured Planctomycetaceae bacterium | reverse complement strand
CGGGTCCCCGGAGCCCTGGTCGCCGGTTGCGGTTGACATTTGCAGCGGCCCGCCAGGTCGGCGGTCCCGCAATTCATCGACAACGGCTCGGTTCCACATGGGCACACCGACCACATAGGCTGCACGACCGATCATGTGTGCAGCGATCGGAGCGGTGAGGAAGATGAACACCACGGCGGCGATAGCCCGGGTACCGACGCCCATCTGAGCGAAATGCACGGCCACGGCCGTCAAGATGCAAGCGACGCCCAGTGTGCTGGCCTTGGTCGACGTTGCCAACCGCATGTAGACATCGGGCATCCGCACGACACCGACGCTCGCCAACAGCATGAACAGGCTGCCGATCAGGAGCAGCGAAGCGACGAGGATTTCAGTCATCGTGGCCGCTCCTTTCCACGTAGCGGGCGAAAGCCACCGTACCCAGGAACGCAAGGAGGGCGAGAACGAGTGCGGCGTCGAACAGCATCGGCTGATCGGCGGCGATGCTTTGCGCCCCCACGGCGGCCACCACCAGCATGGCAATCAGATCCAGCGCCACCACGCGGTCCGGGATGCTCGGCCCGCGGAGCAGACGAACGAACGCCAGCAGGAAGGCTGCGGTCAGTATCAGGGCCGCGATCAAGGCCGCTGCCTGCGAGATCGTCAGTTCTTGCCAGTTCATCGAAGCACCTCCAGTACGCGCCGTTCAAACCCATCTTTGATCGAACGTCGCGCGACATCCACGTCTTGGATGTACATGACGTGGACATAGAGAAAACGCTGGTCGGCCGAGACATCGAGGCTCAGGGTGCCCGGCGTGAGGGTCAGTAAGTTGGCCAAGAGCGTGATCTCGGCATCGGTCCGGGCATCGAGGGGGACGGCGATTATGCCGGGCTGCATGTAGTGGCGCGGCGTTATCACGTCGTAGGCCACGCGGAGGTTCGACAGAAGCAGTTCCCAAACGAAGAACAGGGCGAGGCCGAGAACCTGGCGCAATCTGGTGAAGTAGCGTTGTGAACCATGCTCGCGCTGGACGAACGACAGCACCAGTGCCCCCAGCACGAAGCCGATGGCCAGGTTGAGAAGGGTGAGCTGCCCGGCCAGAGCGGCCCAGAGCGTCGCCAGGAAGATATTCCACAGGAAAGCCCTCATGCTGAATCTCCCAAAACGGCTCGGAGGTATTCAGACGGGTCATGAAGTTGTTCGGCCGCCTGGATGGACAGATCGAAAAGCGGCCCCGCCCCCAGGCCCACGATCACCGTGATTGCGGCGAGAACCACGACCGGCGCGGTCATCAGGCCGCTGCCAGCATGCGACCCCTCACCCGCCGGATCGCCCTTGCTGCCCTGAGGTTCCGGCGCCGGTTTCCAGAAAGCTTCGGTCCAGATCTTCGTCATGGAGTACAAGGTGAGCAGGCTGACGGCCAGCGCAATGGCCACTATCGCGTATTGCTGGGTTCCCAGTCCAGCCCGGACGAGCGACAGCTTGGCGAAGAAGCCGGAGAGCGGCGGAAGTCCGGCCAGCGACAAGGCCGGGATCAGGACCACGAGCGCCAGACCCGGATGGGAGTTGGCAAGCCCTCCCAGTTCTTTCAATTCATAGGTCCCACGCAGCCGGAAGGTGATCCCGCTCACCAGGAACAGGTTGGTCTTCACGAGGATGTGGTGGACGATATAGAAGACCGATCCGGCAAGCGAAAGAACGGCCAGAGCGGGAGTCGAGGCCAGGCCGAACAAGGCCAGCCCCATGATCATGTAGCCGATCTGGCTGACGATGTGGAAGGAAAGGACTCGGCGAATTTCGTGCTGTGCCATTGCTCCCAGAACGCCGGTCACCATGGTCAGGCCGGCGATCCACAGGATGATCGTATGGGTGTACTGCGGATTCTGCACAAAGAGCAGAGTGAATACGCGGATCAGTGCGTAGACGCCGACCTTGGTCAACAGGCCGGCGAAGACTGCTGAGACGGCAACCGGGGGCGTGTGGTACGAGGCCGGAAGCCAGAAGAATAGCGGAAACACGGCGGCTTTGATCCCGAACGACACCAGGAACAGCATCGCCAGCGTGGTCACGATTCCGGGGGGCGCATTCGGGAGCTTGACGTGGAGGTCGGCCATGTTCAGAGTTCCGGCAACCCCGTACAGGATACCGACACCGGTCAGGAACAGGGCCGAGGAGATCAGATTGAGGGTCACGTACTTGATGGCTCCTTCGAGCTGCGACCGCCGGCCTCCCAGGGTCAGCAGAACGAAGGAGGCGATCAGCATGACCTCAAACCAGACGTAGAGATTGAAGAGGTCGCCGGTCAGGAAGGCGCCGCAGACTCCTGCCAGGAGCACGTGCAACAGCGGATAGTAGCCGAATGCCTCCCGTTGCCAGTCCATGCTTCGCACCGAATACACCGTAACCGCCAATCCCACCAGGCCTGCCAGCAACACCATGATTGCAGCAAGCAGATCGGCCACCAGCGTGATCCCATAGGGAGCCGGCCAACTGCCGATCTGGATCGCCTGAACACCGTCGGCGCGGACGTGGAGCAACAACGCGACCGTCGCTGCAAACAGGGCGGCCATGCCAACCACCCCAAGCCAGCGCTGGACGGTACGCCGCTGCCACGCGAGCAACGAAACCGCTGCCGTCAATAGCGGAATGAGGATGGGGAGAGCGATCAGGATGTTCATGGGTCGGTCGTTTTCATCTTGTCCAGATCGTCGCTGCCGACGGCCTGGTAGGCCCGCTGCAACAGCACCACCGCAAAGGCCGTGACTCCGAAGCTGATCACGATTGCGGTCAGGATCAACGCCTGCGGCAACGGATCGGCAAACGGCGCCGCGGGGAGAGTCTGCCCCTCGGCAACAATGGGGGGGCGGCTGCTGGTGAGGCCTCCGATCGTGAAGATCAGCAGGTTGGCTCCGTGCGACAGCAGCATCAGGCCGATCACCAGTTTCACCAGGCTCCGCCGCAGCATCAGATAGACGGCGGAGGCGTACAGTCCGCCGACGATAAAGGCAAGCAGCGTTTCCATTTCATTGCTCCGCCAGCGACAGGATAATGGTAAGGACTGTGCCCAGAACGGCCAGGTACACACCGATGTCGAACACCAGCGGGGTGCCGAGATGAAACTCCCCCACGCCGGGCAGGAACAGCGAAACCCACTGACCGGTCATGACAGGTTGGCCGACGACGAGGGCCGTCAGGCCGCTTGCCAGGGCGGTCAGCATGCCCGCGCCGATCAGCGCGCGAGGATCGGTCCGCAGAAGTCGCGTAGCATCTCGTACACCATAGGCGACGGCATAAAGGATCACGGCCGCCGCAGCGACCAGCCCGCCCACAAACCCACCTCCGGGCTCGTGGTGGCCTCGCAGCACAAGAAACACGGAGAACAACAGCATGAGCGGAAGAAGGTAGCGTGCGGCCGTCCGGAGAATGATCGTCGTCATGCCACGTCTTCCTTGTCTTCCAGACTTAACTTCAGGAGAGCAAGGACCCCGATGGCGGCGACGCCCAGCACCGTGATTTCTCCGAGGGTATCCAAGGCACGGAAGTCCACGAGGATCACATTCACGATATTCCGGCCGTGGGCCGCGGCGACGCTCTGCTCCGCATAGTAACCGGATACCGGTTCGGGCGTTCGGCCGTGGAGTACGGCCAGCACCAGGGCGGTGACCGTTGCTCCCGTCACGAGAGCGAATACCCCGTCTCGGATGCGAACCCATCCGCTGGAGAAGACGGCGAAACGAGGAAGCCGGTAGAGTACGAGCACGAGGAGGATCACCGTCAGGGTCTCGATCGCAAACTGCGTCATCGCCAGGTCCGGTGCGCCGAACAGAATGAAGACCAGCGCCACGCTGTAGCCGACAACGCCCAAGGCGGCGACCGCGGCCAATCGCGTCCGGGAGCCAACCGCAGCCAGGGCCGCCAGCAACAGCAGCCCCGCCAGGGCCGCCTCGTAGAAGCGAACCACCGAACCGGCGGACCGCCGAGGCCATTCGACAGTGGCGATCAGCGCGTATCCGGTCAGTGCAACCGTCGTGGCAAGGATCGCGATGATGTAGTGCCGCAGGTAGCCGCTCTGCAGAACGCGCGTCTGCATCGCGGCCAGGCCGTTCAGTCCCCCGACAGCCTGATCGTACCACCACGCCGGGCCGTGGCTCAGCAGGAAGTCCGAACGCCGGTTGATTCGCCGTACCCGGTCCCAGTTGCCGTAGACAATCGCTCCCAGGAAGATGGATAGGGCGCTCAGGCCAAGTGCCGGTGTCAGCCCGTGCCAGAGGGACAGTTCGAGCCGTATATGGGATCCCCGATCCCCGAAGGCTGCCGACGCGGCGGGTGAGAGGATCCAGGCGGCCGTGTGCGAGGGAAGCAGACCGAGCACCAGCCCGATTGCCGCCGCGAGCAAGGGGCCCAGCCAGAGACTCAGGGGAGCCTCGTGAGGATTCCGGGGCGTGGGACGGCCTCTTCCGAAGAACACGCGGAGCCCGACAATACAGGCCACGGCCACGAACACGGCGCCCGCCAACACCACGACCGGGATCAAAAGCGATCGAACCTCGGCCTTCAGGGCCGCTTCCAGGAGCATCTCCTTGCCCAGGAACCCCAAGAACGGGGCCAGCCCGGCCATGGAGAGCGCCGCCAGCACCGCGGCCGTCGCCGTGATCGGCATGGCTCGCCACAACCCGCCCAAACGATCCGCATCGCGCAGGCCGGTTTCGTGATCCACAGCGCCGGCCACCATGAAGAGAGCGCCTTTGTACAGGGCATGGGCCAACAGGAACACCATGGCGGCCTGAACGGCAGCTGCCGTCCCCAGGCCCAACAGCATCATCAGGACCCCCAAGGCGCTGACCGTCGAGTAGGCGAGGATGCGTTTCAGATCGGTATTGCAGAGTGCGAGGTAAGCGCCGCAGAGCATCGTCGCCATGCCGCCGAAGGTGACCAGGTACCACCACGCCGCGCTGCCAGCCATAGCGGGGCTGAGCCGGGCGAGCAGGTAAACGCCCGCTTTCACCATGGTTGCCGAATGGAGGTACGCGCTGACAGGCGCCGGCGCTTCCATGGCAGACGGCAACCAGAAATGAAACGGGAATTGCGCCGACTTGGTGAAAGCGCCCAGCACCACGAGCAGCAGAATTGGCAGATAGAGCCCATGGTTCCGGACGACATCGCCCAGGCGGTTCAGCTCGGAGAGTTCCATCGTACCGGCGGCCTCGCCCAGCATCAGCAGACCGGCCAGCAGGGCCAGTCCCCCGCCGCTGGTGACCAGAAGGGCCTGCCAGGCCGCCTTGCGAGATTCCTCGCGCTGGTGATCAAAGCCAATCAGCAAGTAGGAAGTCAGACTGGTCAATTCCCAGAACACGAAAAGCGTCAGCATGTTGTCGGCCAAGACGACTCCCAGCATCGAGGCCATGAACAGCAGCAGGAAGCAGTAGAATCGGCCCAGGTGCCGGTGGTCCGCCAGATAGCCGCCTGCATAGACCACCACCAACGCGCCAATACCGCTGATGAGCAGGGCGAACAGCAGGCTGAGGCCGTCCAGGTAGAAGGAGATATTAACGCCCAGCGCCGGCGCCCACGCATAGGACGCGTGAAACGTTTCGCCTGCTGCAACCTGCTCGATATGACTGCCGAAGTAGACCGTCAGGGCGACCGGCACGAGCGCTACAATCCAGCCGCTGATGCGGCGCCCGAACCGATGGAGCAGCGGGGCGGCCAAGGCCGCCACGAATCCTGATAGAACCGCAAAGGTCATTCCCATGCTTCCACCTTGAACCGTCGCCCGATTCGACCGGTCCGCAAATACTCTGTACTACGAACCTCAAAGATCGTGAAGTTTTTCACAAAGGCCCAGGTGCTCAATGGCACAGAAATATCGGCACGGGGCTCGCAGCCAGAACGCTGGTCGTGGTCGAGCCGAATACCAGCTCTCGCCACATCGACCGGCCGTAAGCACCCATGACCAGCAGGTGGGCCTGCAACTCTTCCACTTGCGCAAGGATGATTCTATCTTCGGACATGGTCGGTTCAAGGGGATGAGGGACGGCCGCAACACCGTGGAGCCCGAGAAAACCGGCCGCCTGCTGGGCCAACCCTTCGGCGGCCGATCGGTCCGCATGAATGCTCACGACGTGAACCGTATCCTCGCCGGCCAGGCCCAACGCCAGAAACGTCTGCAGCGCCCGATCTGCCTGCGGGCTGCCGTCGTAGGCCACAACAATGGACACTCCGTGGGGCGCATCTTCGGGCACCGTGACTACGGGACGGGAACCCTGCCGCAGTACCTTTCGAAGGGTCTCGTCCGGCCAGTCCTGCGTTTCGAAACGGAAGTACGTTTTTTGCCCCAACATGGTCAGGTCATACTGCCTGGATTGCTGTACGATCTGGATATCGGGCAAGCCCGCGCCTTCCAGCACCTCGTGTCTTACCCCTTCCGCAACGCAGCGCCGGGCGAATCGTTCCAGAATTGCCTCGACGCGATGGCGTGCATCGGCGAGGAGGTATTCATCGCGTTCCACCTTGTAGTGACGTGCGCCGATCGGCACCGCCTCGCGCCGGCAGATCGAGGGTTCGTCTACGATCCCGAGTCCGACGAGTATGGCATCGAAACGCCGCGCCCAGCGGATGCCCAATTCGAGCGCCTCGCTGCTATAGGCAGATTCGTCCAGGCCAATAAGGATGCTTCGCAACATGGTACACCTCCTATTCCTGTTCGGCAGTTTCGTCTGTCGCGGGCCGCAGCCCGTTGCGATTGATTCGGGCGTCGAGCCGGCGTTTCAGGGTGCGGCCCACGGCGTTCTTGGCCCGGTCGGCCGCCCGGGCAATCGCGGCCAACACATTGCTGTCTGTCTCCTCGATGGTGACCTTGCTGTTGGGGTGGAGTTTCACGACAACGCGGCACTGCTTGTCCATGCCCCCTTTGTGGCCATTCACGTCGGCCAGGCTGGCGGTTACCTCCTCGATCTGGTGACTGAATCGTGCCAGGGCGAACGCTAGCCGGGACCGCACTTGCTCCCTGATCTCCCTGGTCAGTTTGAGGTTCCTGCAGCGAGTGTGCAAACGCATGGGATTTTCTCCTTCTCTTCAGATGAAAGTCGCCCGATCGTCCTTGTTGCTGATAGATGATTTCGAATTAGGGCGTCTACGTCCACTCAGGGTACGTCCACGTGGGCGACAAGGATACTGCCCGTCATGCCTGTCTCCTTGTCTTGTGCCACAATTGCAGTCGCGGCGCCGATTTTGCGCTTTCTGCGATCCACTTGCCCTGAATGCCCGGAGTCACCTCTCGGGCCAACATCTCACGCCCGAGAAGAGGCGGATTGAAGGGAGGATGCAAGGCCGCGGGCCGCAGCATCCGCGCAGAGTCCCTCGGAAAGAACCGAGAAGCCGACGATTAGAGCAGAAGTCGGCGCAGGAGAACGATGGAATCGGCCGCCGACCCGCCCATGCGCCAAGCGAATTGACCCACGGCTCGACAGTGCCCGAAATCCGTGGATGGACATGTCCGGAGCAGAGCGTGGCTCGACTCAGCGATCCGGCGCGAGGACCACGGCTTGCCCGGATACCAAGAGCCGGCACCCCTTCTCACACGAGCCAAGAGGCTGCCGGAGGCGGTGCGCCGCGCCGAGTCGTCACGCTCGTCCAGCCCGCCGGAAGGTGACTTCGATTTCTGACTCTGAGCGTGATCGTCCAGGGGCTGCACCGAGTGACGATCGCCCGAGACTCGTAGCAACGAGCCGTGTTCTGGCAGAGCAGACAGGCCGTTTTGAGCCGGGATATCACTTGGCCGAGCCGCCAGGATCAAAGCAGGCAGGGCCAGCAACGCAACCCCAGCCGTCAGCAAAACCGACGCTTGCCATAGACGATGCGATTGGACCTGTCTGACTGACCACATGGCAGCAAACCACTACGTGATTCAAGGGCAACATACTTTCTATCGTTCACAATTCTACGGGGATGCTGCAGCAGGGCAAGCGCGTCAAACCGTGAATCGACGAAAAGCTACCCCGGCAGCGGGGGCACTGCAATGGCCTTGCGTGATTCCCTGAGAAATAGTTGTTATGAAGATAGCCGCGTGGGC
>CAYSCH010000112.1:17082-23789 GCA_964429355.1 uncultured Planctomycetaceae bacterium | reverse complement strand
CCAAATCGAACTCCGGTGGCCAGGTAGAATTCCGCGGATTCCACGGCACCTACGACGTCGAAGTCGACCATGGCGGCAAGAGCCAGACCTTCCCGCTTTCAATCAGCTCCAAAGAGCCTGCCCAAGCCACTTTGAGACTGCCCTAGCACTCTACTTCCCACCCGCGCTGCCCAGGTAAAATCGGTTTTGACAACTCCCAGACAACCCCACGCACCCATTCTGTGTCCTCTCGTCCATCGCCTCAGGCAGCCGACGAGAGGCCCCCGAGTCTTCCCGGCAAGAGACTGGTGCCCCCAAAAAAAACTCCGAAAACCCTGGCCCATAAATACTTGTACAGGCGTATAGAAATCTGATATACTGAACGGACGATCAGAGATTTGCCCACGATCAACTGCATCCCATAACACCGCCAGGAACAACCATGCCCATCCCGCTTCCATCGCCCCTCATACCCCGCCTGAAGTGGGAATCAATATCCCTCAAGCGAATCCCCGCAAACGGGGAGAAAGTGTCAGAAAACTTCAAAATCCGTGCAAAGTTGCCCCATCATTGTGAAAGCAGGTAAACTGCCTCCCCTTGGTGGGGAGGATGTTTCAGAGAATTCACTCGTCATAAAAAGGTCGACCGATGAAGATCGTTGATGTGCGTGTTCGCACCGTGGCCATCCCCATGAATGCCATGCTGCGGCATAACACTGGCGTCCACCCAGGTTATATGATGCGGACCGTGCTCGAACTGATCACCGACGAGGGGATCGTCGGCCTCGGCGAAGTTGGAGGCGGCGACCAGCGGGGGGCACTTGCCAAGCTCAAGCCCAGGATCGTGGGCATGGATCCCTTCGATCTGGAGGCAATCAAGCTCAAGGTCCTCCGTTCCATCTACTACCTCTCCAACTCGCGGCTCTACGGCGCCATCGAGATCGCCTGCCTCGACATCCAGGGCAAGGCGGCCGGCGTACCCATGTGCCAGCTCCTCGGGGGCAAGGTCCGCGACGCCGTGCCCATGATCGCCTACCTTTTCTGGCGCTACGATCGGCCCGGCGGCGGCGACGATACCTCGGCCGAGGACATGGCCGACCTCTGCGTCGAATTACACGAGACACTCGGCGTGGGGGCCATGAAACTCAAGGCCGGTGTGCTGCCCCCTATGGAAGAAGCCCGTGTGCTCGAGCTGTGCCGGGATCGCCTCGGCAGCGGCTTTGGCATCCGCATCGACCCCAACGGCACTTGGTCCGTTCCAACCGCCGTACGGGTGGGGCAGCGCCTGGAAGGACTTGGCGTGGAGTACTTTGAAGACCCTGCCTGGGGCCTGGAAGGAATGCGGGCCGTCCGCCGGCAAGTCCGGATTCCCCTGGCCACGAACATGTATCCCAACAAGTTCGACGACCTCGGTCCGGCGATCCGTATGGATGCGGTCGATATTGTGCTCACTGACCTCCACTACTGGGAAGGTCCGCGGGGAGTCAAGGACCTGTGCGCCGTGTGCCGCACCTTCAATCTCGCCGTGGCCATGCACTCCGGCGCCGAGTTCGGCGTGGAACTGGCGGCCATGATCCACACCGCCTCCACGATCCCCGCCATGCCTTTCGCCGGCGACGCCCATTACCATTATCTGGACGACGACATCATTGTGGGCGGCAAGCTCCCCTATGTGAATGGGGCGATTGCCGTCCCGGCAGGACCCGGGCTCGGTGTCCAGCTTGATGAGGACAAGATGAAGCACTACGAAAAGTACTTCGAGGAACATGGCGACTACTACGCCCGTTTTCACCAGGACCCCCGCCATCCCGACTGGTACCCCATGCCCGGGCAGACCTGACCGATCGAAAAGGAGTCAACCAATGACGCAACTCAGTCTGGCAGCACTCATGGCGATCGCCGCCCTGGCGGCCGATCCACCGCCTGTTCCCCTCAGCGAGCAACAGGCGCGTACGTCGCCCGAGTGGCTCACCGGTGGTGTGATGTATCAGATCCATGCAAGGGCCTTCACACCTGAAGGCACGCTCCCGGCCGCGATCGCTCGGTTGCCGAGGCTGGCCGAACTCGGCGTCGACATCGTCTACCTGTGTCCGGTTTTTGTCGCCGACGACGATCCAGACCCGGCCTTCTGGAGTCCTCGCCAAAAGGCCTCCAAGACCAATAACCCCAAGAATCCCTACCGGATGAAAGACTACTACCATGTTGATCCCGAGTATGGAACCGACGACGACTTGAAGGCGTTCATCGCCGAGTCACACCGGCTGGGAATGCGGGTGCTGCTCGACATGGTCTACCTCCACTGCGGACCCAAGGCCGTCTTTCTGGAAGAACACCCGGACTTTGTCCAGCGCGACCAGCACGGCAAGATCGTCTACGCCCAGTGGAATTTCCCGAAGCTGAACCTGGCCAATCCGGAACTGCGGGAGTACCTGTGGCAGAACATGGAATACTGGGTGCGGAATTTCGGCGCAGACGGGTTCCGCTGCGACGTGGCCGACGGACTGCCGCTGGATTTTTGGGAGACCGCGAGGGAACGGCTGGAACGAATCCGCCCCGACATCGCCATGCTTGCCGAAGGGACCCGGGCTGCCGATCAGCTCAAGGCCTTCGACATCGATTACGGCTGGGGCTTCAAGTGGGACAACGCGGCCGCCTTCCGCAAGCAATGGGAGAAGATGTGGAAGGAACGTCCCCGTGGCGGTTCCCGTTTCATCCGCTTCATCGACAACCACGACATTGCCAACGACGCCTACGACAACCGGGTCGAAAAGGCCTGGGGCACGCGGCATGTGGGCGCGGCCCTGGTCCTCATGTTCACCCTCGACGGCGTGCCGCTCCTCTACAACGGCCAGGAGGTTGCCGACACGGCCCGGCACAGCATCTATGCCCGGCTCCCCGTCGACTGGGCCAATGGTGAAAGGCCGGCAGGCAAAGCCCGTTTTGCCTTCTGCCAGGACCTTTGCCGGCTGCGTCATGCGGAGCCGGCCCTGACGAAGGGAGATGTCGTGTGGCTCGACAACGACGCTCCCGAAACGGTCCTCTCCTTCGTGCGACGGACTGTCGATGAGGAGATTCTCTCCGTCGTGAGCCTCTCCGGCGAGAGCAGGAAGGTCCAAATCCAGCTTCCTGAAAGCGCCACGGCGAATTATGCCACCCTGCTGGCCGACGGGGCGCAGGAAGAAAAGGCAAACAAGGCTCTCTCGCTGAACCTGGGAGGGTTCGGCTACTACGTGGGGAAACGCAAGGCGAAATGAGACACGACAATATCCCCATGGCGCTCGGTGGCCCAGTCGGCTATAATACCGAAGTACGACGTTTGCGGAGAGCGCTTGACGGCGGTCCTTGTAGATATTGAAATCTATGGAGGAGCACATTCAGCGCTTTGTGCCCCCCCATATAGGGACTGTGCCCCTGTATCTCAGCAAACGAGCCCGTCCATCGGTGGTTTTCCACAGGAGTCCCCCGTTGAGTTGCACGGGCTGAGTCCGTAACCCTATCCCTGTCTCTGCATCGAGAGGACCACTTCTGTGAAGAAACTTGCCGTTGCCTTGGCGTTTTGCCTTGTTATATCGACCATTGCCCAGGCGGCCGACCAATTCCCGCCGGCGTCGCACCCGGACAGCACGGATTGGCCGACCCTGTTCAAGGCTGATTTGTCGGATGCCGTTGCTCCCGAAGGAATCTGGTCCGTCGACGATGGGGTTCTCACGGCCACGGAGGACCAGTGTATCTGGACCGAGAAGGACTACGACGACTGCATCGTCGATCTCGAGTTCAAGACCGCCGAGGGCACCAACAGCGGCGTGATCGTGTACTGTTCGGATTCGAAAGACTGGATTCCCAACTCGGTCGAGATCCAGATTGCCGACGACTTCGCGAAGCAATGGGCCGACAGTCCCAAGACCTGGCAATGCGCCGCTGTTTTTGGCCACAAGCCTGCCACGAAGAGCCTCGTCAAGAAGGCGGGCGAGTGGAACCGCATGACCGTCACCTGCAAGGACAAGATGATCTACGTGGTCCTCAACGGCGAACTGGTCAACGAGATGGACATGGGCAAGTGGGTCTCGGCCAAGACGAACCCCGACGGAACCGAGATCCCCGCATGGCTGAGCAAGCCCAAGGCGGAACTGCCGACCAAGGGCAAGATCGGGCTCCAAGGCAAGCATGCCGGCGCCCCGATCTACTTCCGCAATATCAAGATCAAGGAACTCAAGTAGGGACCGCCTCGTCCCGTTCCGAATCTGCATGCTACTTTGCTTGTGGGCAGTGCACGAAGGTGAAAACTTGCGATGCACTGCCTGCGAGCAGGGGAAGCACATCCGAGGCGAGAGGTTCCTTTGGCCGAGAAATCTGCCGGCTGTCATCCGGGGAAGCTGCAGCAAGCAGACCCCGAGAACAGCGAGGGCATCAGCGATTCCCCTTCTTCGTGGCGGTCGCTTTGTTGTGGAGGAGACTGGCTTCCAGCGAAAGTTGAGGCATGAGCTTGGCAAGGCGCCTCGGAATGTCCATGCTGGTGTGCAGGACGGTGAGCACGTAGATCGTCTGGCCTTGCACGTCGCAGACAAGAACATGCTTCTCAACACGATGGAACCGGAGGGACTCGGCAAAGTCGGGTTCTTCACGAAGCAGTTCTGGAGCCTCGGCAATGCGACCGAGAGCTGCCTCGATTTGGTCGATATATCTCTGAGCAGTGTCGGCGTTCCACCGCTCGATCGAGTAGACCTCAATGTCTCGGATGTCACGCAAAGCTCGCTCAGTGAGGAGAATGCGGACGGGTGATTTCTTCTTTTTGGCGCTCATTGCTGCGCCTGGCGCAGAAGCGAACGCAGGTCACCTCGATACTCCCAGGCACGGCCTCTCAAGACATCCTCGTAGCCCTCGAGGATCGCGCTGCGAATTCGCGAGGCCTCCAACTCCTCCTTCTTTTGCCGAAGAAGATCACGCACGAACTCACTTGGCGTTGCGTACAAGGTTCCGTCGCCCGAATTCTCGTCGATGAATGCACGAAGTTCATCGGTGAGTGAGAGATTCAAGGTGCTGCCCATGGCAATTATCCCCGACTTGAGTTCCTTTCTCGCAGTTTATGCAGACCATTGATATTTGTCAATATTTGCCATTGCCGACCCTGAGGCGGGTATCCAAACAAGGGAAGGGCCTGGAGACCGAGAGATGGCTGGAGGAGAGACGGATAGGAGTCTCGTGCGTGCGGTCGGGCGAATCGCGTCTGGACTTTTTCCGCCTCAGCTTGCCCGTTCGGGATAGATCACAATCTCGATCCGCCGGTTTCGCTGCTTTCCGGCCGGGGTAGCATTCGAGACGATCGGATTGCTGCCGCCGTGGCCGGCGACGAGCAACTGGTTCGGCTGCATGCGATTCTGGGTTACCAGGACATCGTAGACTGCCATGGCTTGGGCGACGGAGAGTTGGGCGTTGCTGCTGAACTGATAGTTCTGCACCGGATCTGAATCGGTGTGCCCTTCCACTCCGATCTTCTGGTTCGGATAGTTACGCAGGATCTCTGCGGCTGCGGCGGAGATGATCTGGCCCGCATTGGCTTGGAACTGGTTGGATCCGTACTGGAAGAGGCGGTCGGTCGGCAGTTCGATGCGGATCACATCGCCATCGTGGCGGACCGCGACTCCTTGCACGTTGATTTTCGGGAGTGTCGTCAACAGGCTGTTGTTCGGCTTGATCACCACGCCTCGTTGCCGCTGGAGCGAGGCGGTCAGCATCTCCGCTTCTTTCGATAGGGTGTCTTTTTCCGCCCGCAATTTGCCGAGTTGATCGGCAGTTGAGGCCAATTGCGTCTGGAGAAGACGCGACCTGTCCTGTTCGACCTTGACCTGTTGCCGGAGTTGCGCAACCACTGCCGTCAGCTCCTGCTGCTGACGATCGAGCGAAGCGGCACGGGTGTGCAGCTCCTGGTTCTGCCGCTGCATCGCGACCTGCTGTTGCTGCATCTGGTCCACATTGCCCTGGAGGACCGACTTGCTGTTCGCGCAGCCGGCCACGAAGGGCGCGAGGGTCCATAGCAGAAACAGGAGATTTCGAGGCGTCGATTGCCTGCGACGCATGGCGGTAAGACTCTTGAGAGGATGTAACGGAAGGAGGAGGTTTCCCGATGGGCACAGTTCCGCGCCGCCGGTGGTTTCGTGATGAACGGGTGAGACGCCGAGCTTTTCTATGTTGACGGCCTCCGGATGGCCGGTCCCGGACGGGGCGACCGGAAAATGGCGGGCGGATAGTATCAGGACGGCCGGTGGGGGACAAGGGCAACTGCCAGGTCGTTCTTTCGGGGGGCGGGGGCGACACGCCATGAGGAGATCGGCGTTCATGCGGGCCTTCAGCACGGGGATGTGGCCGTGCTTGCTGAACTCGGTGAGCCCTCATGGTTGAAGGCACAGGCCAATGAGCACATCAAAGCTGCCGTCATCCGCCTCGCGCGTGGCGGCTACCAGGTCGACAACCCCAGCAGATAGGGAAGGTCGCGTGCGAGCCAGTATTCGATGCCGCCTTCCGTCTGCTGGGTATGGGCCTCGAAGGGTGCTGGTCCGTGTCTGAACCAACGCGGTCCTCCTGATCGAGCAATTTACCGTATTCACCACGGGCTTGGCGGCAATGGCCAGCCTCGGTTATATCTCGCCTTGGGGCTATTTTTATGCTAGGTTCTATTTTGGTTTGACCACGGTTTTGTCCTCCGGATCTTGCGAATAGCCAGCCGCGTTTTGG
>CAYSCH010000112.1:0-17072 GCA_964429355.1 uncultured Planctomycetaceae bacterium | reverse complement strand
TCGATTCTCTCCTATTGCTGCACTAGCAGAGGAATCAGCCTGACCGATGCACGTCCTGCTCGTCGAAGACAGCCCGATCAATCGCCGATTTATCGACTTGGCTCTTTCTAAGGCTGGGATACGGGTGACCGGCGTCGAAAACGGCCGGCTGGGCGTTGAGAAGGCGATCACGGGACAGTACGATGCCGTGTTGATGGACATGCAATTGCCCGTCATGGATGGATTCGAGGCCACCACGCGTCTGCGGCAACTTGGGTTCACAACCCCGATCATTGCCCTGACGGGCCATTCCACGGACGAGGACCGCGAGCGATGCCGGCGGGCAGGCTGCACGGATCATCTGGTCAAACCGGTCGATGCCGTAAAGCTGGTGAGTACTTTGAAACGCGTCGCGGCCACCGCCCCATCGCCGGTGTTCGGCGGGGATTCGCAAGATTTCAGCGATGAACTCCGCCAAATCGCCCTGGACTATCTCCAGGTGCAGCGGCAACGGATCGGCGAGATGAGAGCGTCGCTCCAAACGGCTGCCTATCCCCGTCTGGCCGAGTTGGCACACCGGGTGAAAGGCACGGCCGGTACCGTCGGGCTCCCTCAATTCACCGATCCTGCAGAACGTCTCGAGGCGGCCGCGATCTCCGCTGACCGGCAGGCGTGCGCAGCGATCCTTGACGAGATCGCCGATCTGCAATCCCAGGCGGAAGGCTTGAATGAAGCCGGCTGATCGTGGGAGGAAGACCGCGACGGCAGGCCTCTTGCGTGCGACGTTCGATGGGCTGGACAGGGGAGACGGCAGTAGTCACATTCGGTCTTCAGCCGGCCGTCTTTTGGCCGGGTATTCACCGTAGAACCGGCGCACGAAGAGGGTGCATCGAGGTGAATCGTTGAGCGGTTCCCAGCCCCAGCGTTTCATGATCCGGCCATTCAAACGCTTGTTGCTCACCTGGCAGACGAGCGCATCGGATCGCTTGATGCGTGCCACTTCGTCGACGGCCTGTCGGGCCGCGACCACGGAGGCGTAGCTTGTCCCACCGAAGGTCAACAGGTACTTCACGGCCAGGTAGTTCGGTTGGCGCCAGGGTTGATCGAAATAGAGGAGGCAGCGATCACGCCGGCGACAGCGGCGGACCCAGGGCGCCAAGAACAACACCTCCGGGATCGACACCCAGGTGGGCCAGGGCCGAAAAACCACGGAGCGAAACTCTCCGTTCAAGGCCTCAATAACCCCGAATCGACGGCGCCGGACTACTTCGGCTTGTGCCTCGATATCGGTGACGGTTTCATAGAGCATTGATGCTATCCGATGATCCCCTGCCAAAGCCAAAGAATTCCCATCATCAACATCAGTCCAACCGCAAAGACCCACAAGAAGAGCCACCCCAGGATGCGCCAGAGCCAGAGAAGCCCGGCCATCAGCACCAGCCCCACGACGAAGATCCCGGCAAGGAGGTCCACAGGCATGAAAACCGGTTCCATCCGCAACCAGACGGGACACCACCAGACCGTCAGGAAAGCCGCTGCCAGGCACAGAAACGGACCGTAGGGAATCTCGGGCTGCCGGTGCAGAACCAGACTGAAAACGCCCACCAGCAAGCCGGCAAACGGCGCCAGGAAGAAGATCATCAAGCAGGCTTGCCAACCGAGGAAGGCACCGATCATCGCCATCAGGGTCACGTCGCCGAATCCCATCGCTTCCCGGTGCAACGCAGAGGTGGCGATGATCCGCACCGCCCAGATGATCCCGCCGCCAACGGCCATGCCCACCAGGGAGGTCAACAGTCCTTCCCAGTTCGGTCCTCCCAGTCGCCATACCAGAGCAATGAGCAGGGTACCGAGGACTCCCATGGCGGCGGCACAATACGTTGCCATTTCGCGGCGTAGCCGCGCGAACGAGAGCTGCAGCGCCCTCCGCCAGCCATGGCGGCTGTACCACGTGCGCGGCATCAGCGCGAAGCACCAGCCCCACCAGCAACCCAGTGCGATCGCCAGAGATCTCCACTCGGGGAAACCATCAAGGCATGGGGGCCACAGGTTTGGAGACGTGAGACGCAGGAAGTCCCAGGTTGGCGGCGTAATCGCTTCCCCTGGGACAACGACCGTTCGGGCGATGTCGGGAAGCAGTGTCGCCGGGAGTGCAGCGGCCAGGATCAGGCCAATCAAGGTTCCGGAAACGGTGATCCCGTCGGGAATCGTTTTTTCGTCCGCGTCGATCAGCGATCCGGCCAGCATCAGGGCCAACAGAAATGCATGAACGACAAACTGAGCCCAAAGAATCCCCGTCGCGGGCGGCATGATCATCGGACGGATCAGCCCGCGTTGTTCCACCTCCCACCAGTACAGGGCAGCCATTCCGGTGGCGGTGACGACTTCGACGAGCATGGGGCGAATCCAGAATCCGGCACCGTGCAGTGGTGACTCGCGCCGCATCCCGAGCCATCCGAAGACGGGAATGCGATCGGTCCACTGGCGTGGCGGAGCGTTTTCCAGCGGCGCCGACCACGGGCTGTACGAACGCCGATGCCATGCGAGCCGATAGACCGCCAGATTCACAACACTGCCGAGGGCGGCACCGAGCACTGCGAGCGGAACCAATAGCAGAGGATTCACTTGCCCGCTCCGGGAGTCCCGTTGAAGCCGATCTGGCCGAGAATCTCATCGACGAGGTATTCGGGAGGCTTGCCCTCGGTATCGATCTCCAGATGGGCCGTTTCCCGGTAGACAGACTCTCGCACGGACATGAGATGAACGATCTCGTCGAGGGGCCCGCGATCGGTCAGGCTTGGTCGTCGCGTAGCGGTTGTCGTGTCGCCGGACATTCGAGCGTGGATCGTCTCGGCCGAGGCCTGGAGCCAAACGACTCGCCCCCCAGCACGCATTGCGGTACGACTTTCCGCCCGGAGCGGCGCCCCTCCACCGGCGGCGATCACGAGGTTCGAACGGGCGGTCAAGTCGGCAATCACCCGGGCTTCGATATTCCGAAACGCCGGTTCGCCGTCGTCGGCGAAGATCCTGGCGATTGCTTTTCCCGCAACACGTTCAATCTCCACGTCGGCGTCGATCCAGTCCCAGCCGAGCCGTTCGGCCAACAGCCGGGCAAGGGTCGTCTTCCCCGTGGCACGGTATCCGATCAGGGTAAGATTCATGAGGTATTGATCCGGTTCCTGGGGCCCGGCGCTACGAGGCTTTTTGTGGCTTTCCACATGGGAAGCCAGTGCAGGCCTCCTAATCTTTCACCGCAAATGGAGCAACTTCTTTCAAGGCGTCGACTCACACCTTCGCCGCCGAGGTGGCCCGTTTGATCACGTCGCGCATCAACTGGGCGGGCCCATCGAGGCCGGTGAAGTGTTTGAACTGCAGGCACGCCTGGCGAACGAACATCTCCACACCGGTCACGATGGTGCAGTTCCGCTCCCGAGCGTCCTTGATCAAAAGCGTATTCTCGGGATTGTAGACGGCATCGAACACTGCCATCGACGGCCGCAGAAAGTGTTTGTCGAAGGGGGAGTTGTCGACGTTGGGGTGCATTCCAATCGGAGTGCAGTTGACGAGAATGTCGGCCGTCACATTGTGCCGAGAGTCCCATTCGGTCGAATGGCATTTGAGCCGTTGGGCCAACTGGGTGGCTCGTTCAGGATCTCCGTCAGCCAGGATCACCTGGGCGCCTCTCAACACGAGTCCGAAGGCGATCGCCTTGCCGACGCCGCCGGATCCCAGAACCAAAGCCGTCTTCCCTTCAAAAGGCTTCTCCTTGCCAACGGTACCGGTTGCGATCTCCAGGCTATCCATGGCCGCCTGATAATCGGTGTTGTAGCCGCAACGCCGAGTTCCGTCGAAAACGACAGTATTTGTCGCGCCGATCCCTTCCACGGAATCGTCCCGTTCGGTCAACAGCCCGAGCACCGCCTGCTTGTGCGGAATCGTCACGCTGAGTCCCTTGATTCCGAATTCTGCAGCGTCGTCAAAGAACTGAGCAAGATTCTCGGTGGGAACCCGTATCGGCACATACACCTTGTTCAGCTTCTCTCGGGCAAACGCCGCGTTGTGAATCTGGGGGCTCAAGCTGTGGCCCACGGGATCGGCGATGACACCGTAGACCTCCGTCTCGGCATTGATCTCCTCGTAGCGATAGATCCTGGTCATCTGCTCGTAGGTGAGTTGCCCGGGCGCAAGGGCGGTCTCGTGGCTGAACGCCGCATAGGTCCACGGCGCCCCGAAGCGCCCGGCCAGAATCCTGGACATGGTTCCCATCTCGCCCATACAGAAGCCGACGGTCGGAATCTTCGCGTTGCGAACGAGTCGAAGCACGTGAAGATTATCGTGAGGATTATTCGCATGGGTGGCGATCTTGATCACGTCCGGATCGCAGCCGGCCATCCGGTCCCAGATGGCCTCCAGATCCTCGGGGGTCTCATGGAAGTTGTGGTAGCTGACGAGCCGCTTTGTCTTGCCGAACCGGGGCACCTTCCGGGCAACGTCTTCCTCCAGATCAACATATTCCACCCCCTCCACGATCGCCGTTCGCAGGAGGGCCATGCGTTGGTCCTCCGTGCCGGTCCAACGCCCGCCGTCCTGCTCGCGCCGGCAGGTAATCACCACGGGACCGGTGCGTTTTCCGGCCAAAGCCTTCACGCTCGGGGTGCCGTTGATGTAGTCGATCCTCAGTTCGACCAGATCGACCCCCTCCTCGGTGAGATGGTTCTGTTCGGCAACAACCTGGCGATGACGGCCACGAGCGACGACAACACAGATCATGGACAGCTACCGTGTGCGGAAAAAGGCTGAACGGAAACGAAAAAGAAGTCGCTACTCTCGCCATTGGCACGGCGAGCAGGAAGCCCTAACAAATTGTGGGAGTCTCCCAGGGTACAATCAGTGCGTCTGTCGATGTCGCGTTCTGTGCGGAGAATGCGGACGATGCCCCGACTCTATTAGTATTTGGAAAGAAGATACCATCCCACCCGAACAGCGGGGAGGCTTGTTGCGTTCATTCTAGCCCAAGATGTCCGAAGAGGACAAGTCGCGGTGGGGGGCAGCCTCGCGCCCCGGATTTTCGCCCGCCCCTTGCAGGAAACGGCCCGATTCTCGACCATGAACCGAACCAGACATCGGCCCCAGGTGGAAGCGGAGGGCCGTCCGGCGGCGCGAGCAGCAGACCTTCGAGGCCCCGGATCCGGCTGGCATCCTCCGCTTGTACCGAAACGAATCCATGCGAGGAGAAATGAACGTGAAACGAGCCCCCATGATCGGCTGCTTCGTCGCCGCGCTGGTCGCGACTGCCCTGCCAACGGTCTCTGCCGACCATCCCGACCTCGAGAACGAGCAAGTGATCGGCCGCAACAAGGAGCCGGGCCGTGCCACCTCATTTTTCTACGCCGACAGGGAAGCGGCCCTTGAGGGCGATCCGGCGAAGAGCCCTTGGTTTCAGTCGCTGGACGGCACCTGGAAGTTCAAGTGGGCGCCCAATCCGGACACTCGCCCGGCCGACTTCTACAAGCCGGACTTCGACGTCTCCGGCTGGGACGATATCCCGGTCCCGAGCAGTTGGCAGACCAAGGGCTATGGGGTGCCTCTCTACTCGAACATTCCCTACCCGTTCCAGAAGGATCCGCCGCGCGTGATGGGGGAACCGCCCAAGGAATTCACCAACTACAGCCAGCGGAATCCAGTGGGCTCTTATCGCCGCACCTTCACGGTTCCCAAAGAGTGGGCCGGGCGGCGGGTGTTTCTCCAGTTCGACGGTGTCGATTCCGCTTTCTATCTCTGGATCAACGGCAAACAGGTCGGTTACAGCGAGGACAGCCGCACGCCGGCCCTGTTCGACGTGACCGACTATCTTGCGGCGAGCGAAAACACCTTGGCGGTTGAGGTCTACCGGTACAGCGACGGCAGTTATCTCGAGGACCAGGACTTCTGGCGCCTGAGCGGCATTTTTCGAAACGTCTCGCTCTGGTCCTCCGCGGACCTGCATCTGCGAGACTTCTTCTTCCATGCCGACCTGGACGATCAGTATCGCGATGCCAAGGTCACCGTGGATCTGGAGGTCATGAACTATGCCGAGGCGCCCAAGAAGTGCTCTGTCGAAACGGAGATTCTCGCGCTCGACGGCACGACGGTGGCGGAGTTGGCCCCGGCCAAACTGACGGTTCCCGCCGGCGTCACCGCCCAGCGCAGTCCGGCTCCCGCCGTGGTGGTAAACCCGGCCAAGTGGACCGCCGAGACGCCGAACCTTTACAGGCTCGTTCTCACCCTCAAGGATGAAGCGGGCAAGGTGATCGCCGTTACCAGCCGCAACATCGGTTTCCGCAAGGTCGAGATTCGCGACGGCCAGTTCCTCATCAACGGAAAGGCTGTGCTTCTGAAAGGCGTCAACCGCCACGAGCATGATCCGATCAACGGCCACACCGTCTCCGTGGAATCGATGATCCAAGACATCCTGCTCATGAAACAATCCAACATCAACGCTGTTCGTACGGCGCACTACCCCAATATTCCCGAGTGGTATGCCCTCTGCGATCATTACGGACTCTACGTGATCGATGAAGCGAACATCGAGTCGCACGGCATGGGTTACGGCCCCGAGTCGCTCGCCAAGAATCCCAGTTGGAAGTCTGCCCACCTGGATCGCGTCGAGCGCATGGTCGAACGCGACAAGAACCATCCCTCGATCATCACCTGGTCGCTCGGGAACGAGGCCGGCAACGGCGTGAATTTCGAGGCGGCCTACGACTGGGTGAAGCAGCGTGATCCCTCTCGCCCCGTTCAGTACGAACGAGCGGAACTCAGCCGCAACACCGACATCGTCTGCCCGATGTACATGACGATCGATCGTATGCTCGACTACGCCAGCAAGCCCCAGGACCGGCCTCTCATCCAATGCGAGTACGCTCACGCCATGGGCAACAGCGTCGGCAACCTGCAAGATTACTGGGATGCCATCGAGAGCCACCGCCAACTTCAAGGCGGCTTCATCTGGGATTGGGTCGACCAGGGACTGGTGGCCGACGTGCCTACCGCGCGAACCATAGCCGACCTGGCCAAGCCTGATCGGACGAGCCTGGTGCTCAGCGGGGCGAGCGAGCAAGGGGTTCAAGGTCCCGTGGTGGTGGGAGATGACGATGCCCTGGACCTTACCGGTCCCTTCACGCTCGAATGTGTCGTCCCCAATGGCCGGGCCACGACCCATTGCCCTCTCCTCTCCAAAGGCGATCACCAGTATCTCCTGCGAATGGGCGATTACGGATTGGAGCTGGTCGTCCATCCGGGCAAATGGCTGTCGCTCAAGGTGAGCTATGAAGATGCCCAATTGACCGATGGACTGAACCGCATCACGGCCGTCTACGATCTCGAGAATCTCCTGATGTACGTCAACGGCCGAAAGGTCGGCAGTCAGCCCTGCACCGGCCCCATTGACCGCAGCAGTTTTCCGGTCAACATCGGCCGCAACTCGGAAGTGACCAGTCGCGTGACCAGCCTGCCCATCGCGGAGGCCCGCATTTACGGTCGAGCCCTTGCGGCCGACGAAGTCGCGGCGGTCGACGGCCGCAAGCCCGACGGGCTCCTTCTGCACCTGGACCTGACGAAGGTCAGCGACCAGGAGGTGCCCCTGGGACGCACCAAGCAGTACTTCGCCTATGGCGGCGATTTTGGCGATTTCCCCAACGACGGTAACTTCTGCTGCAACGGACTGGTGCAACCGGACCGCGTTCCCAATCCGCATCTGTATGAAGTCCGCAAGGTCTACCAGTCCATCAAGGTCACCCCGGTCGACCTGCCCGTCGGAAAGATCCAGGTGGCCAACAAGTACTTCTTCACAAACCTCAATCAGTTCGAAGGCTCCTGGCTGCTGCGCAAGGACGGCCAGGAGGTGGCTATCGGCCGGGTCGGCCGGCTCGACATCGCCCCGGGGGAATCGAAAGAGATTACCATCGAGTTGCCCAAGACGGGCCCTGACGGCGAATACCTGCTCACCGTGGCGTTTGCATTGGCCGAGGATACGAACTGGGCGGCGGCGGGTCACCGAGTTGCCTGGGATCAACTGGCAATGCCCGGTGAACGTTCCTCCCGCACCGTGGAGGGCAAGGGTAAGCTGGATATGTCGCAGGACGACGAGTCGTTCACGGTCAAGGGCAACGGTTTTGCCGTCGTGTTCTGCAAGAAGTCGGGGGAACTGGTTTCGTATAAGGTGGGTCCACGAGAGATGCTCGCCGCACCGCTTGCCCCCAACTTCTGGAAGGTGCCGAATGACAACCAGTACCGCAACAACTACCTCACTCGGCTGGGCGTCTGGCGCAGCGCCGCCGCCAATCGCCAGTTGAAGAATTTTGGCGCGAAGCTTGTGTCGGACGGAGTCGTCTCGGTTGTGGCCGAATCGACACTCCCCTTGGGAAATTCTTCCTATCGAGTCCGGTACCTCGTCAGCACCGACGGCTCGGTCGCCGTTTCCGCCGAGTACCGGCCGGGCGAGGGCGAGATTGCGATGTTGCCCAAGTTTGGGATGACCACGTCGGTTTCTGCGGATCTGGACGATGTTGCCTGGTTTGGCCGCGGGCCCCAGGAGACTTACTGGGATCGCAAGACGGGGGGCGAGATCGCCATCTACAAACACGTCGTAGAGGAGATGATCCACCCATACGTCCGGGCCCAGGACACGGGCAACCGGAGTGACGTCCGGTGGGTGGCCCTCACCGATTCCACCGGCGCGGGCCTGCGCATCACAGCCGGGAAGGAACTGATCAACTTCGCCGTCTGGCCTTTTACGATTAGCGACCTCGAGCGGGCGACCCACGATTACCAACTGCCGCGGCGCGATACGCTCACGCTCAACGTCGATCTGCAGCTCAAGGGAGTTGGCGGCGACAACAGTTGGGGCGCACGAACCCACCCGGAGTATACCCTGCCGGGCAACCAGCCTTACGAGTACTCCTTCACCCTTTCACCGATTATCCCGTAGACCGCGCTACGGACGTCGCACACCTGGGCGGCGGCACGAATCTTGGTGGCGGAGGCGGAGCCGTGCGGAACGACCGGGCAGTCCGATATCGGACCTGCCTGGTGCCTGCGCCTTGCCTCCCAGCCACCGGGAGCCGAGGACTTCCCGCTGCGCAAGAGCCCGGCTTCAAAAAAGCGTGCGTCATGACAGGCCGGGATGGTTGACGTGGAATGCGAGAAGCGAGCGATGCATTCCGAAGGTTTCCGACGGCCCAAAAAGTGGGCTGTAATCGAGCGTGCAGTTATCAGGGACAGGGACGGTTGACCAGGCATGTGAAGCCCGGCCGAAACCGGCAGGAGAACCGCAATTCGCCTAAACTCCGAGCCGGCAGCCGCCCGAAGAGAATCTCGGAGCGCTTGATTTCGACGGCCAGCGCGCCTACCATATATCTCGGTAACCTACCGAGAGGAGCCCTGGAGGGGGCCTTTGACGATGACAAGCCGATCCATCTGTCTCCGCTGCCGCTGTCTCTGTCCGGTCTGACACCGGACTCTCTACTACCCCCTCACTGCCGCGTGTGTTCTTTTTTCCCTTTTGCCGTTTTCGCTGCGCCCACAATCTGGCTGACGAGTTCGGCGTTTTTTTCCTCGCACCGGGGATCTCGCAATCATGAACTTCCGACTCAAAGAAACTTTGCCCGACCTCACCGATCGGATTGTGGGAACGTACTGCGAGATGGGGTCCATGAACCATCTCGGCCACTGCCCCTTGCCGAACTACGACACGATCGTGTCGATGACGGAGGATCTCAAGGAGATCCTCTATCCGGGCTATCGGCGGCGCGACGGGCTGCATCTCGGGAATGTGACCTATCACGTGGGCGACCTGATCGACAAGCTCCACGACCGGCTCACCTCGCAAATTGCCCGGGCCATCTGCCACGACCGTGGGCAGAATACGACCTGCGATCCCCAGAAGAAGTTCGACTTCGAGTCGATCGGACAGCACAAGACGCTGGAATTCTTGGGGCGGATTCCCGAATTGCGGGCGACCCTGGCCATGGACGTGGAGGCGGCTTACGTGGGCGACCCGGCCTGCAGGTCCTACGACGAGGTCATCTTCTGCTATCCGGGCCTGGAGGCGATCACCGTCTATCGCCTGGCCAACATCCTCCATCGCCTGGATGTACCCCTCATCCCGCGGATGATGACGGAGTGGGCCCACGGCCGCACGGGAATCGATATCCATCCGGGCGCCACGATCGGAAACCATTTCTTCATCGATCATGGCACAGGCGTGGTCGTAGGGGAGACGTGCGAGATCGGCAACTGGGTCAAACTGTATCAGGGCGTGACTCTGGGCGCTTTGAGTTTCCCGACGGACGAGCAGGGCAACCTGGTCCGCGGCACCAAGCGCCATCCCACCATCGAAGACCGGGTGGTGATCTATGCCAATGCGACAGTGCTGGGGGGCGAGACCGTGATTGGACGGGAGGCCGTCATTGGTTCGAGCGTATGGCTCACTCATTCCGTTCCGCCAGGAGTTACGGTGACCCTGGATAAACCGAGCCTGCGGATCCGCGGGGCCGACGGCGATGAACTGAGGCCGATGGCGAAAGCAGACAAATCTTAGAGCCGCTGCCGGAACTGCCGATTGTGCACATCCATGCCCGTGGGAGACTCCCACGTTTCGTCATGGCTTCTTAGAGCCGCTGCCGGAACTGCCGATTGTGCACATCCATGCCCGTGGGAGACTCCCACGTTCTGTCATGGCTTCTTAGAGCCGCTGCCAGAACCGCCGATTTTGCCCATCCATGCCCGTGGGAGACTCCCACGTTTTGTCAGGGCTTCTTAGAGCCGCTGCCAAGACTGCCGATTGTGCCCATCCATGCCATGGGCAACTCCCACGTTTCGTCAGGGCTTCTTGATACCCAGTTGCAGGGCGTGCCTGCCCGGATCACGCCAGTTCCTCGGTGCTCGGGCGGAGGGCGGGCCTGGCAAGGAGGGCCAGCAATTCGTCTTCCACGCGACGATACGAGAAGAACCTCCTTGCCACCTCGTAGTTGTGATCGGTCATCCGGCAGCAATACTCGGGATCGTTGAGAACCCGGCTGACCTCTTCCACGGTTTCTTCGGTGAGGTAGCCGTCCATGAGCACCACCTTGAAGCCGCACGGTTCAATATCGGTGCGGTAGATCGCGTAGCGGTTACATAGAATCGGCTTGCGAAAGTAGATGGCTTCGAGAAAGGCGTTTCCGAACCCTTCGTAGGCCGATGGATAGGTCACAAAATCGGCATGCTGGTAAGCATCATTGACCGAATACAGCTTTCGCCCGTCATGTCCCCAGCGACGTTCCGGATAGATCCACTGGTCGGCGAAAATCACGCTGACGCCCATGATCTGGGCATAGTGCCGGACGCGTCTGGCGTAGGTATCGCCTTCGTCGCCGGACGCATGGGTAATGACCAATTTGCAGCGTGGGTCCTTGAGTTGATGAATCAACTCGATCGCATGTTCAATCCCTTTCCTGGGGACAATCCGCGTCGGCTGGAGCACGAGGATATCGTCGGACGCGAGGCCGATGGTCTGGCGAAAGTCCGCAGCATAATCATCGACGGGGGGCGGCGGATTGTCGAAGTCCATGACGTTGGGCACCACACGGCAGGGAAGACCCGTCCGCCGGCCGAACTCCTCGGCCGCCTGGCTGTTGATGGCGATGTGCTGCATCTGGGACAACCGAGGCGGAAAAGCCATGGAGAGATAGTCGTCCACCGCATTGACCGTGAACCGCTCCCGCTCCCAGTAGAAGTCGTGATGGTGGGCAATGCAGGGAATGCCGGTCTCCATGACGTGCTCCACCAGGGCAATCCCCAGGGGGATGTTCAGCGGTATCGTGACGCAGTTCTGGAGAATAACCAGGTCGACCTCCAGGCCAGCCAAGGCCGTGCGCAGCTTCTGCTTGATGATCCAAATCATTTCGTGAATCATCTGGGTCGTGTCCGGAGTACGGAGAGTCCGGCCGAAACATTGCTCGGTGATCATTCTGATCACAGGATGGGTGAAGTGTGCTTCTGGAAATACGATCGAACGTTCAGCCGGGCGATCGCATTGGCCGGCGATGTAGCAGCAGGTGTGTCCGAGTCTCTCGAGCACGGTGGCCCATTTGGCCACTTCAAGACTGACACCGTCGTTTCCGGAAATGCGAGTCGAGACGAAGCCGACACGAAGGTAGGGGGAAGATTGCGGGGTCTCCATGGAATCGCTCGCTGGCTTAAAGGTGGGTGAATCGCTGGCGGATCCTCGTGAATATCGCACAGGGCGGCAGGGCCGCCAGCCAATACGAGCTACCGCTCGGCTCGAATGGTCTGCTCCCGTTGGTCGCGGATCTTTGTGAACAACTTCACGATCTTTGAGGTTAGTAGTACAGGACTCTTGTCTTTGATGGTATCGTTGCAGGAAAGGGCCGAACCGGCCACTCCCCCCTTTGAGGAGTGGGATGGCGAGGCCTATGTCGTCGGGGGACAAGAGAAGGATCGATGCAGCGGCGGAATTCTTGAGCGTGGGGCGCCGTGGGAGGCCGCGTATCGATTGCAGGTTCATGGCTGGTTACAATGGGATTTTTGTGGGATTGTATCGGCCGTCTGGCCTACCTGCGGCCCGAACGACACCAGGAGCTCCCGATGTCCAGGATGCATGGTTCTACCGGCGTGTTAGTTTTCTTGCTTTCTCTTGCCGCGGCGGTTCCAACGTGCCCGTTGCTCTTTGCCCAAGACCTCCCGCGTTTTCTTCCCGATGGTGGAAACAGCGTTTACGAAGCCAAGGGGCTGCTTCGCCGATGGCCAGCCGAGGGGCCGAAGGAGCTGTGGCGAGCGGAGATTGGCTGGGGTAAGAGTGCTGTCGTCGAGGTTCGCGGCCAGGCGTTCACCGCCACGGAGACGGATGACAAGCAATACGCAGTCTGCCTCGATCCGCTCAGCGGGTCGGTGAAATGGAAAACGCTGATCTGGCCGAAGGAAAACCGGCACCAGACGAAGGGGCCCGTTACGTCGCCGGTTGTCGACGAGGATCGCGTCTACTACATTCCGTACGCCAACGACCTTGACGTGTGGGACATGTGCGCTCCGATCATCTGTCTCAAGACGGACGGGACGGAACTGTGGCGCCAGGACAAGGAATTCTTCGGAACGGAAGCCTCCACGCCGCTGGTTGTGGGCGACACGCTCTTCGTTTCCACGGACAGCCGCGACCGGATCGTGCTGGTGGCCCTCGACAAGGTAACGGGCGAGCTGCGCTGGTCGGTGGCTACGGAAGAGACGGCCAAGGGGCGGGAACTGGGAGCACCGTCGTCGTTGACATATCAGGTCGTCGATGGGATTCCCCAGGTGATCACGGCAACGTATGGCACCGAGGAGATACTCGGAGTCCACGCCACGACAGGAGAGATCATGTGGCGATACCCCCACCCTGCCCCGATCAGCGTGGGGCTGGTTGCCACGCCCGTTGCGATTGGCTCGAAGCTTTTCCTGTGTGCAGGGGAAGGTAAGGGGAAGGATTTTTCGGCGCTCCTGGAGATGAAGGCCGTGGACGGAAAGATCTCGTTTGACGAGGTGTACCTCGATACGGAGCTTCAGGCCAACACCTACAACACGCCGGCAATCTACGAGGGAGCGGTCTTCGGCTTCGGCGGAAACAAGACCGCCGGCTTCATTCACGCCACGAACTTTGCCGATGGATCGCTGCTCTGGAAGGAGGCGGGCCGGGAGTGGACGAACGGGCAGAATCTGGTGATCGCCGACGGGCTGATTTTCGCCCTGACCAAGAACAACGAACTGGTTCTCGCGGAGGCCAGCCGGGACGGCTACAAGGAGCTCGGCCGAGTCGACACCAAGGTCGACCTGGAGCGTCCTCAGCAACCGACCATCGCCAACGGCCGCCTGTACCTGCGAGGGATGGACACCGTGGTCTGCTATCAGGTTGCGCCGTAGGCCAACCCGGCCAGGTACCGGCAGAGGGCGATGCGATTGGCCAGGGCTCGGGCGAGGACGCACGCGAAAAAGACTCCGGCCGCATCCATGAACCGCCCCAGCGGCGGCGTGGTTGCAATCACCAACCCAACCTGTGCCAGAGCGAAGCCGCCTGCGATCATCCAGAGGGCGTTGATTTCCACAAACAGGGACGGATCGGCTTGGGAGACATCCCTGGCCGACCGTTTACGGAGAACGACCGACCAGGTGTGGCACGCTGCCAGGGCTAAGAGTCCGAAAAAGTAGACGGGACTCATGATGTACTCGGAAACGATCATGTAAACGGCGCGGATGAATGCCTTGACCAGCCAGACGCCGTAATCCAGCGGCTTCTCCGCGACAACTGCCGCCGCGAATTGCCACAGGGCCCGATTCCCCTCGACCCAGTCGTCTCCATAGACCTCGCGTGCCGCCGCCACACACACGCTGTTGATATTCGTGTCGAAGGGCACTTCGATCTCCATGTACCGGCGAGTTGCCTCGGCCGCGTAGTCCGGTCTACTCTCAGCTACCGTGTGCCTCCGCCGCACGATCGCCTCGGCCAGGGGCCGAACGTCGGCAGGCAAATTCTCCACGTCGTCGTCCGAGACGAACATGCAAACCACGCCGGCGAAGTTGTTGCCGCCGAAGGAGACCAGCGAGAACTGATCGACTGCCAGCCAGCGGAGCGTGCAGAAGGCCAGATAGGGGACAGAAACGGCCAGGACAAGGCTCACGAGCAATGATCGCCCTGGGCGCCATGCCGGCAAGTTGGGCATGGTGAGCCACCAGAGCAAGGCCCCCAGAATCGGTACGAGGGGGATCATGAACAGGTATGCGGGCCGAACCTGGTAACAGGCAAAAACTCCCAGGGCGAGGGCCCACCAATGAAGATACCGCCGCGAGGGACTGAAAACCGTTACCAGAAGCCAGCCGATCGTGGCGATTGCCAGCGAGGAGGCCAGGCTATCGGCCGCGAGGTTGTTTCCATAGCGTAACAGGGTGTTCGAATACAGCAGGCTGCTGGCAACGGCCATGCCCGTCCAGGGCGACTGAATAATACGCCGCAACCCAAGCCAGAATATGGCCACGGCCACCACATGGAGTGCGAAATCCAGGACCGGAGCCGCCTGGCATTGGGGAGCAAAAAGGCGGGAAAACGCCAGGAACACGGGGTAGCCACAGGTGCGTGGATGGCGGAGCGCCTCGACCGGCTCCTGGAGCGGGAATTGCAGGTAGTCGGAGGTATCGCCTACGGAGACGGGGGTGAATTTGCCCAGAAACACGAATGCTGCGGCCAGCCCTGCCACTTGCAGAATGAAGTAGAACCATGGTCTACGCAGCAGACTCGAACTCAATTTGACTTCTCCCAGTCTCGTTTTGGGGCTCACGATCGTGCAGAGTTCATTTTAATCAGAGGTTGATGGGCGGGCTATTGCGAGGAAAGAGGGAGAGGGGGTCTTCTTTCGCTGCCGAGTTGGGCGGTTTACAATAGCCGCCGTCCGGGATGGGTGGCGTTCGTCGGAACGAAGTAGAGTCTTTCTGCCTTTTGCCGGTTTGAGGTGGTTCTGCTTGAACAGGAGAAATCCGAGGCATCAGATAACGAACTGCCGGATACCCTCTGCAAGAAAGCAGTGCCTTGCCCCGCCGGCCCATTCGGCCCACTGGCCCTTTTCAAACAGGAGGCCTTTCATGAACCGTCGTCCCTTGGCCGCGTTGTCCTTGTTGGCGGTAAATGCTCTGATTTCTTGGGCGGTTGTTCCCCCCGCTCTTGCCCAGCAGGACACCGTTTTGCCGGGGACGTTCGATTTTGAGAAGGAATCTCGCAACGTTCCCAAACCGCGTGAGCTGTGGCCGAAGGTCATGAAGCATGCGGTACCGCTGGAGTTCACGGTCAAGACGGACGAGATTGTCGCCAGCGATACCGATCCTTCCCAGAAGCTCCGCAAGGTGACCGCCCATTTCTACAGTCAGGAACTCGACGGGAAGAAATGGGGGCATCCTTGTGTGATTTTCCTGCCGGCCGACACCGATCGAAACGGCACGCCCGAGCGGCTGGGAAAGGTGGTCATCATCGGCTCCCCTGCGGAATCGGCCTTTCCGATCCATGTCGACAAGTACGGGGAACCGATTGCCGCGCGGACGGGCTATCCGACGATGGTTCTCTCCAACCCCGGCGAGTACCCGGATGGGTCAATTATCGAAAGAGATATAAGGGTTCTCGACAAGCTCCGGCAGGAAACGGGACAGAACTACTTCAGCATGAATTGCCAGTTGGCCGTGGTGTACGTCAAGGCGATGGACGCTTTTCAGCAGTTCCTTGGTCTGGAGGACCTCAAGGCCGTGATCGGCGGCCATTCCAAACGGGGCCGCAGCGCCACCGTGGCCGCGGCCGTTGATTCCCGGGTCGCCTCGCCGATCATCATGGGAAACGAGGGGGTCTATTCGACCGACCGGATTTCGCCGGGACTCTCCTTCCATCACGGGTTCTTCCAGGATCAAGTCAGCGTGCCGGTCTTCTATCTTGGCGCCACCAATGAAGACGGATACAAGATGTTCAATGTGAACATTCTCCAGGAGCGGCTCGAGCGACCGATGACGATCGAGTTGATCCCGAACTACTGCCATTCGAACTTCAGCGAAATCCAGTTCATGGATTTTCTCATGTGGGTCTCCCATATCCACGACGGCCGGCCGATCACGGAAATCACCGAAGTTAGCCACGAGCGTCAGAACGGCCGCAGCGTCTTTCGGGCGAAGGTCCTGAGCGAGGCCAAGGTCCAGATGGTTCGGGCCTGGTTCGTCTACAGCGACGATGATGCCTGGCGCGACCTGATGTGGTATCATCTTATCATGGAGAAAAAGGGCGACTCTTACGAAGCCCTCCTTTACGGCAAGATTGCCGACGCGTTCATGATCGAAGTGGGCGATATAGAGCTAGGAAATCCCGGCTATGTATCGAGTTTGCCCCAGAAACTCACGGACGCTCCTGTGGTCGAACGGGTTTCGAGAGGATCGCTGCCTCGGTTGTGGGAGGCGAAGGGGGAGGAGTAAGCGTGCTGTCTCAATCCTGCTCCCCCTCTTAATCTCAACGTTCCGCTTAATTATTGGTTTTTCAAGATTTGGTCTTCTAGTGTTCGGAG